>NZ_CP016796.1:1278502-1598127 GCF_001895265.1 Francisella uliginis
TGGTTTAAAAGACGGAATTAATTCAAAAAAACCTAAATTAACTCCTGAGCAAATGCAAACAGCTATGGCAGAATTCCAAAAGCAAGCTATGGCTGCACAAAAAAATGCTCAGTAAGTAATTCAAGGAGTAAGAAATGACTAAGAAAAAACTTTTAAAAGCACTAGCTGTAGCTGCGATTACAACTAGTTTAGTTGCTTGTTCTAATAGTAGTAGTGATGATTCTACTTCAACTACTAGCGCTGCTAGCTCAGCATCTACGGTAGCTACAACTCAAAAAACAACAGATACAAATAGTGATAATGTTAAAGCTAATGCTAGCTACACTATTGGTTACGGTATGGGTTCAAGTATAAATCAAGATCCAAATCTTAAAAATTACGGTTTATACAAAGATCGTGTTATAGCTGGATTTGAAGATGCAATGAATTCTAAAAAGCCAGAAATCTCTGAACAAGATATTAAAAACAATATGGACTCTCTTCGTCAAACTATGATGAAAAAAATGAGTGAACAAAGAGTAACTAGCTTCCTTAAAGTCAAAGATAGCATGTATAACTCTGATTTAACTCCTAAATCATATGTTAAAAACCCTGATGTAGTAATATATGAATTCTTTGATTATCAGTGCATGTACTGTTCAAAAGTAGTTCCTGAGATTGAGAAAATCATGAAAAATAATAGCAATGTTCAGGTTGTCTTTGGCGAATTCCCAATTTTTGGTCAAAGAGCTCCAGCATCAGAGTATGCTGCTGAAGTTGGTACTGCAATTTATAAGCTATACGGTGCTGATGCTTATGTTAAGTATCATAACGGTATATTTGCTACAGGTGAAGATGAAGGTAAGCTTACTGATTCAACTGTAAATAAAGTAGCTGTACAAGCTGGTGCTAAGATCGATGCTGTTAAAAAAGCTATCAAAGATGATAAAATAGCCGCTCATGTAAAATCTACTTTAGAAATGGGCTTCAAAGATCTTGATATTCAAGGAACTCCTTTCTTAGTTGTTGCTCCTCTTAAAGGTGCTAATGCTGATAACACTACTGTAATAGGCGGTTACACAAGCGCAGCTAATATCCAAAAAGCTGTAGATAAAGCTAGTAGCAAAGTAGCTTCAACTAGTACTTCAGACAAATCTAAATAATTTAAAATTTATCTAAATTATCCAATCTTTTATTTTAAATAAGTATAAATTAAATCTATAAAGTAATTTTATTTGTTAAAATATATCTCCTAATAAATTTATAAAGATAAGTTCTAGAATGTTTCAAGTAAGAAAAGGTAGTAAATACCTTGTTTTCTTTGTGGTTATATTTGTTGCTTTACCTCCTTTTGCTATTGATACTTACATTCCTGCTTTTGGTAACATCAGTGATTTTTTTCAAGTAGATGTAAGTATTTTATCCATTACTGTCTCAACTTACCTTATTGGTTTTGGCGTTGGGATGTTTTTTTGGGGAGCTTTATCAGACCGATTTGGGCGTAAAAATATACTTATAATAGGTATGCTTATATATGTTTTAAGTACCATTTTATGCTCATTCACCCACGATTTTAATACATTAATATTTATGCGATTTGTACAAGGTTTAGGCGATTCTCCCGCAGCTGTAGCTGCTGCAGCGATCCTAAAAGACTGCTACAGAGGACAAAAGCTAATAAAGATGATGGCAACAATGGTTATGGTCTTTATGATAGCTCCTATTGTCGCACCAATTATTGGAAGTGTTATTATTTATACAACTGGAAGCTGGCAAGATATATTCCATTTTTTAACTATTTATGGAATTATACTACTTATAATTACATTTATAATTCCTGAAACACTGCTATCACATAATAAGTCAAAAAGTTTACTATCTAGTTTCAAAGTTTACTTTAAACATTTAATAAACATGCCTTTTATAGCAGCATCTTTAGTCGGAGGACTTTGTTTTGGAGCACTATTTAGCTTTATTAGCTCATCATCTAACTTAATTATAGAATACTATAAACTTGGATATACCCAATATTGTATTCTTTTTGGCTTGAATATTTGTGGTATTTTATTCGCTAGCTATTACATAAAGAAAAAAATAACTTCATCTAACCAAAGATATTTTATATTTGTTGGCTATGCATCTGCTATTGCAATCATAATAGCAAATATCATAGCTTCAGTACTCTTTAATAATATTTACATTTTCATTGTTTTAAATGCGTTTGCAACAGCTAGTTTTTCTTTGATAAACCTTATCACAACAACTAAAGCAATTGATTTATTAAAAGAAGGCTTTGGTGCTGGAAATGCTATTGTAAGACTAACAAGATTTGTAGCTGCTGGTTTTGCTGGATTCTTTCTGAGTTTTTTATCTATCTCAGATTTAATGGTAGATATTCCAATGCAACAGTTAGGATTTATAATTTTCTCTATACTTATTTTTATGATGATTAAAAATAAGCTATTTCCAGTAAAAGCTTAATTAAAATATTTTTCTACGCGTATGACAGTATGGTAAAGATCCTTGCTTCATATAATAATCTAGATGATAATCTTCTGCCACATAAAAAGAGCTCATTTCTTTAATCTCAGTAGCTACCTTGTATCCTTTATTAATTAAAGAATCTTTTATGCTTTCTGCAATTTGCTTTTGATCATCTTCATAATAGAATATTGCAGACTTATATTGCTCACCAATATCAGGACCTTGTCCATCAGTTTGTTGAAAATCATGAATCTCAAAAAAGTATTTTAAAAGATTTTCTAATGATAATTTTGTCTTATCAAAGATTATTCTAACAACTTCTAGATACCCTGTATCACCATTACATACATCTTTATAGTTTGGATATGGCTGATCTCCACCACAATATCCTGATTCAGCAAATAATACGCCATCAAGTTTTTTCATGTAATACTCAACACCCCAAAAACATCCAGCTGCAACAATTATTTCTTCAGTCTCACCAAAATTTTCACTCGCTATAAAATCAACTGATGCTGAATTCACACAATAGCGCGTATTTAATTTTGTATAACCTTCACCATGAAAAATATGCCCTAAATGTCCTTCACAGGTATTACATAGTATTTCGGTTCTTCGACCATCTGCATCAGGAAGTTCTTTGACATTATTATCTATATGAATATCATAGCTAGGCCAACCACAAGTTGAAATAAATTTACTATCTGCTTTAAATAACGGTGTTCCACAATTTCTACAGATATATACACCCTTTTCATCTAAATCGTTATATCTACCTGTAAATGGTTGCTCAGTATCTTTATTTATTATAACTTCGTACTCTTTTGGAGTTAAACTTTTTGTTTTAAGCACCCTAACACCTCTAATCATCTATTAAATATTGTTAATAATTATCATACAAACTTTTGCAAAAGTATATTCTAATCTACAATATTTATATGATATTAAAAGATATTTTCTAGCGAATATATGGAGTAAAAAATGAATAATAATATAAAACTTAAAAACTATTTATCATTAGTTATATTTATAGTTGTAATTTTAGGTGTTGGTATGTTGGTTGGAGCCTTAACAGCTCATAATATACCAACCTGGTTTGCTTATCTAAATAGTCCTTCTTTTGCGCCTCCTAATTGGATATTTGCACCTGTATGGAGCATTTTATATATTATGATTGCTATCTCTGGTTGGTTAGTATTTTTAAAAGGCCAACTTAAAGAAAAAGCCTTTATTGTTTATGCTATCCAGTTAGGTCTTAACTTCTTATGGAGTTTTATATTTTTTTGCTGGCAGCAAATAGATTTAGCACTATTAGAAATGTCTGTCTTATGGATATTTGTTGCTTGGAATATTAGGATATTTAGTAACATAAGCAAAGTTGCTGGATACTTACTTATTCCTTATCTTTTATGGATAAGCTTTGCTTGGATACTAAACCTTAGTTACATTGCTCTTAATTAATAATATCCTTATCAGCTACCGCTAGATGCAAATAATGTAAATGCTTATCATATTGATTAACAATATCAGCAATCACTTGGTCTTTTGAATATCCCATAATGTCATAATATTGCCCACCATGACTTAATAGAACTTCTACTCTATTATATGTACCAACTTTTGACTGATAAGCTCTAAGCATAACACTATATACAAAATCTTCATTATCCTCAATAGAAATAGTTAGCTGGACATGATCATGATCTCTAAGCACCTCAGTATCTATACCATTTTTTTCCATTTCATCAGCTACTTCTATTACTGCGGTAGTAACATCTTTTTGTAAAAAATCTATCGCTTGATCCTTAGATGGTTTATAAGCTATGGCTTCTAGTCTTTTTTGCCAAGATGTATTTGCTTTTACATACTGTACAACTGTAGAGTGCGTTTCGATACTTTTAATCCTTAGATAATCTAGCCTTAATGATTTTACTAGCGAAAAGCACATTAAAAACAAAATAAACAATAAAGGAAATGCACTAATTATAGTTGCTGACTGTAAGGCTTCTAAACCTCCAGCCAAAATAAGTGAAATTGCTAAAAGTCCACTTAACACAGACCACGCTATACGATGCATAGTTATTGATTTTTTAGCATTTCCTGTTGCTAAGATATCTATAACTAGAGCTCCACTATCTGCAGATGTCACAAAAAAGGTAACTATCAAAAACACAGCTATAATTGAAAGTATTATAGAAAAAGGAAAATGCTGAAAAAATTCAAAAAGAGCCACTGGGATATTATTATTAGCTGCATTTATAAGATTCTGAGCATTACTATTCATAGCTATATCAATAGCTGAATTACCAAACACTGTCATCCATAAAAATGTAAACCCAGTTGGTATAAATAAAACACCTAACGTAAATTGTCTAATTGTTCTACCTTTTGAAACTTTCGCAATAAACATTCCTACAAAAGGAGACCAAGCTATCCACCAGCCCCAGTAGAATAAAGTCCAATCTTTTAACCACTCATGACTTTCTTTATTATAGGCATATAAATTAAATGTCTGATTAACAAGAGTACTTAGGTAATAACCTACATTTTGGACATAATCTTGTATTAACCCTGTTGTATTACCAAGAAATAATATAAAGGCTAATAAGAATAATGCTAGAACTATATTAAAATTACTTAAAATTTTAATACCTTTATCAAGTCCTAATGCCACTGATAGTGTAGCCAATGCAACAATAAATACAATATAAATCACTTGCATATTTATAGTGTCTGGAAGCCCTGTTAAAAAACTCATTCCTGAGCTTACTTGCATAGCTCCAAAGCCAAGTGAAGTAGCGACACCAAATAATGTTCCTAGTATTGCAAAAATATCTATTGCATGCCCTATGGAACCATAAATTTTATCGCCCAAGATCGGGTAAAGTACTGAACGAGGTAATAATGGTAAATCATGCCTATAAGCAAAATAAGCTAAAGACAAACCTACTATCACATATACAGACCAAGCTTCTATGCCCCAGTGAAAAAATGTAGTATTCATTGCTTGTTTAACTACTTCTAACTGCTCACTTGAAGCATTTGGAGGTGATAAAAAATGCTTTAGAGGTTCTGCAACACCATAAAACATCAATCCAATACCCATACCTGCTGCAAAAAGCATTGCAAACCAAGAGATATTATTATACTCAGGTAAATCATGCTCTTGACCAAGCTTAATATCTCCAAATCTGCTAAACATCAAAACTAAACATAAACAAACAAAAATACTCATTGCTAAAATATATGCCCAACCAAATTTCTCTAAAATAAGATTTTGAACAATAGACATATAGTTAGCGAAGTCTTTTGGAAAGATGATACCTAGTAATGCTAATATAGATGCTAAAATAATCGCTGGATAAAATACTGGAGCATATGCTCCTTTTTCTCTTTGCATAGAATTTTATATTTTATTATTAATAGCTTTTAACATAACATGTCTTTCCTTGTATATCAAAAATACATAAAATATAAGCAGTAACTTATACTAAAATAATAATTAATGAAAACTATTACACAAAAGCTACAAAAAGAAATAAAGAAACTCCACACATCCCAAGGTAGAAAAAAATCTCCCTACTATATTATAGAAGGACTCAGATGCTGCCAAGAAGCTATTCAAAGGCTCCCCTCTTCAGATATACACACGATAATAATAACTGAAAACTCAGATAGCAGCCTATACCCAATAAACAAGAAATATATTGTTTCTGAAAAAGATATTAGCGAGCTCTCACAAACGCAAAATTCACAAGGAATTCTAATATTAGCTTATAAGAAAGATTTTAATGATCTTAAGTTTGATGATGATTTCATATTAGTATTAGATAGAATCCAAGATCCAGGAAATATTGGTACAATACTTCGCACAGCAATAGCAGTTGGATTAAAAGAAATAGTTTTAATAAATGGTACAGTTGATCCTTTTAACCCTAAAGCAATCCGAGCAGGAATGGGAGCTCAGTTTAGCTTAACCTTTAGCTATATTGAGGATCTCAAAGAACTAAAAAATATCTCAAAACTTGAAAATCATCAAATATGGTTAACAACTCCTCATGAAGGAATATCTTGTTATGATGACAAATTTAAACTAAAAGATAGTATATTAGTTTTTGGTGAAGAAGCTAATGGTATCCAAGACTTCTCAATAGGTAAAAAAACTATGATTCCAACTCTCAGTGATATTGAGTCTTTAAATGTTGCTCAAGCAGCAACTATCTATTTATTTGAAGGTTTGAGACAAAAACTGTTAGAATAGTACTAGACATATAAGTTTTTTAATAAAAAGGAGAAATTTTATGAGCAAATGTAAAACACATAAAAATCATGACCATGAACATAAAGATGGTTGTGGCCATACAAAGATAAAACATGGCGATCATTATGATTACTTACATGATGGACATTTACACCATAAACATGAAGATCACTATGATGAGCATACTTTAGAAGTTTCTGAAAAGAATCCAGATGGTTGCAAACCTGTTAAAGATGATTGCTGTGACCATGTTCATGGTCCAGACTGTGGACATGAGGCTGTACCTCATGGCGATCATGTAGACTATATTGTTGATGGCAGATTACACCATCCTCATGGCGACCACTGTGATGATCATGGCCCTGTTGAAATAATTAAAAATGATAAAAAATAATTTTCTTTTACTTATAATCTACTATCTTTTTCTCTTTGATAACTAATTATTAACTTAGTTACATCTTCACTAGATAAATCATCGAATAATATACTATTATTTAATAAATATTCCTTAAAATCAGCAACATCAAAATGTGGCTTTGGTTTTTTAAGAAGTTTATCAGAGAATTCTTTAAGAAGTCCGCTATCAAGCTTAAAAGTGGTTAGTTTATATTAGACCTCTTGCGAAATACTAATTATTCACCATATATATAGAAAGATTGCTTAAGAGATCCATAAAAATGCAAATAAGCTACGCAATATTGTCAAAGAAAGCCAGAATATTTAGAAAACTAACAGGTTTAAAACTAAAACATTTCAATAAAATCTTAACCGATGCCTCAAAATCCTTAGATGAAGGATTTCCAAGGATTGGCAGAAAGCCAAAAGTTGATAATCATGCAGATAGATTATTGTTAGTTTTAATATATTATCGTTGCTATATGACACAAGAATTTTTAGGCTACTTGATAGGATTAGATGAATCAAATGTAAATCGCCTAATTAGACGAGTAGAGTTACTACTAGTTAAAGAAATACATATAAAAAAAGATAGAAGCATGACTAATCAAAAAGTAGAAAGACTTTTAATAGATGCAACAGAACAGCCAATCCAGAGACCTAAGAAATTAAAACGAAGAAAGGCTAACTATTCAGGGAAGAAAAAAAGCCATACACAGAAAGTAGAAATAGCTATCAGTGAAGCAGGTCAAATAGTTAATGTTTCGAAGGTTTATCCAGGCAGTGTTCATGATATAACTGTTCGCAGAAAATCAGATAAATTAGCTCGTGATGTTGATAAATATTGTGACAATGGCTACCAAGGTATTCAAAATGAATCTACTAAAGTAAAACTCCCCTATAAAAAGCCCAAAGGAGGTTCTTTAAGTATAGAGCAGAAGAATTATAATAAATGGCTTAGTAAGATTAGGATTTATGTTGAGCATAAAATTGCAGAAATTAAAAAGTTTCGTATACTGGGTGAAACCTATAGAAGTTTTGGTAAAAAAGCTAATCTTAGGTTTAATTTAGTGGCTGGAATAGTTAATTTACAAAACGGATTCTAAAAAGAAAATACCTACTTAGAAATAAAATGCCTCTGAAGTAGTATTTCGCAAGAGGTCTATTTAAGGTTGTTCATAGATTGGTTTAAGTCTATACTTATTATATTTGCCATTCCCTCTGTGACTATTGATTTACTCATAACAATCCTCCTCTAAATTAATTGATTTAACCTACAGCTAATCTCTATGATTAAAGAATTTAGCCCACTTGTATATTTACTTATACACTATAAAAAATCTTTTGTGAAAATTTAAAATATATGTGATAGACTTAAAATGTAACTATTTTGATTATAGTTTCAGTAGATAAAGTAGACAATAGATTTTACACTAAACATAAGATAATTTTTCAATTATGGTTATTCATTAACTCTATAAAAAGCTGCATACTAGACGAAGCATCTCTAGATCGATTATACACTTATCCATAAGAATAAAGAGCAAATAGATTTATTCTTTCGCTGACAGTCCTTGTAAGAATCTCTCTGCCGAAGAGAAGTCCTCTAACGATTTAGAGTGAAAAACATTAATCTCAACTAGATCCTCAACTGTATCTTTCTCTGATAAATGTGCATCTTTGATCATTTTTACAACAACCTCAGCTCCTTCAAGAGAAGTATTTGGTAACCACAACCATATATCATGCGGTGAAACTTTAGTTAACAAATCGGTCTTGCGTAATATACTTTTTAAAGCTTTGGATATTGCCTCAATATCATTAGTACCTATATAATCAAATATATTAATATGCATCAAAGAAAATTCATATTCAGGATTTCTTTTTTGCATAGAGTATGCCCAATCAACAAAGCTATAAAAAAACTCTGGAATAGTATAATCTATATCGTCATACACAGATATTGGATCTTGTAATATAGTAGTTTTTATATTTTGCTCAGCCTTTGTAGTAAGCACGTATTCAAAAATATTTTGCTTACGCATTTGTTCTAAAAACGTTATCGTACCACAGTCAACACATTCATTAACAACTTCTGGCTCGACAAAAATACTTTCGCATTCTCTACAAGAATAATTATCCGGTTGCTTACTATCAGCACCTACTATAATATCCTCGCTATGGCACTCGGGGCATCTTTTTGAAAATAAAACATGTGAAGATGGACAGTTAGAACAATAGAAAAATGATTTTATGAGCTTTTTAGCTTTAAGGATATTTTGATCCTTAAGCTCCTTTATCCATTCATAATAATCAAACTCATCATCTTGAGAAAACATATCTAAAGTAGGATAGCTATAACATGTATTTCTAGATTTATTCTTATGAGGAATTAAACCTCTAATAGATTTTCGCGTACACAGATATATTAAAAGTCGAGTTTGCCAACCATTTGATATGTCATTAATATTTCGGATAATTTTAATTATATTATCAATCTCATGGTTAATTGTTTCAACAAATTTTATCAGCTCATCAGTAGTTGAAAATTTTTCCATCGTATAGTCTACATATTCGCAGCTATTGCAAAATATAGGTTTTAGATATGTATACACACTTGAGCGTATCTTTTTAATAATCTCGACAACCTCAAAAGCACTCAAATCACTAGCATTATAGTTATAATCAATGACAAAAGCGTCAATATTTTCAAATTCTCTAGAAAAAAAAGCGTTTGTTTTTGAAAATTCTTTGATACTAAATTCACTTAGTTTATCTCGAACTTCCAAGCTTGATGTTTCAAGTATTGCAAGATTTAGATCTCTAGACATTTTTATTCAAAATATAATGTACTATCATAATTTAAAGTTATATTTTTTACAGTTAAATGTAAACTATTATTTAGGCTTAATTAATCTTTATAAAACATAAGATTTTAGATAATTATATCGTTGTACTCAGATACAGATTAGATTTTATTACTGACTACAATTTTAGTCAGATGCTATAACACAATTTCTACCATGTTTTTTTGCAGTATACAGGCAAGTATCAGCTCTTGTATAAATACTATCAGTAGTATCACCTATTATGACTTGTGTGACACCTAAACTTATAGTTATAGTTTGACCTTTGATAGTATCTAAATCTTGTTCAACAATAGTTCTAAGTTTTTCTGCTACGATAACCGCATTATTTAAAGAAGTATTTTTTAAAATTAAAGCGAACTCCTCACCGCCAATCCTAAATGCCGTATCAGTTCCACGAATATTAGATGAGACTAAACTACCAAGTTCTTTAAGTACTTTATCGCCAACAAGATGTCCATAATTATCATTAACTTTCTTGAAGAAATCTATATCAAAGATAATCATAGAAAATGGCATTTCATATCTTTCATATAGTCTTAGATTTTCTTTAATATGATTATTATACGATCTTTTATTATCAAGTTTTGTTAAATCATCTGTATATGTTTGTTTTCTAATGATACTCATGGCATTAAAAAGATCTGTATTATCAACTGTTGTCATTAATAACTGTCTATTATTTGGCATTAAAGCAATTGATGATCTTAGTCTTTTTAGCTTACCTGATTTGGTTATACAAACTCTTTCAAAATCCTCATATATAGATTTTTCAGTTACCTCTTTAAGTACATGTTTATATTCAGCTAAATATTCTTTATCTGTGAAATCAAATGTGCTTTTATCTAATATTTCTTTACTAGAGTATTCTAACATTTCACAATATTTATTATTAACAAACTCATATTTACCATCTAGGCTCAACAAGCTAATCCCACCTAAAGCAGTTTGAAATATAGCTTCTAATTGCTCATTCTGTTCTATAATTATTCTTTGGCTTTCTTTCTGTTGAGTTATGTCTCTAGCTGAAGCATAAAGTAATTCTTGATCTTTAATATTAATAATATTTGCAGTTATAAAAGCAATATATTTAGAACCATCTTTTCTAGTATGTATTCTTTCTATTTCAATAGGTCCTTTTTTAAGTGCTAAGATTATCTGAGCATACTCTTCTTTAGTAATATTTTTATCCCAATCAAAAACACTTAAATCCACCATCTCACTATCAGAATATCCTAAAAGATCTTGGGCTTTTTTACTATACTCAAGAAGTCTACCCTCAAAATCCATAATGAAAACACCATCTGATGCTAATTCCAAGATAGTTTTATACTTTGCCTTTTCTCTTACTAAGAGTTTATTGGCTAAATCTACTTGTGTTGTATTTCTTGCTTTAATAGTTCTTTGAGAAGCAAAAAGATATCTCTTATTATCGATAACAACACCTTTAGCATTTATCTCAACATCTATTAATGAGCCATCTTTTTTTAAATGTTTTGAAGTAAATATCTCTGGATTATCAATTAAATCCAAAATTAAAGAGCTAAGCTGAGTATGAAGAGCAAAAGGATCCCAATCAACTACATTTAAACCTAACATTTCATCTTGGTTATAACCAAGATTATTAGACCTCTTGCGAAATACTACTTCAGAGGCATTTTATTTCTAAGTAGGTATTTTCTTTTTAGAATCCGTTTTGTAAATTAACTATTCCAGCCACTAAATTAAACCTAAGATTAGCTTTTTTACCAAAACTTCTATAGGTTTCACCCAGTATACGAAACTTTTTAATTTCTGCAATTTTATGCTCAACATAAATCCTAATCTTACTAAGCCATTTATTATAATTCTTCTGCTCTATACTTAAAGAACCTCCTTTGGGCTTTTTATAGGGGAGTTTTACTTTAGTAGATTCATTTTGAATACCTTGGTAGCCATTGTCACAATATTTATCAACATCACGAGCTAATTTATCTGATTTTCTGCGAACAGTTATATCATGAACACTGCCTGGATAAACCTTCGAAACATTAACTATTTGACCTGCTTCACTGATAGCTATTTCTACTTTCTGTGTATGGCTTTTTTTCTTCCCTGAATAGTTAGCCTTTCTTCGTTTTAATTTCTTAGGTCTCTGGATTGGCTGTTCTGTTGCATCTATTAAAAGTCTTTCTACTTTTTGATTAGTCATGCTTCTATCTTTTTTTATATGTATTTCTTTAACTAGTAGTAACTCTACTCGTCTAATTAGGCGATTTACATTTGATTCATCTAATCCTATCAAGTAGCCTAAAAATTCTTGTGTCATATAGCAACGATAATATATTAAAACTAACAATAATCTATCTGCATGATTATCAACTTTTGGCTTTCTGCCAATCCTTGGAAATCCTTCATCTAAGGATTTTGAGGCATCGGTTAAGATTTTATTGAAATGTTTTAGTTTTAAACCTGTTAGTTTTCTAAATATTCTGGCTTTCTTTGACAATATTGCGTAGCTTATTTGCATTTTTATGGATCTCTTAAGCAATCTTTCTATATATATGGTGAATAATTAGTATTTCGCAAGAGGTCTATTCATAAAAGACTTACTAAAAAATACAAGATCACCTTTTTGATCGATAATATGGATTCCATCAGGAGTGTTTTCTAATAAATACCTTAACTCTTTCTCTGAAAAATTTAACAAAACTAAACTCTACTAAATTAAATATATCAGCACACTTATACAACTATACTAACAATAATCTATAGCGAATTCTCTATTTTGAGAAAAATTAAAAAAGATTTTCGATATTATCAGTTTCAAAATCATTATATTTATTAAAAATTTCTACTAGTTCAGCAGGAATTTTTGCAGGTCTACCCTTTTGTGCATTTACCATTACCCAAAGGGTATCTGCTTTACACAGAAGAGCTTTATTTGACTTTCTATAAATATGATACTTCCTAAATGTAGAAATCTTTGTGATACTCTCTACCCATGTAACAACCACAATATCATCACCTAAGAACCCTTGAGCTAAATATTCTATTGTATGCTTTTTTGCAAACCATGTTAGACCATTTGCTTCTGTGATATCAAATACACCATTAGCTTTGACATGAGCAATTGCAATATCCTGCATCCATTGCAGATATACAATGTTATTTAGATGATTATTTGGATCTATATGCTCAGGTAAAACTTTTGTTTCATATACAAAACACTTTAATTGATCTTTCATTTTTCACCCAAAAATTCTACTAGATCACTATAGCCACCGATTTGTTTACCATCGATAAAGATTAAAGGTGTAGTTTCTAAGTTATATTTTTGTTTAAAAGCATCTGTTTCAGTTCTAGTTTCTAAAATATGGTCTTCAAAACCCCAGCCTTTTTCTTCAAAAAGGGCTTTCGCCTTTAGACCATACGGACAAGTTTTCTCAGGTGTTACCATGCGATATAAAATTATTTTATTAAATTGTTGAGTCATTGTTTTAAACTCCATAATAATGTAGTGTTGATATTATAAAGTATAGCATTAGTAATCAAATAAAAAAGGAGATAGCTGTGTGTACAAATGTTTTTATAAATAAGAATGAGTATAAAGTAGAAGCTAGATCTATGGATTTCCCAATGAATATAGCTTTTCAAAATTGTATAAGTTATGTAGGTATTGATAATACCATGGACATAGTTATTGATGCTGATAAAATACCTGATTCTCAATTAACTAGTTGGAAGACTCGCTACGGTTTTTTTGGTAGATTAGCCTTTGATAAATGTCTTACAGATGGATTAAACACTCAAGGCTTATCATTTAGTTTCTTATATTTAGATGTTACAAAGCATCCTACTTTTAACCCAGAAGATAAAAGAAAGGTTTTATCTGTCTATTATATAGGTAATTTTTTGCTATCTATGGCAAAAGATGTTCCAGAGGCTCTAAAGCTTATAGCGGAACACCAGTTAGTTGGTGGAGCATTAGAACTCAAGCCTGGAACTTTTGTGAAAAATATCCCTATACATTTTAGTTTAAGGGACTCAAAAGGTAATACTGCAGTTGTAGAGTTTGTTGATGGTGAAGTTAAAGTATACGAAAACAAAGGCAATATTTTAACTAACGCACCTACTTATGATTGGCATTTAGAGAATATCAAAGAATATAAATCTTTATTAGAACCATTTGAAGGTAGCAATAGTCAATTTTCTGATAAAACAATAAACTATAAAGATACTGTTTCAAGTTCTCGTCCTGAGGTTGCTCAATTGATAGGTATGCCTGGAGACTTCAGTGGAGTATCTAGGTTTGTAAGAGCTTACATTCTGTCACAGTTAGTTCCTGAGCCTCAATCAAATAGAGAAGCTTGTTTCCATGCTTCATCAATTATTAATAATGTCGCTGTACCACCATATGAGGTTTCTATGACTTTATGGACTACTATTAAAGATCTAAAAAACCTAATAGTCTCATATAAAGATATTGCAGCATATCAAGGTAATAGCCCTACTGGAGTTTATGCAGCAGGTATTAACGAAGGATATATCAGTTATGATCTAAATGCTATGAATTTTACTGATGTGCCTCCAGAAGCAAACAAGCATATAATCAAGCCTACTCCAAAAGAAAAAGTTATTGAAATTGTTAATATGAGTGATGTAGTTGGCTTAGAAAGACAGTAATATCTATAATAAAATTATTCTTACTCATTATTTCATTCTAATTGGCATGTGATTACAAAACGGCTCTTCTGCTAAATAGCTACCGTGAATATTATAGGCTCTAGCTCTACAACCACCACATATCTTGATAAACTCACATGAGCCACATTTACCCTCATAAGCACTAAAATCACGCATATCGTGCATTACATCACTGTTTTGCCAAATGTCTGCAAATGATTTCTCTTTAACATTTCCCGCGCTTACAGGTAGGTAGCTACATGGATAGACATTACCATCAACATCTAGTAGGCATATACTTTGCCCAGCTATGCAACCTTTACCACCACCAGTACCAAAGCTAAGAGCACGTGAGCAAACCTTTGCATTATCTTCTTTATTACGCTCAAAACGAATACGATAATAATGTGGTGCACAAGTTGGACGTACAAGCATATCTTGCTCATCGGCTTCCATATCATAGTGCCAATTTAAAATATCTTGATAATCATCAACATCTATCAACTCTTGCATAAGCTCTTCGCCACGCCCTGTCGGTACTATCATAAACAAATACCATGCCGTAGCTTCAAGAGTTTTTGCAAGCTTATAAACATCTTTAATCTCATGTTGATTACGCTTGGTAAATGATGAGTTTATCAAAAATGGTATACCATGCTTTTTAAATAATTTCGCAGCATTTACAGTTGCTTCAAACGCACCCTTTTGGCTACGAAAATCATCATGTGTTTGGGCTGTAGCACCATCTATACTTAGAGATACTATACTTACACTTGAGTTTTTGATTTTCTCACAAATTCCATCTGTAACTAATGAACCATTGGTAGCTAAAGCCATACGCAAACCTTTACTCGCTCCATATTCTGCTAGCTCAAAGATATCTGCTCTTAAAAGTGGCTCTCCTCCTGATAATACTAATACGGGATTAGCAAACTCGACTATATTATCAATGATTCTAAAACCTTCTTCGGTAGAAAAATCAGGGTGACCAAGCACCTCACATTCTGAAGATGAACGGCAATGCACGCACTTAAGATTACAACGTCTAGTTGTCTCCCATGCCATCCATTTAAGTTGGTGTTTCACAATACTTATCCAAATAGACAATCTAAATTTATTAGTATTAATTATAACAAATATCTAATTAAACCAGTATTACTAAAATAAGATCTACAAATGTATAAATCACTTAGGTATTATATAAATAAATTTTAAATACTGATCTTATAAAAAATGAAATTAAAGAAAATATTTTTAGTTACTGCATTAGCTGTTTGTTGTATTAGTTTAAATAGTTGTATATTAAAATTACCGTTTCAGATTGTTGGTGATGTAATTGATGACGTTACACCTTTTTAATAACTGTCAAATCAATACATATAACTTTTATTTTGTTCTTATACTCCTCTTGTATACCTTTTTCTAACTTATTAAACATATATTGTTTATTTTTGCGCTTTTCTCCAAAATAAAAAATTAAATAAATTCCATATTCAACTTTATCTTCTAAATAAAGTTTTATTAGTTGATTATTTATTGACTCATAAAGTTTACGATGCTTATCTTTTTTGCATTCAATTTGAACTTCATACTCAATATTAGACTTATACTTTATATTAAGGTCTGCCCTATTATCTGCTTCGAGCTTTTCAGAAGTACACAAGATATCAATATACTTATCAGATAATCTTCTCAAGATAACATCTCGGCATCTATCTTCATCTTTTGGTGAGTATACTTTTTTTGAAGTCTCTTTTGGCTCATTATAAAAGTCTAATTTATCATTATTTCTATTCGACTCTATTTCATTTTTTAAATTCTCTAACCTGTAGCAAGTTTCCTCAAAAAAATCTCTATAATCGACTATTTTATTTTCTAGAATTAGACCTTTAACAACTTCAACTTCATACTTATGGTTTTTAAAACTAATCTGCCTATTCTCTTGTATCCGTTGATATATCTTATCTCCCCAGATATCTTTATTTATATATGGTAGTTCTAATAATTGACTTAACTCCATATAAGATAAACAAGGAAACAAGTTATTTGCTAAAAATAGAAATAAATCATATTCCTTAGTTATATAATTATTCAGGGTACCAAAATCTTTTTCTGAAACAAATTGCTTCATAATAAAGCTAACTAGTCTAATTTTATCCATACACTGAAAAAGCTTATGGTTTTTCATCAAAATCTCTTTGAGATAACAAGCATCATCCAGATCAAAATTAACTTCTGCATTTTTAATAAGTTTTTCTATAGCTTTTGCTTCTTTTAAGTTACTAATACTTATAAATTCAGAAAAATCTTGCTCACTAACACATAACTTATTAGCATATTTATATAAAAATTGTTTTGCTAATTCATTTTGTAATGATTCTTTATTATCAGCACTTATACCTACAAATAGTTTTAAATCTTCAATATTATCTTTATCTAAATACTTCCCAAAAAAAGATTTTATCTCTGGAAAATATTCATCAATTATAATACCTACTGTCTCATTAAGTGTTTTTATTGCAAATTCAATATCATTCTCTATATATTCAAGAAAACTATCAGTGCTAATCTTATAATATTTGTATCTTAAAGCATTTATATATAAATACTTTTTTATATCTTTAGGTATTTTACTTAAATTATCTTCATTAAGGTAGGTAGAGACAAAACATATATTTGAAATATACCTTCTTTTATCTAAGAAATCTTCCTTAACTATGCTTTCAATAGTAAGATGTGAAACACCTTTAGTATAGATAAAATTTTGCAATAAGTTATTTAATCTACGTTTAACATCAAAAGGCAGTTTTTGTAACTTATTATTTTCAAATAAGAACAAATTTGCTATATAATACATAAATTGCAAATTCTTATATAAATCATCATCAGATCTGATAGAAATATAGTTTATAAAACCATCAATTTCTTTACGCTCAGCCAATGTCCAAGCATCAGACTGTTGTTTTTGTTTAAGTTTATCTTCTTCTCTTATTTGTTTTCTTACTTTTATTTTTTCTTCTAACCAATCTTTTAAATCATGTTCCTCAGCTTTGGTTATAATCTTATTAAGATTACTATCATTAGAATAAGGAAGAGTATTGATTAAGAGCTCTTTCTTTATATTCTCAGTGTATTCCTTATCAACTGTTAATAAAAAGACTTTTAATTTATCTATGTTCTCATCATAGAAAAAATAATTATCAAAATTAAAGAAATAGTATCTTCCATCTCTATCTGGAGGTGATGATAAAATATCTTCGACATATTTTTCAAAGAAAAATTCAAATAGATTTTCGACTATTTTCTGTTGCGAAATATTAAGTCTATAAGTAGGAATATTAATATTTGCTAACCTATTATCATTTTTATAAAATAACTCTCTTACTTTTTTAAAAGTTTGATACGCTTTTTCATTACTAATTTGATTATCGCAATAAGCTAATATAATGTTTACTAGAAACCTTTCAATTAATTTTTCTATATTATTGTCTATATACTTATTAGATGTTGTAATATTTTGTCCTAAAGAAGCAATTATTTCTTCTTGTTTTACTATATCTAATTCATCAAACTCAATAAAATATATAGTTATATAGCTATCTGTATAGTTATAGGATGAAATTATTTTTCCTATTTCATTTCCTCTTAGCTCGTCATGCAACAAAGATATATACTGTTCTTTTATATGATTATTTTTGTCAGCGATATTTCCTTTACTTACTTTATCAAGAATAAAATCTAAAGTTGTTTTATCATCTTTAAATAAAGTCATAAAACAAGTTATAAAATGCTCATTTATAGAGTTATTTTTAATAGATGATATTATATATTTTTTAGTCGCAGCCTCTCCTTTAGTTAGAATATTTACTATAAACATTGGATAATTATTATTTAGATCTTTAGTTTTATCAAATTCATCAATAAGGAAGTTTTCAATTTCTGTGGAATATAAAGCTTTCTCTTGACTAAGAGTATCAATATCTGAAGTTTCATTCCTCAAATTATATCTAAAATAAGGATTCTTTTTTGACTCTTCCTTAACTTGTAGAATAAACCCCTTTCTTTCCTCTAATTTTGGTATATCTCCATATATTAACTGCTCATAAGCATTTATCTTTTCAAAATCATATTTGTTATTAAGAGTTCTTATCCATGCGTATGTACCTTTAAGCTTTGGAATAGCAACTTTATCTTTTATAAAATATGACTGTATTCTTCTAAAGTTAAGCTTTTCACTATCAAGAGCTTTTAAGATGAATTTTGCTAAAATAAATTCTGCAATAGGTCTATGTATAAAAGTTCTATCACTAAAAAGCCTAGTTTTTATTACTTTATCTATTATTTCTCTCTCGTAACTATCACAAGCTATAATTTTCAGGCTCTTATCATTAAATTCTCTCATATCTGAAAAAATATAAAAAAAGGCAAGGTAGCCTAAATACCTATATAATTTATCCTCTTCTTTTAACATATATTTTTTATATAAAACATTAGATTCATCAGACGCTAAAGAAATAAACTCTCTAAATAGAGTTTGTTTATCCTTTATATCTTTTTTATCGTTTTTCCATAGCTCTAAAATCATAGAAAACATCTGTGGATTTGCTAGAAATTTATTGTCTACAGTTTCAATAAAACTATCTTCAATTCCGTATTTAAAAGCTAATTCTTTTTGTTGCCTATAGTTTAATGGTTCAATAGTATAAATTTTTGGAGTTTTATAGTTCTCGTTCAATTCATCTTCTAATTCTTTAGTCCACTCAGTTTCTCTACAGGTGAGTACTATTTTTACTGACTTATTTAGAAACTTTTTTAGTTGAGCAAAAAATTTATAACAATTATCATTAAGTAAAAACTCATCAAGTCCATCTAATAACAAAACCTCTGTTTCATCATCAAGCACTAGGTTTTTAATACCTGCAACTATTTTAAAAAATTGTACTTTAGGATTAGATTTCTCATATTTCTTTAATGGTTGGGTTTTACCACTTCCAGGAGAACCTAAAATAACAGAAAAGTCATTACTTATAATGCTTTTTAATCTTAAGATTTGTCCAGTTTCTCTATCTTTATAATTTAAATCAATAATGACATTATTATTTAACATTATTCAAAACCTCACAAACCTCCTCAGCAACTCTACTAGGAAATATGCCAATATAGCCACCTAGCTTTTTAGCTAGATTATCTCCCCCTAAACCGTGAATATATACAGCTAATCTACTTGCCGATAGAGTATCTAAACCTTGAGCTAAAAATGCGCCTATAATCCCAGATAATACATCTCCTTGCCCTGCTACTGCCATACCTTGATTGCCTGTAGTATTTATATAGATCTTATCATCTTTACAAATTAGGCTTCCAGCTCCTTTTAGTACGACTGTAGCATTATATTTTTTAGCTATAGCTCTAACTGCTGCAAATCTATCTTCTTGAATTTCGTTTGTGGTACAACCAAGTAATCTTGCAGCCTCTGCAGGATGTGGAGTTATTATTTTATTTTCTAAATTTATAAATTTTTCTCTAATTTGCTGATTTGTTGCAATTATATTTAGAGCATCTGCATCAAAAATTGCTGGTTGAGTTAGATTATCAATTATTAACTCTAAAACTTGTTGAGAGTCATCTGTTGTATTAAAGCCAACCCCAACCACCAAAGCTGAGAAAGTATTTAGATTTTTAGGAATATTTTCCAAAGATTTTATCATTAGCTCAGGTGTAGACATATCAGCACGAAAGTTTTTATCCAAAGATATCATTGAGATCTTACCACAACCACTATATAGCGAGCTTTTACCAGCTAATTGCAAAGCACCATTCATGCCAACATTACCACCAATTATAGCTAGATTGCCATAAGTACCTTTATTGGTATTTTTCTTTTTCCTAAGGATATTGTCTAAATTTATATTTTGAATATCGCTTTTATAAATTTGATATTCTGATTGAGTAATCTTGATATTTTCACTGTTAATTAGCTCTTTAACAATTACTTTACCAGCATAATCTAGACCATCGCCAGTATGCAAACCTTGTTTATCTGCTAAAAATGTAATTGTTTCATTAGCTTGGATTGCCTCACCATATACTTTGGCATTAAAAGCACCTAAACCACTCGGTACATCTATTGCTAAGGTATATTTTGAATTTTCATTTATAGTTTTAACGAGCTCTAAAACATCTGCTTGTAAATCTCTATCCAACCCTATACCGAATATTCCATCGATTACGATATCATAATCACATATTGAACCTATTTGATTATTTTTAGAAGATTCCGGATCTGAGTCCGGAATGACATTTTTGTTTTGTTTTAAAGAGCTAATAGGATTTTTAAACTTTGAAAACTCTTCATAATAGTACTGATTATCCTTATTTCCCTTAGCAAAAACTCTATAAACATCAACATTATAGCCTTTATTTAAGAGCTTAATCGCAGCTGCAATACCATCACTACCATTATTACCTGAGCCTACGATTACTAGTATTTTATTTTGTTGATCGAATTTTGCGCAAATAAGCTTAACTATCTCATCAGAGGCATTCTCAATCAGGTTTAAACCTTGAGAAATAGCATATTCTTCAATTTGACGATTTTGTTCTTCAGTAAGAAAAGTCATATCTATAGACCTAAAAGCTATTCTATATATAAATATAATAAGCTAAAGATCTAAACTTTTATATGATATTTTTTTAGGATCTACGCATTGGTAGTTTTTTCATAAATGATTTATTTGGAGTGCCTTTGAAACAGTTAATAATATAAGGATATCCTTGAGTAACATAATAACCATAATGGCCATTATATTCCATACCATTACACTCATCTAGATCTCCACTACCAGCAATATACTGATAATCATCAACAAATTCACCCGTATACTTACCTCCTGGACTATCTGGTGTATTTGGACGATTACCTTTTTTTAGTTGATAACTAGATTTAACTTCAAAAATCTCACCATTATTCTTAATATAGCTGCCATAAATAGGATAGCCATCCGCTGCAAAACCTATCACAGGAGACTCAACAGATGAGTTATCTTTAAACAGTGCATTTGGTGAGGCATGATAGTGATAAGTTCCATCAGGCTGAGAGTGTGCATGATGAGTATCCATTACAAACTCAGACTCTTCATATGTTGGATTATAGCGCCATCTTGCATTTGGATCAAAACAACCAATCCTACCATCACCAACCCCATAACACCCCGCAGCTAATAGATCAACTTTGACTCCATTTAGCATAATTGCATTATCCATTCTTAGTGATAAAGGAATTGGTTTATCTAACTGTTTAGGTTTTTTAGAAATTGCATATATCTGGTATTGTGGTACTACTTTATTTCGAAAAGCTCCTTCCTTAGCATCATCATAAGTATGATTTGGAATTCCATTACTAATAATGATACAGTCCTCGGTGTTAGTCTTTATAGTCATATATGATGAGTTTTTCTGATTTAAATTATAGTCATCCGCTAAAGCAAAATAATTACCCACATAACTACTACAATAAGGAGACCTTTCAGATAAAACTACGTCTGTAATATCTACACCATTCTTATCCTTTATGATATAACCATACCGATTTAATGAATCATGAGAAGGATTGTTATGGTCATGAGCACCTCCTTCAAAGGGAACGCTTAATACTACTATACCAAATAACTTTAAACTCAATTTTTTGCAACTTATCATTAACAATCTCAAAGTAGCGTATATTTATGAGTCATAATTTACACTTAAAAAACTTTTAAATCAAAAATAATTTAATATTTTTATAAAAGTAAGATAATTTTCTTTTAAACTAAATATTATAAGCTAAATATCCCAACGTTGGACAGCTTCAACATTATCAGTAGGACCTGTATTAAAACATATTTTTGCATTAACTGCATATTCATGTACAACGTTTACTAGTTTTTCAAATAAAAGAAAACAGCTATCATCCTTACGTACTCCAGCCCCGATCAGAATAATATCGAAAGTATTTTTCGAAAGTATATCTTGAACTTCTTTAACAGCTGCTGCTTCACTAGTTATATAGCCCATGTGTGCATCATAACCAATATCGTTTAACTTTTGCAAATCTCCTTCAAGAGCTGCTCTAAGCATATCTGCATTCATCCCTGGATATCTTGAATAATCTACTGACTCTGGATTCCATCCTATTAAAAGTACTTTTTTTGTACTCATTTTTATCTCCTAATTTAATTAAATACAATTCGATTATATATTAATAATATATTACCCCTCTTCATTTATTTTTAACAAGGCTTATTAAAAAAAGATATGATTCTAGAAAAAATAATAATACGAACTATAAAGCCTCATATATGATCTACTATGTTTAAAAGTAGCACTTGATCAAATAGCTTACAAGCACACTATTTGCTAGATTGTATGGTCAAGTACATTCGACTAGGCTCAGTAACTACCTAACACAATGACGTACTACTTTGATATAGATACAGTTTTAGCTATATCTAAGCCAGAATAAATTATTATAATATATAAGCTGAATTTATATATAAGATAAAAAACATTAATTTAATATATATAAAAAAACAGTGTAATAATAAACCCATAAATAAGAAATAAATAAATCTCTAAGGCAATAAAATGAAAAAAATAATTATCTCAGCTACAGTAATGATTACTCTAACTTCTACAAGTTTTGGCTGTTTTGCTCACCAGGTAGGTTCAACAAACTCATTTCCTGTACAGCAATTCTCATTAGCTGCTTAATATAAACCTTGTTAATTTATATTTATTTAAACTTGCCTGTCTTTAAAAAACAATCTATCTTTTCAAGTGTCTCGACATCATGATGAATTTCACCATGATTTTTATTCAAGATAATTCTGTCATCACTATTTATACCAAAGGCAGACTGCACTTCCACTAAACCATCATGATCATTATTAAGACAATACCTAGCTAAAAGATTAAGCCTTGAGTATTTATTCCCTGCTATCAACCCTACTGGAAATTTAGCAGAGATAGCATTACAACTATCAAGATATTCATCCGTTATTTTTAACTCTTTATTTGGTTTTAATATTCTCGAATAAAAAGGAATTTTATCTCCAAAATCAGCAATTTTTGATCCCTTAAAAGGTGTAGCTATAAATACACATTTGTCAACGTTTTCTAGTTGTAGCTCATTGATAGCTTTACAAACTATTATGCCACCCATACTATGTGCAATAAATGTGATAGACTTTGTCTTCGGAATGTTTCTTATAACTTCGCAAAGCTTAGAAACTGCAGTGTTGATACTTACAAAAGTAGTAGGTAAATCTATAGATATAATCTCATCATAATACTGATTAAAAAAGCTCGCTAAAGTACGCATATCCTTACTATTTTTAATAAACCCATGAACTAAAACCATGATTCTATCTGTTTTCATTTACTATAAATACTTAATATATTTTTAGAAATTATAACCAAATCCATTTAAATTATCTTTTAAAATAATATTTGGCTCATTAAAAGTTAGATAACCATTATAAATATCTTTTGCAACCCAATCTAAGGGATCAAGATCTGCTATAGTAATATCTTCAGCTAATGCAAAACTTGCTGTAGCTAAGATACCTGCGGGAGACTCCATCATACAGCCAACCATACATGGTATACCTGCCTCATCAGCTAGTTTCTTTATTTTTTTAGCCTCTAAAATACCACCTGTTTTTGCAAGTTTGATATTTATCATATTACAAGCTCTCTCATCTATAACTCGTTTAGCATCACTTGAGTTAAATACAGATTCATCAGCAACTATTGGAATATTGCTAAACTGAGTTATCTCATGCATAGCTGATATATCATAATACTTGACTGGTTGCTCGATTATTTCAACGTTTAAGCTATATTTATTTAGCTCTTCAATAAACTGTTTCGTTTGAATTATACTCCAGCCTTGATTAGCATCAAATCTAAATTTAGTACTCTTATTAAATTCACTATCTAAAGCTTTAAGTAGTTCTATATCTCTTCTAAAATCAGCTCCAGTTTTGACCTTTATAGCTGTAAAATTAGCTTCAACACCATTTTGGATATTTTGTATAGTCTCTGAAACTGTACCACAGCTTATAGATACATCAGTCTCCATAGTATTATTTTTTGCCCCAAGGAAGTTTGCTACAGAGGTGTTTTTTTGTTTAGCAAGTAGATCATGAAAAGCTAGATCAACAGCCATTTTTGCTGCTGAGTTAAACATAACTCTATTAAAAGCCTGGTGTAAAACCCTTTCATAGTCACTCAAATACGCTCCTTTAATAACTGGAGTAAAAATTTCATTAACAATATATTGCATACCTTGTAATGTATCGCCAGTAATTGCAGTTGTTGCAGGAGCTACACCATAACCTTTTGTTCCATTATCTAAAGTTAATTCAACAACTAAAGAATCTATATGATTTGTACTTCGTATAGCTGTTGTAAATGTTCTTTTAAGAGCTATTTTTACTATAGATGTTTTTATATCGATTATTTTACTCATATAGTTAATCCGAATGACTTATGTAAAATAAAACCTGTCATTCCGGACTTGATCCGGAATCTCCTAGCCAAAGTGAAGAGATCCTGAACCAAGTTCAGGATGACCGCATAAAAGTACACAATACAATCGGATTGACTATACTGCAAATCCAGAAAGTATTTTAGCAACAATTAAACCTCCCTGTGTTCCCACTAAAAACCCCAGTAATGCCATAACTACAGCTATAGAAACTAAACTTCTACTATAAGCACTTGCTAAAATAGGAGCTCCAGCGATACCGCCAATATTAGCTAGTGATGCTATAGAACACATTGCTAAATTTAGCTTAAATATCTTAGCTATGATTGTCATTATTATAGCATGTATAACTAAAATCATTATTCCACACGCTATATATATTGGAGCCTCTGAAAATCCTTCAAATGAAGAGCCTGAAGCTATCAAAGCTACTAAAAAGTATAAAAATATACTAGCAATAATACTGTCACTTCTTATCTTAGCTATTGGAGTCATTGCCCCTATAAACCCTAAAAATGTCACAACCAAGATAGTCCAAGTCTTTGTACTAATTAGTGCTGTTTGAGGTAAATATGCTGCTACTATACTTGCAATATCTGTCGCTGTAAACGCTATGGCTATTAATAAGAATATCCCTACAAAGTTAATGTCTCCTTTTAAAATTATAAGGATCTTGAATATCAACCTTACGAATATGCTCTTCTAATGAACCTGCTTTTGTCCATTTATCAAATATTTTTGCACGAGAGATAAGAGCAAACAAAAATGCAAACCAGATAGTATAGCTTATTGAATCTGTCAGAAGTATATATCCCATCTGATTATCTGGTGTATTAAGGGCTTGTTTAACAGCAACCATATTTCCAGTGCCTCCCATCCAGCTAGCTGATAATGCAGAGAAACCTTTCCAAGCATCTGGTGATATATATCTACCAATAGTTAGATACATAATTATAAAAGCTATAATTATACTAATACTTGCACCAAAGAAAGCGATCAACAATTTCCTTCCAAGCTTAATTACTAGCCTAATATCACAGCGGATTAACATTAAGAATAACATTATCGGTAATATTAAGCCTTCAAGTTGTGATTTTGTCTGCTTAATCTCTATAGAATGAGTATTCCACAAACCAAGTATTGATAATAAAACTATCGAAAAATATATAATTACTATAGCGGGAAAATATTCAAATATCTTTGATTTAGACTTACTAGAAATAAGTACTATTAAACTACATATCAATAATAGTGATGATATATAAGAAAGAGATGTTGAAATCACTTTTAACTCCTGATTTGATTAAATAAAAAATTTTATAATCTTAAATATTAGCAATAAGTGCAAATACTAACTAAGACTGTTGATTTAATTATCAAGTCATTCTCGCGAAGGCGGGAATCTCTCCAGTATTTAAGAGATCCCCGTGTCAAGCACGACTTTTTTATGGTGAATACTGATTAAATCAATAGTCTTTAAACTTAAAGATTCTACTCAACTGAGTTTCTAAAACCAATATTTTTTCTAGCTATTTATTTGACTGATGAAGTATATTGAAAGAAAAAAATATTTGAGAAACTTATCTTTAGATAAATCGTTTAAATTAATCTTTTAAGAAGTTATCAATATCAGCAATCAAATCTTCAGGTATTGTCTTAGGTGCATATCTTATAACAGTTTGACCATCTTTTGATACCAAGAATTTAGTAAAATTCCATTTTATTCTTTCAGTACCTAAAATCCCTTTCGCCTGTTCTTTTAAGTATTCAAATAGAGGTTCTGAATCCTTACCATTAACTTTTGTTTTTTTCATAATAGGAAATGTAATACCAAAGTTAGTTTCACAAAAACCTTTTATTTCAGTATCACTTCCTGGCTCTTGACCACCAAAAGAGTTACACGGAAATGCTACAATTTCTAAATCTGGATATATCTCATGCAAATGTTGTAAACCTTTATACTGCTTTGTAAAACCACACTTACTTGCTACATTAACAACTAATAGAACCTTATTTTTTGGTAAATAGAATTCTGATCCATCTCCCGCTGTTAGCTTAAAATCATAAATAGACATGTTATTTTATTACCTCATATATTTTATTAAAAACTTTGATCTGCAGTTTTTAAATCCTGCGTATTTAATATATTAAAAACTTCATCCACTAATCTAGGAGAAACATCATACTGTATTGCAAAAGATGTACGAGTTTTTTCTAATGATTTATCTTTAAACGGATCATAACTTGGTAAGTTTTGTTTTTTCTCAAGTTTTAACATTTTTTTACGCCATCCCTTGCGCTCTGCAATCAATTCAATAATTTGCTGATCTGCATTCAATATCTTAGCTTTATAACTTTCTACAGATGGTTTACTAGCATTATTATGAGCCATGGCAAAAGACGAGCTACAGCAAATAAAGCTTAAGAAAAATATTGCATACTTTTTCATGTTATATTTATAAATTAAATATGATTTTAATACTATAATGTTTTCCAAAAAAATTTAAAAGCCCATACTGAGTAAAAACCGTAAGAAAAATAATTACTAAACTATTGGTTTTAGCAAATATTTATTTTCTTATAAAATGACTGCCTATGCTATTTTGTCTTAACATTGCTTTTCTAACAGTCAATTTAGCTAGAGCAATTACTTTTTTATATGCTTCTAATTTATAGTCATATTTACCTAATACGCTATCTCGATATATTGAGTTTTCTAGTGTTTTAAGCTGTTTATAAGCATCATTCAATTCTGACTGTCTTCTAACTAACCCAACTTTATCCCACATTAACTGTCTTATCTGGGCTATCATGTGAGTGTAATCTTTACTTGAATTAAATAACTCTAACACTTCATTATCTTGATAAAAATCATGTGTCAGATTGTTTAATATATCTTTACTTGCTTGCAAAGCATATACAACACATTCAAGTAACGAATTACTTGCTAATCTATTTGCCCCATGTAAACCTGTGCAAGAAACCTCACCAACAGCGTATAAATTTTGCACACTTGTTTGTGAATTTTTATCAACACTTACTCCACCACAACTATAATGAGCTGCTGGTGATATCGGAATCCTATCTATAGTTGGATCTATATTATTATCTAATAATTTTTGGTATATGTAAGGAAATTTATCTTGCCACTGACTAGCACTAAGATGAGTAGCATTTAGATAAATATCTCTTCCGGCCTGCATATTGATATAAATCTGTCTAGCTACAATATCTCTAGGAGCAAGGTCTCTTTTTTCATGAATTAATTTCATGATTCTTATACCTTTTTCTGTTTCTAATACAGCGCCACTACCGCGAATAGCTTCAGAAATCAAAATAGGCTCTCCTGCCTTACCAAAAAAACAAGTAGGATGAAATTGTGTAAACTCTAGATTCTCTAGCTGGCAACCTATGTCATAAGCCATAATCATCGCACTACCATCACCAGCAGTAACATTAGTTACATATTTGTATAACCCAGAAGCTCCTCCTGATGCTAATACTACTTTTTTGGCAATAAACTTAATTACTTGATGATTACTTTTATGAGTATATAAACCTATACATTTATTATCTTTTTTAATTAGTTTAAATACTTTGTGATTTGAATATATTGATATATTTTCAAGCTCATTTAGGTTTTCATATAGCTTTGATATAACTGCTCTTCCTGTGTAATCTTTGATGTGCAAGATTCTAGCTAATGAATGTCCACCTTCTAAATGTAAGCTATAATTTCCATCATTATTTCTATCAAACTCAACACCATGTTGTTCAAGCCATTTTATTGAAGAATTTGAATTACTTACAACTTGATTTACACTCTCAAGATTTGCAATATTACCACTAGCAACATACGTATCAGTTATATGTGACTCTACGCTATCTTGTTCAGATATTATCGCAGCAATACCACCTTGAGCATATGAACTAGCACATTTGTCAAAAACTTGATCACAAATGATAGCTATATCTAAGCCATGTTCTGCTAACTCTATAGCTGCAACTACCCCAGCTAGTCCACCCCCTACTATAGCTATATCATGCTTTTTTACAATCATTTTTTATATTTGAACCTGCATAGAAAGATCTATAGCATTAATATGTTTTGTAATAGCACCAACAGATATAAAATCAACACCTGTCTTTGCCATCTCTACTATAGTATTACTATCAATATTACCAGAAACTTCTAACGCTACTTTGTCTTTAGCTAGACTAACAGCCTTTTTAATATCTTCTACAGAAAAATTATCAAGCATTATAATATCTGCTCCAGCATTTATTGCTTGATTTAACTCATCTAGATTTGTAACTTCAATTTCTACAATCTTACTACTATCTAATTGCTTAGCTTTTGTAACAACCTGTAAAATTCCACCAGCAGATCTGATATGATTTTCCTTGATCAAATAAGCATCAAATAAACCTATACGATGGTTAAACCCACCTCCACACTTAACTGCATATTTCTGTGCTAAGCGAAATCCTGGAATAGTCTTACGCGTATCAAGTAGCTTAGTTTTATAGTCAGATATAAGTCTTACAAGTTTATTTGTAGCTGTCGCTGTAGCTGAAAGCATTTGAATAAAATTTAACATTGCTCTTTCTGCTGTGAGAATACTTCTAGCATTTCCTTTTAGTTCAAAAATTTTTTGACCTGCGATTACTTCATCTGCATCATTATATAACCATGTTATTTCGATATTACTGTCAACTTGACTTATGACTTCATTAGCAAATTTTTGACCACACAAGACCATATCTTCACGTGTGACACAAAAAGCAGTAGTATCAATATCTTGGGCTAACTGAGCTGTGATATCGCCACTAGCAACATCTTCAGTTAAAGACTCTGTAACCAATTTTCTAATAACATTATTTGGAACTTCAATTATCTGATTACTATTTAACATTACTTCAGACATAATTTTTCCTAAAAATTTATCATTCTATTTAGAGGAATAAGAGCTTTTTGTCTCACTTCCTCATCTACAAAAATTTGGTTATTTTGTTTTGCTAAGCAGTCTCTTAAGTTTTTTAATTGATTTAATTTCATCCACGGACATTTAGCACACGATTGGCAAGTAGCTCCACGACCAGCAGTAGGAGCAGGGATAAATTCCTTATGCGGAGATAACTGTTTCATTTTATAGAAAACTCCTGTATCAGTAGCAACTATAAACTTATCATTATTCATTTCTTTACTTGCAGCTATTAGCTGAGAAGTTGAACCAACAGCATCAGCTCTTTTTATAATTTCAGCTGGTGACTCAGGGTGTACTAAAACAGCAGCTTCTGGATATTCAAGCATCAAATCATCTAAAGCTTGTGCCTTGAACTCTTCATGAACAATACAACTACCATCATATAGCAGCATATCAGCGCCTGTTTGTTTAGCAATCCAGTCACCTAAGAATCTATCTGGACCCCATAGAATTTTTTTGCCTTGTTTATGTAAATAAGAGCAAATTTCTAAAGCATTAGAGGATGTAACAGTCCAATCAGCTAGAGCCTTTATTTCCGCTGAAGTATTTACATAAACAACAACCTCTCTATCAGGATGCTTTTCTATAAAGCTTTTAAACTCACCATTGTTACAACTTAGATCTAATGAACATTCAGCTTCTAAAGTTGGCATAAGCACTTTTTTCTCAGGACTTAGGATTTTTGCTGAATCTCCCATAAATCTTACACCCGCAACAACTAATGTATCACATTCACTTTCTAAGCCAAATTTAGCCATAGCAAGAGAATCACCTACAAAACCACCTGTTTGCTCAGCTAACTCTTGGATTTCTGCATCCACATAATAGTGGGCTACTAAACAAGCATTATTTTGTTCTAACAACTCTTTTATTTCATTAATATATTTCTGCTTTTCAACATCTTTAATTTTTAAGCCTGGCAGTTCAGCTCTAGCTTGTGATATTTTATCTTTTATAAGTTTTTGATTTAACATCCAAATGCTCCTTTTAACCTTGGATATTTGCTTCGAAATATTCACATAGTTGCTCTAATGATTGACTAAAATCATCATTAACTAGTTGATAATCAAATTCATTAGCATGGGATATTTCTGCTTCTGCTTGATCCATGCGGTAATCAATTATATCTTTTGAATCAGTATTTCTTGTTTCTAAACGCTTTCTTAACTCATCCATTGAGGGTGGTAGTATAAATATACTCTTAGCTCTTGATCCATATATAACTCGAGTCTGTTGAGCGCCTTGCCAATCAATCTCAAGTATTATATTTTTACCTTCTGCAAGTAGTTTATCTATCTCAGCCTTTGATGTGCCATAATAGTTTTTAAAAACCTTTGCATACTCAATAAAGCCATCTTTTCTAAGCATCTGCTCAAACTCAGCAATAGAGACAAAATGATATTCTTTACCATTAGTTTCACCAGTACGAGGAGCTCTAGTTGTATGAGATGTGGCTACTGCAAAATTATCTCTGCCAACTTGTGTTTCTAAAAAAGCTTTTAATAAAGAACTTTTACCAGCACCTGATGGTGCAGAAACTATAAAAATATAGTTACTCATTTGTAAAAATCATAATTGAATAGATAGTTCGATGAATTATACAGGTTTCGTTAATTAAATAGAACAAAGATAGCTAAATTTATGTATTTGTTCTTAAAATAGAGATAATTAAAATATTAAAAAAAGATATAGTATAAACTAATCATAAGAAATCTATACAAAAAATTAGATTACTGAGCAGAAAGATTTAGCTTTTTACCTGCAACCCATACTCTTTTAAGATGATTTACAACTTTTGGTGGTAAATTTGATGGTAGATCGACTAAAGTATGATCTTTTTGGATAGAAATATTACAGATATGCTTACTATCAATATTTCCTTCATTTGCTATAGCACCTACAATATTTCTCGGTTGAACATCATTATCACGACCAACCTCTAGTTTATATGTAGTTAAATCTATATTTGGAGTTCTACGTGGTTTTCTTTCTGATCTATCAAAGCGTCTATCACCACGATCACTTCTGTCATTACGATCGCCTCTGCGCTCAAACCTATCATTTCTTCTACCATCTCTAGGATTTCTATCTCTACGAGGCTTATCATCTCTAGCTTGTATTTCTCTAGGGAAGAAAGACTTCTTACCTTGAGTAAGTAATGTTAAAACAGCTAAAAGCTCATCTGAATCAAGCTCTAACTCATCACGAATACCTGTAATTATCTCTTTATACTTATCTAAAGATTTATTTTTATCTATCGCTGAAGTTATTCTAGCTTTAAAATTCTCTATCCTACTATTAGCTAAATCTTTTGCACTTGGCATAAAGACTTCTTGCATTGGAGATCCTGTAAATCTCTCTAAAATACGTAAGAATCTCATTTCTTTTAAAGGCACTAAAGAAATAGAAGTACCCTCACGTCCAGCTCTACCTGTACGTCCAATTCTATGTACATAAGTATCTGTATCACCAGGCATATCATAGTTAATGACATGAGAAATTCTCTCAAGGTCAATACCTCTAGCAACCACATCAGTAGCTACTAATATGTCTGATTTCGAACTTCTAAATTGATCAACAATATACTCTCTTTGAGATTGTTGCATATCACCATTTATCGCTGCGACTTTATAGCCAAGAGCTTTTAAATTATCAGCTACTTCGATTGTACTAGTCTTAGTTTTAACAAAGATAATAACACCATCAGTCTCTTCAACTTCAAGCAATCTATCTAAAGCATCTATTTTTCTAAAGCCTTTAATTACCATGAACTTTTGAGTTACTGTATTGGCTGTTTTTGTTTTTGCCTTTACTTGTATCTTACAAGGATTTCTTAAATACTCTTGTATAATATCAGCAATATCCGTTGGAATTGTTGCTGAGAAAAGTAATCTTTGGCACTCATCTGATACATGACTTAATACAAACCTTACATCATCAATAAAACCCATTCTAAGCATTTCATCAGCTTCATCTAATACTAACGCTCTTAGATTATCAAGTTGTAATGTACCTTTTTCAATATGATCCATTACACGCCCTGTAGTACCTACTACAACCTTAACACCTCTTTTAAGTGCTCTAATCTGTGAGCCATATTCTTGACCACCATAGATACAAGCAACATCTAGATTTGGGATGTTTTTTGCAAAAGCCTCAAACTGCTCTGCAACTTGTATAGCAAGCTCCCTAGTTGGAGCTAATACTAAAACTTGTGGCGCTCTATCTCTAGAGTCAAAATCCATGTTATTTATTAAAGGTAATGCAAATGCTGCTGTTTTACCTGTACCCGTTTGTGCTTGACCAAGCACATCTCTACCCGATAAGATATATGGAATAGCATACTGTTGAATTGGCGTAGGATTTTCGTATCCTAGTTTAACAACAGTATCTACAATATCTTGACTTAGTCCAAGCTGACTAAAATCTTTTTTAGTTTCAGAATTCATTTTTATCCGTAAATTTTTATTATGAGAAATCTTATTAATAATTTGAAAATTATGAGAAATTTAAATTATCCGCGAGATGTAACTTCTAATAGATGATAACCAAATTGAGTTTGTACTGGACCATGAACCGTATTTAGTTCATCATTAAATACTACTTTATCGAATTCAGGAACCATTTGTCCTTGAGAAAAAGTACCTAAATCACCACCTCTAGCACCAGATGGACATAGAGAATGCTTTTTAGCTGCTTCTTCAAATGTAATTTTACCTTCAGTTATGTCTTTTTTAATTTGTTGACATTCAGATTCTGATTGTACTAGCAAATGTCTAGCTGAAGCTTTCATAATTATAGTTCCTTATTTTTTTGATTTAACTATTAGTAATTACAATGCAAAGAATACATTATTTAAGAAAAATATACAACTTTATTAGAAGCCTGACTACTGACCAAGATTACGAAGTTTTTTACCTGATATTAAGTTATCTTCAATTTTTTCTAAGCTAACACCTTTTGTTTCAGGTACAAATAGTTTTAAGAAAACTATAGCAATCATACAAAATATAGCATAACTAATAAATATCATTGGCTTACCCCAAACTCCTGCATCCATGATCACATTTGAATATGCTACTACTATCCAAACAAAAGTCCAGTTAACAATAGTTGTAATAGTCATACCAAACTCACGAACATTCTGTGGAAATATCTCAGAACAAATAATCCAAGCAACAGGTCCCCAAGAGCAAGCAAATCCAAAGATATACACTAAGCATGCAATCAATAATATATACTTAGGAAATTCTGAATGAACTCCCGCAATATCAATAGCATAAAAACATATAGCTACAACTACAAGAGCTGCCGCCATCGTCAAAGCGCCTACTGTCAAAAGTTTTTTTCTGCCCCATTTTTCAACCCAACGAATCGCTGGAAATGTTGAAAGAAAGTTTACAAAAAATACTGCCAAACCTGCTAAGATTATATTTAATCCAGCTCCTTGTAAGAAACTTGGTGCATAATATATCATTGCATTGATACCAACTAATTGTTGAAACATTTGAATCACTACACCAACAATAAGTATTTTCCAGAAGAAACCTTTACTTAACACTTGTTTAACAGAATGAGATTCTTGCTTATCATTTTGACTCATCTCTTGGATTTCTCTATCAATTTCATCCTTATTTCTAAGTCTTGCTAATACTTCTCTAGCCTCTCCTTCTCTATCTTTCATCATAAGCCATCTAGGACTTTTAGGTAAGAAAAAACAACCCAAAAACATTAAAAAAGCAAACAATGTAATAACACTAAACATTAAAGTTAATGATATTTTGGTATGTCCTGATACTTCAACAATCACGACATTGACTAAGCATATTAAAAATATACCGAATGTTATCATTAGCTGGAACAATGAAGACATCGCCCCACGAATATCTTTAGGAGCTGTCTCAGCTAAATATAAAGGTGTCGCAAAAGAAGCTAAACCAACACCAAAACCAAGAATAAATCTACAAGCAGTTAGAATATTCAAAGGAGGTAATAATGAAGACACTAAAGCTCCCATAAGGAATGAAAATCCAGCTATTAACAATGTATTTTTTCTACCAAAGTATCTAGTAAAAAAACCACTACAAATAGTACCTAATATACCACCATAAGCTAAAATAGCATTAAACTTGCCTTCAGCAATACTACCTGGAGCCATATTATAAATATGATCAAGTGTCTTACCAGCATTTGCAATAAACCCTTGGTCTAAACCAAAAAGTAAACCACCTAAAGCTGCTATTATAGCAATTAAAAATACTATTCTTTTATATTCCTTTTGTGCTTCCATATATCTCCACCATTATTTTTAAAATTTACTAACATCCAATTTTTGCTAAAGGTTTACCAGCTCTTAAATTATTCTCAATTTCTTCTAAAGAAACATCTTTTGTCTCTGGCACAAAGAACTTAACAAATAACACACAGACCACACAAGATATCGCAAAACCAAAGAATGTATTTCCAGGGTGGTATGTCAACCAAGTAAGAGCAAAATTACCGATAATAGCATTACATATCCAGTTACTCATCGTTGATGCTGTAACACCAAAATCTCTACCTTCTATAGGTTGAATCTCTGAACATAAAATCCAAATTACAGGCCCCATTGCTATAGCAAAACCGAATATAAATAATAAGCAGAATATCAAAGCAGTCCACTGCAAAGCTTGTGATAGAACCATAGCCTGGCCGTAAGCAAAATGTGATTTAAATATAAACCCTACAACGATACAAGAAGTTATAAGTAAACTTAAACCAAAATATAAGATTGGTTTACGTCCAAACTTATCAACATACTTAATAGCTATGAATGTTGTTAGCATATTTAATAAACCAATTACAATAGTAGATGTTGATGGGTTAGTAAACCCAGCTAACTTAAAAATATCAGTTGAGTAATACATAAAAGCATTCATACCTGTGAACTGTTGAAATGCTTGAAGGGCTATACCTAAAAGCACTACTTTTACGAAAAACTTTTTCTTAAGTAAAGAAAAAACACTTACTCCTTTATGCGTAGTTTGCTTGATTTCTTTATGTTCCTCTAGAGCCTCAATCTCACAAGATCTAATTTTCTTAAGGACTACAGCTGCTTCTTCATCATTACCTTTTAAAACAAGCCATCTTGGACTTCTTGGTAAAGTCAAACAACCAAAAAACATTATTACTGAGGGAACTGCTAACACTGATAGCATGATTCTCCAAGAGCCAGTACTCTCAAGAGCAGAGTTTGTTAAAAATACCAAAAATAAACCTATAGTTATCATTAGTTGATAAAGAGCAATTAAAGCTCCTCTGAATTCTTTTGGCGCTATTTCAGATAAGTATAAAGGAGCAATAAATGATGCTATACCTACAGCTATACCTAAGATAAATCTAGACCCAATAAAGATTTCATAATTAGGAGATAAAATACCTACAATTGTAAAAATAGAAAATATAGCCGCCGCGATTAATAATACCTTTCTACGCCCATATTGTTTTGATAAAAAACCACTAGCAAAAGCTCCACAAGCAGCACCAAGTAACAAAACACTAGACACATGACCACTTTCTTCAACGCTTAAACCAAATGTTTTTGATATAAAGCCCAAGGAGCCATTAACATAACCAATATCCATACCGAATAATAGCCCGGCCAAAGCTGCTATTATAGCCACGCGAATGACTACAAAATTTATTTTACTTGCATTTTGCATACATATATCTTCCTATACTGTTTCGAATATTAAATTTAATTAACACTTATAATAATGATGATATACTATACATAAAATACAAAACAACTATTTTTAATAAAAATGGCTATGAATATTTCACAGAAAATCTCTCAAATAAAGCTCTCTCACCGCCGAAAAAATATATTAACAAATGAATGGGTTTTAGTATCACCTCATAGACTTAATAGACCTTGGCAAGGCCAATCAGAGGAGAATGCAAAAGATACACGTCCAGAATATGACGAAAACTGCTATCTATGTCCTACCAATACAAGGGCTAATGGAGAGACAAATCCAAATTTTGAAGAGACTTTTATATTTGAAAATGATTTTTCAGCTCTTTCAAAAGAAAAAATAGCCACTGATTTAGAAATAAATGATGGTTTATTCCAAGTAAGTGGTGCCACAGGTGTTGCAAAAGTAGTCTGCTTCTCTGCAAAACATAACTTAACTATGGCATCTATGCAAGAAAAAGACATAACTAAAGTGGTTGATTTATGGTCAGATGAAGTATCAAACTTAAGTAAAAAATATCAATGGGTTCAAGTTTTTGAAAACAAAGGAGCTATTATGGGGTGCTCAAACCCACATCCTCATGGACAAATATGGGCTTGTGATTTCTTGCCTACAGAAGCTCAAAAAGAAGAGCATTCTCAAAAAGAATATTTTGAGAAAAACAAATCTAATATGCTTTTAGATTATACAAATCGTGAAATTAACGAGAAAGAAAGAATCGTTTACCAAAATGATGATTGGCTAGTTGTTGTACCATTTTGGGCAACATGGCCTTATGAAACTTTACTTTTACCAAAGTTTAAATGCTCACATTTAAACTTTTTAACTGCAGAACAAAAAATATCACTTGCTAATGCTCTTAAAACATTGTTAGTAAAATACGATAAGCTTTTTGATACTTCATTCCCATATTCTATGGGCTGGCATGGTTCTATAGGAGCCCAGGAATCTGATCATTGGCAACTTCACGCACATTTTTATCCTCCGCTATTACGCTCTGCTACAGTTAAGAAATTTATGGTAGGTTTTGAGATGCTTGGTGAGTCTCAAAGAGATATTACACCTGAATTAGCCGCACAAGTATTAAGAGAGTTATGATTATGAGTTGTATCAAAGATAATTTAGTTAGTCGCTTTAAAAAGCTATATAACACTAATCCTGAGATGTTTTTCTCTCCTGGTAGAGTTAATCTAATTGGTGAACATACTGACTATAATAATGGTTTTGTAATGCCATTTGCTATAAATAAAGGGACATTTATAGCTATTGCAAAAAGAGATGACAATATAGTCAATGTATATAGTGAAAATTTGGATGATTCAACATCCTTCGATCTAGTGGAAATTAAACAAGAAATATCTAACACTTGGCAGAACTATATTAAAGGTACTTTAAATATTATCAAAGAAGAATTTTCAGCAAATATTAAAGGTGCTGATATTTATATATTTAGTGATCTACCTTTCGGTGCTGGACTTTCCTCATCAGCTTCATTAAATACAGCAATTGCTTTTGCTTATAATGAAACTTATGAATTAGACATTTCTAAACTTGACCTTGCTAAAATTGCTCAAAAGGTTGAACACAACTATATTGGTACTAAGTGCGGTCTTATGGATCAGATGGCATGCATATTTTCACAAGAGAATTCAGCTACAATGATTGATTGTGATAATGACAAGCATAACAATATCCCTTTTGAGCTTGATGAGTTATCTGTTTTGATTGCAGATACAAATATCAAACATAATTTAGCCGATTCTGCCTATAATAAACGCAGACAGGTTTGTGAAAATATTGCGAAATTTAATAATATCAAATCACTAAGAGAGATAGATAATCAAAAGCTTGAACAAACTAAAGCTAATTTCTCTGAACAAGATTATAAGTTAGCATTACATGTCTTTACAGAAAACCAAAGAGTCGTCGATGCTACTAAAGCAATGCAAACTAAAGACTGGCAAAGCTTAGGCAAACTAATGTATCAATCACATAATTCGCTAAAAAATGACTATAGGGTAAGTTCTGATGAACTAGACTATTTAGTCGATTTATCAAGAAAGTTTGATGGAGTTTATGGCGCTAGAATGACTGGTGGTGGTTTTGGAGGCTCTACAATACACCTTTTACCAAGTAAAATGCTTAAAGAATATAGTAATTACTTAGAGAGTAACTATTATGCAAAGTTTAATATAAGGCCAAACTTTTATATCTCAAAAGCTTGTCAAGGAACGCATCAGATCTAGAATATCTTTCTAACCTTCTCTACTAAGCTACTTTTTTCTTGTTTTGTATATGGTTTAGGATCAATATTCCCCCACACTGGAGCTGGCCAAGCTGGATCATTCTCAAATCGTCCTACAATATGAATATGCATTTGTTTGACAACATTACCAATAGTCGCAACATTTAGCTTATCTGCATTATACCCTTTAACTATAAAATCAGAGAGCTTATTAATAATCTTATTTACATTGTACTGAACTGAATCATCCAGTTGATACCATTCTGTTCTATCTGTAAAAGGTACTACAATAAACCACGGTATAGTAGAGTTATTCATCACCAAGATTTTACAATCTAAATGCTCACAAACTTCAAAAGTATCAGCTTCTAAACGAGAATCTAGTTTAAACATTGAAGAGCCTCCTTATTTTTTCTAAATCTTGTTGAGTATCAACGCCGGCAGGAGTTAGCTTAAGAGCTTGATCAATAGCTATTTTATAACCATTATATAGAACTCTAAGCTGTTCAAGTGCTTCATACTTTTCTATAGGTGATACAGTTAGTTCTGCATAATGTTTCAAAAAACCAACTCTATACGTATAAATACCAATATGTCTAAAAAATTCTGATATATTAACTTCTTGATTTTCAGAATAGCCTCTTTCAAAAGGAATTGAAGCTCTACTGAAGTACAAAGCATAATTATTCTTATCAAAAACTACTTTGACGTTATTAGGGTTATAAATATCTTCAGCTTCAATTATTCTCTCACAAAGAGTAGATACTACAGCCTCTGGCTTATCTATTAATAACTGCGCAGCTTGCTCAATATTCTCTACTGGTATTAAAGGCTCATCACCTTGAACATTGACTACAATATCTTCATCATCAAACCCCAAACTAGTAACAGCTTCGGCAATTCTATCTGTACCTGACTCATGATCATCTCTTGTTAAAATAACTTTTGCACCAAAACCTTCTGCTACATCTTTAATCTCTTGAGAGTCTGTAGCTATGATTATGCTTTTGAATTTTGTCTTAGAGACTTGCTCGTATACTCTTTGAATCATGGATTTACCAGCGATATCAGCAAGCATTTTTCCAGGCAGACGAGTTGATTTAAGTCGTGCTGGAATTACAACATGAATATTAATCATATTTTTTAACCTCTTCAAGAGTTAATCTCTTTGCTTCTTCAACTAACATCACCGGAATATTTTCTCTAATTGGGTAAGCTAACTTATCAGCTTTACAAATTAAAACTTGATTCTCTTTATCATAATATAAGCCTGATCTACAAACTGGACAAACTAACACATTTAAAACTGAATGATCCATTATTTTACCTCGATTACAAATTCATATTTATCTTCTACTTGCTCTGCTTTGACAAGTATATAATCATTAACTTTACACCATGCTGGTATATCATGCATAGTCCCAGGATCTGTACATATTACTTTTAGCTGTTCACCTGAGCTCATACCTCGTAAAGCATTTTGTGTTTTAATCACAGGCATAGGACATAATAATCTTTCAAGACTTAATTCTTTCATTATATATACCACTCCTGTTTGATATCATCGGCTGGCATAGGTTTTACAACGATTTCTTTACTCGTTCCATCTGTGTAGTTAAACACCATAGTTACACTATCAGCATTTTTACCTTGGGTAAATCTACCTAAGACACTTGCTGTAAACTCCTCATCAGCTTTATCAAAATCACCATCTATTAAGATTAATGGACCACCGTGAGATGAGCAATACACATGAGTAAATTGATTCTTATAACCATTTAAATAATTATTCTCGCCTTCTTCACGACCAATTATCAATTTATATTCTGGTTTAAAACGAAGGTGTCTGCCAACTTTTAGAAGCATAATATCATCAAACTCATATTCTTTTGAATTACGCGCCTGCCATAGATCAACTAGCTTATCAGAATATTGTTTATCTGTAAGGAAACAACAACCTCCAGCTGGAGATGCATAGTCTTCGATACCCCAATCACGCGCCATTTTCATTTGCTCTTTTCTACCACGTCCCGTGATTCCCATTAGCTTAGATCTATCAACCCAACCTTCTCTTTCAGGTTTAGTTTCCGGTAAATTCTTTGCACTAAGAGGTCTAAGAAGTAAATCATCAATACCTGATTGTTTTTGTACTACTGGCATAGTGCTTTTACGCTGGGACATTGGTCTTTGACCAATAACTTCACCTGTTATAATAAAGTCAAAACCATTTTCTATAGCCCATTCTTTTGCTTTACGCACCATAAAGATTTTACAATCAAGACATGGGTTCATATTTGCACCATAACCGTATTTAGGATTTAGAAGTACATCTTTATATTCTTCTATCACATCAATGATATGTAGTTTTATACCAAGTTGTTCAGCAACCCATAGCGCATTATTTCTTTTTTGTTTTTCTTTATCATGTTTACGAATCGCATGAGTATGCCCTTCAACACAAAAACCTGTAAAAAAATTTATACCCTCAACATGAACACCTTGCTCTAACATCATCTTTGTTGCAAGCATTGAATCAAGACCACCAGATATTAGTGATATTGCTTTTCTTTGTTTATTTTCCATATTATTTGTAGTTTTAAAATTCAAATATTCAATATTTGTGATAATTTTAACATATCAGCATTTTATAACTATAGTTTTTGTTAAATGCTATGATTCTGCTAAACTAAACTGATGCTTTTTTACTATAAAAACCAGCCGTATAATAACCAACCAATGTGCCAAGCATTGATCCAGCAATTAAATCACTAGCAAAGTGAAAATACATAAGTATCTGACTAACCACAACTAAGACTGCTAGTAGAATCCAAAGCCAACGTAATTTTGGAAATAATATCCAAGCCGCTATTGAAAAAGATACTATAAAAGTCGCATGCCCAGATGGAAAAGATGCATAGGCATTACCCGAATGGAACCAATTAAAACCATAGACATGATCTCTAATTAATGATGGGTTATTATCAATAAAAGTAGCTGTCCAATATCTACCAAAGATTCCTTTCAAAAAATCTTTTAAAAACTGACCTATAACTACAGCATTTGCTATAAGTAAAACTTTGTAATCTAAATCATTAGTCTTTTTTATTACAAGTTTAATAAAGAAATAAATATAAAATATAGCAATTACTTTAGTTATCCAAAAAGTTATATCATTGGCAAAAATTTCTAATATTTTATAACTTCTAAAATGATGATCATGTAAAAACCATACTATTTGTCTATCTACGAAGAAATAGCAAAAAACTATCATTGCTATTCCAATTATAAAAAATAATGCTAAGTTTCTTATGTTAGACATTACCAATTAATCTCCCATATTCAAATTAAAGACTAACTTTACCACAAAATAATTTATTCATATATAGTCAACCCAAACCTCTTTTAAAATGACTGCTACCACCCTAGCGGAGTCGAAGTGTGATCACATAATCTACTCATCATTATGAATTTTATAATTAGATTCTACGATCAAGTCGTAGAATGACATATTTCTCTCGGATCAGTTATATCATACATCCTAAACTTTAATGAAAACACTCCCAAATCTCTTGAGCTAATTTTTTACTAATTCCTTTTACCTTAGAAATTTCATCAACTGATGCCTTACTTAGTTCTTGCCAACCACCAAAATACATTATCAAAGCTTTACGACGCTTAGGCCCTACTCCCTCAATCTCTTCGATAATTGATGATTGTCTATTTGAGCTAACTTTCTTTCTTTGACCTTTAATAGCATGATCATGTGCAGAGTCTCTAACTTGGCGTAAAAGTAAGAACCCTGGATTATGTTCATCTAAGGTATATTCAGTATCATCAAAGCCTTTATAGATCTTTTCTTTACCACTAATTCGCTCAACACCCTTACCAAGACTCACAAGCTGAACTTTATCTTGAATCCCAAATTCTCTAAATACTGCCTCAGCCTGATGGATCTGCCCTTTACCGCCATCTATTATCATTACATCTGGAAGATTATCAGCTTCTAATCCTGAACTTACTCGCCGTGAAACAGCTTGATGAATGGCAGCATAATCATCTCCTGCTTTGACATCTTTGATATTATACCTACGATGAGATTTACGATCCTCGCCCTCATCTGTATAAACAACACATGAAGCAATAGTTGCCTCACCTTGAAAATGTGAAATATCAAAGCACTCAATACGTTTAATATCTTGATCAAGCTCAAGAAACTCTTTTAATGAATCTAAGCGTTTTTGATATTGTGATTTTGAGCTTGTGTATATATTTAACTTTTGACGAGCATTTACTTCTGCTAACTTTAACCATTTTAGATTATCTGCAGCTGGTGCTAATATCCAGTTTATTGACTGACCTATTTTCTGTGAAATACTTGTCATAAGATCTTGTATCTCACTAAAATCAACCTTTGATAAGATTATATTTTTTGGCCAAATATTACGAATTTCATCACCTAAATAAAAATGTGATAAAAATGCATGCATTATTGAGGTTTTATCCTGACCTTTTACATCAATACTCCAGTGCCTATCTGCAATAACATCACCATTTTGAATTTGTAATAAGGCAATACTTGCATAGTTATCTTGTATATAAATACCAACCACATCAAAAGTTTTATCTGCTTGTATATCTACTATTTGTTGCTGCTGTAATTTACGCAGTACTACTAGCTGATCACGATAGATCTGAGCTTTTTCATACTCCATATTTTCTGAAGCTTGATACATTTTCTCAGATACTTCTTCTAAAACACTACTAAACTTACCTGCTAGAAATTTCTTTAATATTGCTAACTGCTCATCATATTGCTCTTGAGAAACTAATCCTACACAGGGGGCTAAACAACGTTTAATCTGATATTGCAAACATGGTCTAATTCTAGATTTATAGTATGAATTTTCACATTGTCGAATAGGAAATATTTTCTGGATAATGTTTAAAGTATTTTTCACTGAGGATATTGAAACATAGGGACCAAAACATTGACCTTTTTTATATGCTGATTTACCTCTATAGAAAGAAACTCTAGGAAACTTATCACGTGAAATTACTAGATATGGATAACTTTTATCATCTTTAAAAAGGATATTATACTTAGGCCTATGTTGCTTAATTAAATTATTCTCTAATAAATATGCCTCATAATCACTTGGGGTAATAGTTATCTCAATCCTAACGACTTGAGCTGCCATCATTAAAGTTTTGCTATCTTTAGCGCCTTTTGAAAAATAACTATTAACACGATTTTTAAGATTCTTTGCTTTACCTACGTAAATTATCTCACCATATTTATCAATCATACGATAAACACCTGAATGAGTCGTTAAGTTGGCTAAAAAGCTTTTCAAATCAAAATCTTTAGAATTATCAGAAATCATCTAATTTTTATTAACTAATATATATGTGAAAATGTTACCATATATATTAGTTTAATTTATTCTATGTATCATAAAAATAAAGTACATGTACGAAATAATTTCTTTTATAGAAAATAAAATATGGATTATTGAATATCCTATAAAATATTCAGGTGTCAAATTTAGTTCTCGCACAACATTAATTAAATTAGATGATGGATCAGTTCTCATTCATTCACCATGTGAAATCGATGAAAAGCTTAAACAGGAAATACTTAAACTTGGTGACGTAAGTTATATATTTGCCCCAGGTAATTTTCACCATTTATACATTGACTCAGCTCAAAAAGCTTTCCCAAATGCCAAAACTTATATTTGTAAAGGGATTGAGAAAAAGCAACCTAATCTAAAATATGATGGTATTCTTACAGAAGAAACTTTACTAAGTGAGTTTAAGCAGCAACCTATTCTTGGTTCTAAAATCATGAATGAAGTTGTATTGCTGCATAAAGAGACAAAAACTTTGATTGTTGTTGATATTATAGAGAATATTGGCAATAAGACACAAAACATAGGTTTTGGTATTAAAATATGGTGGCTAATTTTTAGAATGTGGAACAAAGCAAAACCAGCACCCGAATACCAACTAGGTTGGAAAGATAAAAAATTAGCTGCTCAATCTTTACAAAATATATTAGAATGGGATTTTGATAAGATTATCCTAGCTCATGGCAACCTAATCACGCAAAATGCTAAACAGATTGCAACAACAGCGTGGAAAAAACCTCTTAATAAATTATAAAAATGATAATAAATACAACTAAACAATTAAGCAATTTAATAATTACTTTAGAAAATTCAAATAGAATTGCTGTAGATACTGAGTTCTACTGGATGCGTACATATTATCCAGAGCTTTGTCTAATCCAAATAGCTACTGAAAATGAAGTTTTTTTGATAGATACCCTTGTAGGGCTAGATTTTTCAACGCTTAAAAAGATTTTTGAAGATCATAATATCGAAAAAATTATTCATTCTGCAACGAATGACATTCCTATAATCAAAAGATTTTTTGATTGTGAAGTTAATAATATTTTTGATACTCAACTTGCAGCAACATTTCTTGGCTTTCAGACGCAACTATCACTAAAGTCTCTTATGAAAGAGATACTTGACATTGATATGGAAAAAGAATCTCAGTTTTCTGACTGGCGTAAAAGACCATTATCTGAAAAGCAGATAAACTACGCTATTAAAGATGTTGAACACCTTATAGAAATACGTGATCACCTTAATACAAAGCTTGATGACTGTGAATATAAGGATTTCTATGAACAAGAACTTCTAGATATTCAAAAGACAGAATTTAACTCTGTTGAGATCATTCATACAAAAATAGGTAATATCCAAAAATTTGATGAAGAAATCCAAAGAAATGCTATAGCAATAGCACAATGGCGTGAACAAGTTGCTCAAGAGAAAAATATTCCTGTAAGATTTATGTTTAACAATAAAGTCTTATATCTCATAGCTCATGCCAAACCAAAATCTATCGACGACTTTAAACACCCTGAGATAAAGAAACTCAAACCTTGGCTAAAAAAAGCAATCATCGATGTTATTAAATCAGCTCATAATGTACAAGATAGCCTGATTGAGAAAAAACAAATAAGTAATAAGATATCTTCTGATATCAATAATAAAATAGTTGCATATTTTGATGCTCAGACTAAAGATTTTAACTTTGATAGTAGTATAATCGCTTCACGAAAAGATATAAAATCTTTAGCATATAATCTAGGTGTCGATAATAATTACTCTAAGGGTAAATTATTAAATGGCTGGAGGCACAAAGTAGTTGGTAAAAAATTAAAAGAGTATATACTAGAGATCATTAAATAAAATAATAAATATTCTTCTTTTTTCTATGAATTATATAACTCGAAACTCTAAGCTTTTCCCAATAGTTCTTGCTCTGTTTGCAGCTCTACCTCCTCTAGCTGTAAATACATATGCTCCAGCGATTCCATTAATTGCTAATGACTTTGGTGTTAGTAATAGTACAGTTTTGACAACGTTTGCCACCTATTTTGTTGGCTTCTCTTTTGGTATGCTATTTTGGGGTGCCATATCAGATAAATATGGGCGTAAAAATGTCATTATCATAGGCAGTATTATCTATATAATAAGTACTGTTTCATGCTCATATAGCTATAACTTTCAGATGCTTGAAACTATGCGATTAATTCAAGGATTAGCAGATTCTGTGGGAGCTGTTGTAGCATTTTCAATCGCAAGAGATTGTTATAAAGGGGCTCAGTTAACTAATCTTATCGCTACAATTATTATGATATTACTTGTAGCTCCTATAGTAGCACCAATTATTGGAACTATACTTACAAACTTAACACACACCTGGCAAAGCACTTTTCACTTTCTTACCTTCTATGGTGTTGTTATGCTTATATGTGCTTGTATAATTGAAGAAACTTTAGATCATAAGGATAGAAAAAGCAGCTTACTAAAACTAATCCCTGGTTATTTTCAACACTTAGTAAATATTAGATTTATGTTGGCTACAGTTGCTAGCGGAACTATTTTTGCAGCGCTATTTATATACATATCATCATCTGCTTTGATATACCTTGGTGACTATGCAACAGGATCGTTTTGGTACTGTTTTTACTATGGAGTATGTTGTGTTGGCTCTATATTTGCAAATATGATTATCAAAAAGAACTCTAGTAGTGTTCAACAGCTAAAATTTTTATATTATAGTGTTGCTCTAATTACTCTAAGTTGCATTGTTCTAATAATCTTTAACAGTCTAAATTTGGATAATGCTCTGATATATACTCTAACAATGCTAGTTTTATGTGCAAGCGTATCTTTTGGCTCTACTTTGATATATTCATTTGCCATAGATCAAATAGACCATAGTTTTGGTACAGCTAACTCTATAATAAACTTCACAAAAAATATGGTTGCTGCAAGTGGTAGCTATATCGTTAGCTTTTACCATGGCAGAGATCTTGTAATTGCATCACCATATGCCCAACTTGGATTTTGCATACTAACAATAGGACTTTTATTTGGCATTTATAAATTAAACCAAAAACACCAATAGCTTATACGCTTATACTTGAATAAGCTTTTTCTAGTAAATATTCTTTTTTAATTAATTCAAGTGCTGACTCATGGGTTGATTCAAGAACAACTTCAGGAGCACAATTATTCTCATAAGCTTCTAACCATCTTAAAGCACATAAGCACCATTTATCTCCTGGTTTAAGACCTGGAAAATCAAAAGCAAGATTTGGTGTTGATAAATCATTACCCCGAGATGCTGTATACTCTAGAAACTCTTTAGTTATTATTGCACATACAACATGACGAGCCTGATCATGTTCATCAGTGTGGCAAAAACCATCCCTATAGAACCCAGTCTTTGGATTTAAACAACAAGGTTTTAAATCAGTTCCTAAAACATTTTTTTGATTTGACATCTTATACATCACTAAACATAGTAATAAGATAATAATAGAATAAGAAAGTTATGAAATAAAGATTTTATTTAAAGAAACGAAACCTATAGCTTAGATATATCTGCAACATCAGCAAAAAGCTTATGAAGATTAGCAAGTAATGTGATTCTATTTTGCCTAACCTTGATATCTTCATCCATAACCATAACATTATCAAAAAATTCACTAACCACCTTATCTAAACTACTTAGTAATTCTAGAGCATAGTTATACTCTCTATTTTTTATATATTTTTCAAGATCAGGAGTAATTTCTTCTATACTATAAGCTAATGCCAACTCATATTCATTTCCTGTAGATTTAGCTAACTCAATATCATAAGCATCTACTTTTTCTTTAGCATTTTTAGCTAAGATATTAGCTACACGCTTGTTAGAGGCTATAAGACTTTGTGCTTTATCTAAGCTATTAAAGTTATTTACAGCTTTTACTCTAGCTGCAAAATCTTTTATCGAATCATAATCAGTATTATTAATAGCTTCAAAAGAGTTTACTGCAACACCTTCTTCTTTGTATAAATTTTTCAATCTGTCTATACAAAAAGCTACAATTTCAGTTTTGACATCAGTTTTAAGCTCTAAGTTATTAACTTTTTTATAACTAGCTATAGCAACATCAATAACTTTTTCTAAAGAAATATCAATATTTGTATCTCTTAATATACGTAATATTCCAATAGCTGATCTTCTTAGGGCAAATGGATCTTTATTACCTGTTGGTTTTTGTCCAATACCAAATATACCAACTAAAGTATCTAATTTCTCAGCTAAAGCAACACATGCTGCCACATCAGTCCTTGGAAGTTCCGCGCCTGAATATTTAGGCCAATATTGCTGCTCTATAGCATCTGCTACAACTTTAGACTCGCCATGTGCTTTTGCATAATATTTACCAATTATCCCCTGAAGATCAGTAAACTCAAAAACCATATCAGATATCAAGTCTGCCTTTGCTAACAGTCCAGCTCTATAAGCCTGTTGTGTATCAACATTACTTAGCTCGGCTAAGTTTTGTGATATATCGGCTATTCTTTGAGCTTTTTGATGCATGTTGCCAAGTTTATTTTGGAATGTTACATTCTCTAATTTTGGTAATAAACTATCTAATGAATGCTTTAAGTCTGTGTCATAGAAGAAGGCAGCATCTGCTAATCTAGCATTCATAACCTTTTGGTTACCAGTTGTTACTAGTTCTGGTTTTTTACTTTGGATATTTGAAATTGTGATAAAATGCGCAACCAAATCTCCATTATTATCTAGAAGAGCAAAACATTTTTGATGCTCTTCCATTGAAGATATTAGAGCCTCTTGAGGAACTCTTAAGAAATCTTCATTAAAGCTACATAGCATCGCATTTGGATATTCAATAATTGCGCAAACCTCTTCAACCAAATCTTCATCTAAGACAACTTGATAATTATTTTGCTTAGCAATAGCTTTTGCCTGCTCAACTAACTTTTGCTTGCGTTGATCCCAATCTACTAGCACCATAGCATTAGCTAATAACTCAGCATAATCAGCTATATTCTGAACAGCTATAGCTTCTGGATGATGGAATCTATGCCCATAAGTTATATTAGATGCTTTATGTCCTAGTATTTGCATATCAACAACATCTTTACCATATAAGGCTAAAACCCAATGTACAGGTCTTACAAATTCAACTGGCGAGTCGCCCCAACGCATCATTTTTGGAATTGGCAATTGTTTTAGAGCTTTTGTAATAATATCTTGTAGTAGTTTTACTGTAGCTTGACCAGTTTGAGTCGTTTTATAAAATAGTTTGTCCCCTTTTGGAGTTTCTATTTTGTCTAGCTGATCTAGATCTACACCACAAGATTTAGCGAACCCTAAACCAACTTTAGTTGGCTCACCATCTTTATATGCAATGCTTACTAAAGGCCCCTGCTTTTCAACTACTATGTCATCTTGAGATGATGCTAGATCTTTGATTATAAAAGATAGTCTTCTTGGTGATGCAAACCATTTTGTTGCAGCAAAATCTATTTTTGCTTCTTTAAGTTGATTTTCAACACTTTCTAATAGTGATTGAGATAGCTTTTTAAGTGCTTTTGGAGGTAACTCTTCTGTACCTAGTTCAAATAAAAAATCTTTTGTAACTTTGCTCATTTACAAACCTTATAAATAAATGTTTATTTTAATATCTAAAACAACAACAAAACCAATAAGTCATCCTGAACTTGTTTCAGGATCTCAATATAATTTGTAGCATTTGTGAGATGCTGAAATAAATTCAGCATGACATTTTAGTATATTGGATAAGTTGTAACTTCGTGTATTATAACTTAATAACCCAAAGAATTTAACTAATAATCATATATGTTTATTGATACTCATTGCCACTTAGATTTTGAAGTTTTTGACGAAAACCGTAAAGATTTAATAAATAGATGTGGTGATTTAGAAATTAAACATTTTATAAATCCAGCTACTCAAAGAGTCTCATGGGATAGTCTCATAGCTTTAAATAAAGAGTTTAGCAATATCCATATATGCTTTGGGTTACACCCTATTTTTATAGATAAACACTCAAACTCTGATTTAAATGATTTAGAGTCATATACACAAGAAGCAGCAACAAAATTAATTGGTGAGATAGGTCTTGATAAAAGATTTGATAATTTTAACAAGCAATTAAAATTATTTTCAGCTCAAGTCAGTATTGCTAGAAATCTCAATAAAAAAGTTATTATCCATTCAGTTAAATCACATAATGAAGTTTTAAAAACTCTCAAAGATCTAAAGTTTAAGCATGGTGGAATTATTCATGCATTTAATGCTAATTATGATATTGCGCAAAAATATATAGAACTTGGTTTTAAGCTTGGGGTTGGTAGCATACTCTCATATCCCAAAACAAAACTCAAAGATACTTTAAGTAAAATTGATCCTAAAAATATTGTTTTAGAAACAGATTCACCAGATATGCTGCTCTATAACAGCAATGAAAATATTAATACTCCTAAAAATATACCTAAAATTTTTGAACTCTTAAGCAATATTTATGATCTAAATCCTGATATACTAAAACAACAAATTTATAATACTAGCTTAGAATTTATCTAAAATGTATATATCCAACTTACGTCTGCAAAACTTTAGGAATATACCTTTTAAAAGTTTTGATTTTAAAGATAATATAAATTTTATAGTTGGTAAAAATGGCTCTGGGAAAACATCAATTCTTGAAGCGATTTACTTCTTATCTCATAGTAGATCATTTCGTAGCTCTCAGCTAAATAGAATAATAAACCATGATGCTGATGAATTCATAATTTATACAAAATCACATAATCCAGATGAAATAACTATTTCTATATCACGTAAAAAAAATAGTAATAATATTTCAAAACTAAATAGCGAAATCCAAAAAAATCATACTGAAATAACCCGAACTCTACCAATACAACTAATGAATCCAGAAAGTTTTAACATTATAAATTCAGGAGCTCAACAACGTTGTAAAGTGTTAGACTGGGGTGCATTTTATCTTGATAAGACTTTCTTAAAAATATGGCAACAAACCAAATTTTTAGTAAAGCAAAGAAACTCTGCTCTTAAGCAAAACTATCCTTATGCTTATATAGTCAGCATAGATAAAAAACTTTGTGAATTTGCTAATATATTAGATTCAAAAAGGCAAGTTTACTTTACAAAGCTAAAGCCTAAAATCTATGAAATCCTTTCACAATTTAATCCAGATTTAAAATTAGATATTGAATATTCTCGTGGCTGGAATTCACACAAAGAGCTTTCACAAGTACTCCAAGAATCATTTGATTATGATAATAGATATAAAGTTACCAATCACGGCCCTCACAAGGCAGATATGGTTCTAACAGTTAATAATAAGCCTATACAAGATATTTTCTCAAGAGGTCAACAAAAACTTCTTATCTGCGCTATCAAGTTAGCTCAAGGAGAGATACACAATATTGAGAATGAAAATAAATGTATTTATCTAATTGATGATATAACCTCAGAATTAGATAACACCCACACGCAAACATTATTTGACTATCTAAAAAAACTAAAATCTCAGGTTTTCATCACCACCACAGAGAAAAATAAAATAGCTAATTTTATTGACTTAGATAGCTATATTTTAGCAATATAAACATTACAGGATTTTATAATAATGAAAAAGCTGTTACTTACTATTTTCACAATATCACCTATTTTAATATTTGCAGATACTTTATGTCATGGTAATACTTACCAAATAAATAAATGTTTAAAATCACAAATGCAAAAGTATGACAATAAGTTAGATAAGGTACAAAACCACAATATTAAATTTTTTAAAGAATATCGTAATAAAATATGCTCTGATATTAGCTCTAGCTATAAAGATGGAACTTATGAGTCAGTTAAATATGGTAACTGTATAATATCTATGGATAAATGGTATCTAAAGCAAATAAAAATTTAGTAATTAATTCTCATTAAATAATGTTATAGATTCATCAACAAGTTGTTGCAACTGCTCAGCATCATCTCTTGATGGATCTACAGTTGTACCACCTTCATATGAAGAATACAGAGTAACTGAATCATCTGAATCTTCTTTGTATAAAAAAATTTGACTAGTAGCAGGAACCTCTTGAACCATCCATCTTGCACCATTAATTTCAGCAACTGCACATTTATGATTTGTACAGTCAGCACTAACTCCTGTGTATTCATTACCAAGAACATTCTGAGTAAATGTAAAAGGATCTTCATCGGCAGCCGCATCATATAAAGAGTCTACTAGACTTCCTGCCGATCCACCATTATTACCAGAGTTAGATGTTGATATTCCAGTAATCAAACTACTAGGCATATTCCCTGCTGATTTATTTATTACAAGAGTTTTAGCATTTAAAAATACTAAACTAAAGAAAGTACCCCAAATAATAATTATTAATTTCTTAATATCCATTAAATAACTCCTATTACTCAACTAAAGCCAAATCATACTGATAATATGGATCTTCAACATCTGGCACTAAGTTTTGATCAACATAAATTTTGATAACTGCATTTTGAGAATCGGTTCTTTCCTTACAGACTTGTGTAACATAACTTCTATTTATATCCTCACAGTTCCATAACTCAGAGTCTTCAGCAGGAAACTTGCCTGTTTGATATGTATGATCAGTAATTTCATTAATATAGATTCGAGCTGTAGTATCTGCATTTGATAATTTTGCTCTGACTTTATAGTTGGAATACATGGGTATAGCTATTGCTGCTATAATTGCTATTATAGCTATAACTACCATTAATTCGACTACTGAAAAGCCTTTATTTTTCATATAAACCCCATATTTAACTATTAAACAACCTCATAGCATAGACTCATCAACAAATTGCTGTAATAATTCTGAATTAACTATCGAAGGATCTATAGTTAAATTATCTGTATATAAGTTTATTAAATAATCAGAATCTTCTTTATACAGCTGGATAATATTAAGTTGATCGATATATTGAGCTAACCATCTTTTACCTTTAATTTCTGCAATCGTACATTTATATGTTATGCAGTTAGCTTTTAAACCCACCTCACCAGATTGAATGAAAGTAAAAGTATCTGGATCTTTTGCAGGATCGTATAATGATTTAACAAGGTTCTTTTTAGGTGTTGAGTCGCTTACACAAGGCTCTGGTGTTTGAGACTGAGCTAATCCAATCGAAATACATTTCCAAATGATAGCACCAGATGTTAACGTTGGAACCAAGGATATTGACGAGCTAGCAACTATATTATTCGTATTTAAAGCTATAACTCCATTATCATCTATATGAAAACTACTTGGTATATTCTTTAAATCTTCTAAAGAATAATTAATTGTTCCTGATTCATTTGTTACATATTGTGAGATTGATTTTAGTTTTTCTAATTCTAAAAGAATTCTATTTCTTACTCTATGATTTGCATATATTGGCATTGTAATAGAAATTAAAACTGTAGCCAGTGCTATTACTGTTATTAACTCAACTAAAGAAACCTTTTCCCTTGTATCCATAATTGATTCTATATCCCCACGCTAATGAAAGAAGCTATAGAATAGCAATATAGTTTTTAAAAGCACATAGGGAGATTTGATAGCACTAATTAAAAATTAATAAGCAAAGCCAAAATATATAAAAATATATCTTTATAAAAATAAAAAATTGATACTAATTATTGCCTATTTAATCTGATAAAATAACAGCAATAATTTAATCTATATAATCATTATACATAGAACTATGTTAAAAAAAACTATATTTTTATTATTTTTAATATCTACATTATCAAGCTGTGCCTCTTCTCAAGATGAATTTCATAATAAAGATCTATGGGATAAGTATCAAAAAAGAAATTCCCATCTTACATATAGTGATACTTTTTCTAAACTTGAAAATGCTCAAGAACATCATAAATCTTATTTTAACTATACGCCCTACGGTGCAGATTTTAAATAAGGCTGCCAAATACCTCTTCACAAATAATGATCAAGAAAAAATGTTCAATTGAATAATTAAAAATAAGAAGTTCTCCACATTGATGAAACATTATCTACAACCATGCTTCTATCTGGAATATTATCTAAGAAATGTAATCCCGTACGTTGTTCAATATCTTTTATAGAAACCCTATAGTTAGCAATCTTTGTTTTATCAACTCTTGCGTTTGGCATTACAAAAGCTATAGCCTTATTTTTAGATGGTACATAAATTATCTTAAAGAAATAATCAGGCACAGCAATTTTATTATCACCTATAGTTTTATGGATCTTCTGCTTTTTGTATATTGGCCCAGTATAGACATATATACTATCGTACATGTTTGCCCAAATACGCTCATCTCTTTCTAATCTCTCCCAACCTTGTCTATTAAGACCAGCCTTCTGTGGTGACATATTTGATAATAAAAATGACTCTTCTGCAGATTTTTTACTAAAGTCCATAGATGCATAAGATGCTAAATGTCCTCGATCATAACCAGAATGTGAGTAGTCATCTAATGTAGCTCTATAGACAAAAGGTACATCATCATCTTCTTTAAACCTATCGTTTCTCTTAAGCTTATTAGCTACTTTTGCTTTTGTTAGCTTAAAGGCTACCCAGCTTGCTTCTTTAGTTTTATAGTTATAACCAACTACATAGCCATCTCTACATAAGTATAGATTTGTTTGACCTAAGCCACTTGTTACATCAAAGCTAGGATTACCATAAATTAAGAAATCATGACAATAATTAGTTACTGCAGGTAAAGTTCTTTGAGGTGAATACTGCTTTAGATCATTGAATTGATTTGCTTGCTGCTTTTTGACTTTAGCATCATCATTTTGAGAAAAAAACTTAGCTACAATATTTTCATTATCTTTTGCAGTATAGTTATCTTTAACAGGATCACTTGAAAAGTAGTTATAGATATTATGTCTAAAACTTATGAATTTCTCTTTTAAATCATACTTATCAAAGAATGTTCCTGAAAAACCTCCAGCGATAGCTAAACCTAAGAATATAAATATTTTTATAAATTTTAAAGTAGAGTTTTTACTACCTTTAGGATTATCTTTTTTATTTGTTGTTTTTTTTGCCATTTTTAATACTTCTGTCATAGCATGATTTAATCATGCTATCTGTAAATTTGTGTATTATTTAATATGTCTTGTTTTAAACAATAAGAAATCTCTAATCTCTTGCTCTTCAATCAACGGTAAAACCTCTTTTCTAATTCTACTATAGTAATTATTGATTGTTTTCTTTTCAGTATAGGTTAACATCCACGTTTCAATCATCTTGAACTCATATGGAATCAAAGTTAAATCTTCAAAACAATAAAATTGTCCATGTCCAGTAGGAGACTCTTGATTACGTTGTTTTACATAACATAAGTTCTCGATTCTAATACCGAACTCACCAGGAAAATATGCTCCAGGCTCATTACTTAAAATCATACCAGGCATAAGCTCTACTTTTGATGCTGAATTTATTCTTTGAGGTCCTTCATGCACACCTAAGAAGCTACCAACACCATGACCAGTCCCATGACTATAATCTGCACAGAAGTGCCATAGATGTTCACGAGCTAAAACATCAAGATGAGACCCAGTTGTTCCTTTAGGAAAAACTGCTCTACCAAGGCCTAAGTGCCCTTTTAATACTAAGGTATAATACCTTCTATGCTCTTTTGATGGTCTGCCAAAGTGAAGTACCCTTGTGATATCAGTAGTTCCTTCTTTATACTGACCTCCAGAGTCACACAAAAATGGAGCATCATCTTTGATTTGTTTATTTGATTCTTCTGTAGCATTGTAGTGAGGTAAGGCTCCATGTTCCGCATATCCAGCTATATAGTCAAAACTATCTTCTAAATAATTTCTTTGTTGTGAACGAAACTCTGCTAATTTTGCCTTAGCGCTTAGCTCAGTAGCATCTTCGAAGTTGTTTTCCATCCAATGCCACCACTTAATAAATGCTACAGCATCTTTTTTATGTGCATCTTTAGCACCATTTATCTCGATAGAGTTTTTTAGTGCTTTACTTATGACTATAGGATTATTTCCCTGTATTAGCTTACTATGTTCATTTGCACTTACAGCTAATTTAACCGCGTAGCTTGCAACATTTTTATCGATTACAAATTTTGCTGCAAATCTTTTTAAATCATTAAAAAATTCTTCATAATTTAATATTACAACATTATTCTGAGTAAGCTGTTCTTTAACTTCATCGGTGATCTTATCAACATTGATATATAAAAAAGTATTCTCAACTGTTACAACCATATAGCAAATAGCTAAAGGCGTATTTTTTATATCTCTACCTCTAATATTCAACGCCCACATAATTGAATCTAAGCTTGTTTCAATCAAGCATTCTGCATCTATAGACTTTAGGTAGCTTCTAATATTCTTTAATTTTGAGTCAACAGATTGACCAGCATATTGAATCTCATGAATAAATACTTTTTCAGTTGGAACAGGAGTTTCTTGGTTTAATTTTTTCTGCGCTTGTGCAACTAGATTCTCGTTATCAAAAACAACTTTCCCACCATTCTCTTTAGCAATTGAAAGTAAGTTTTCAGCCCTAGCAATACCAATCTTCTTAGGGTCTACTGCTAACGTTTTACCTTTAAAATTTTCCTTTAACCACTCTTCAATTTTTGACTCAAAACTAGTCTGTTTTAATAAAGTAAAATACTCATTATCTAGCTGAGCTTCTGCTTGAGAAAAATATCTACCATCAGTTGATAGAAAAGATTCAGCCATTGTCACTAATACATCACCAGCAGAACCATCGAATCCACTAATCCAAGCACGATACTGCCAACATTTTGGTAAATACTCATTATTATGATCATCAGTAGAAGGTACTAGATAAAAATCATAGCCCTTTTGTTTCATTATTTCTTTTAAAACTTGTAATTTTTCAGACATGTTTTCCTCTTTTGCTTTTTTATCTATAATATTTGCTTTAGTTTCTCAATAAATAATCTCGAGTCTGCAAAATAATTAGGATACGACTTTTTTAGTTCCTTTATCGATTGTGTATGCACCAAGACAACATCATAATCATCATTATTAGTATATTCTTTCTCCATAGCCTTATATGTTTCCTTTGCTAATGAATCATCTGAATAACTAGATACCGAAACTCGCTTCTCCTTTTTATTTAAACGGATAAGCAGAAAATCCTTTATTTTTTCTTTCGCATCATCTGTAATCTTCGAAACAACACTGTAGCTCTGTAACTTATCAAGTACATTTAATTCTTTTACTAAATTCACCAAGTCATTCTTATTAACATTAACATCTATATTCGGTAGCTCTTCTAGTTTTGCAAACTCATTAGAAACTAAATAAAAAAATTCTTTCCAATTTTGAGAGCCCTGACCTATTTTAAGATTCTCTTTCTCAAAAGTATCAATAATTTCAACTGCTGTTGCCCAAGCATGTTGCAACTCTGTTCTTAGCTGAATTTCTACCATTAGGTTTTTACAATAAACTTTATTACCCGTATATCTGTATATCCTATGAATGCCTCTATAGCCATCTTGCTTTGGCTCTATAATATAATCTTTGCCTTTTGACTTATCAATAGCTTTACTTTTAAGTAGTCCAGAGTCTATCTTTCTCAAAGTTTTGTAATCTTTTACAATAGCCCTACAGCCTGCAATATCTTGCATTCTAGCTAAGTTTAGCTTAGGTATTCTTTCAAGTTTATGAATAATAGATATTGCTCTTTTTAATCTTTGACCAAAAAAAGCTTTACTATCATATTTCAATGTATATCTTTTTACTAATTTATAAGCTAGATTTAATGGTTCTATATGTCGAGCTCTCCATTCCGATAAAATATCAAAAGCACTATTAGACTCTTCTTGACTTACACTATCAATATGCCTAAATATATCTCCAGCTTTTTTTACTTGTTTTCTAGATAATTCAAGCTCTTCTATAACCATTCAAACAAACCTTTTACTTTAAAATAACTACTCAAACCATACGAATGTAGCTTGTCTACCTGTTATGCCTTCTTTACGATATGAGTAAAATCTTTTATTACTATACGTGCATAAACCAGAATCAACTATATCGAAACAATGGTTATCATTTAATATTTGTTTAGCAATAAATTTCATATCAAATAGATATTTCTCATCACTTTTTTGCCTAAAGGCTTGACCAAAGTTTTCATGTTGCTGTACAAACTTATCGTGAACATCCTTACCAACTTCATAATATGGTTCACTAATACAAGGACCAAGCCATGCAACTATATCAAGACCAACAAATTCTTTTAATGTTTCTTCTAATATTCCTTTAGATAAACCTTTCCAGCCTGCATGTACTGCAGCAACCTTAGTCATGCGCTTATCAAACAAAATTATTGGTAAACAATCTGCTGTTAAAACAACACAAGCTTGCTTTGGTCTACTTGTAAATATAGCATCACAAAATTCACCATCGTATTCGTCAAAATTTTTGACAATATTTGTATGATTTTGTCTTAACCATTTGACATCAGCATTTACATAAGACTTAAATAAATTACGGTTTTTTTCCACTACTAAGTGTTTATCACCAACACTATCTGACAGGTTTAATTTAGCATATTTTTCTTTACTAAAACCTTGTGTATTATTTGTATAACCTAATTTAAGTCTAGTAAAAGGCGTGTTAACAAAAACTACTGACATGTTTTAAATACCTATTTTAGATTATTCACAACCATAACGATTTTTGACATAATTCTCAACAATCTCAATAAACTCTCCTGAGATATTATCTCCGCGTAGAGTATGTGCTTTTTTACCATCAATAAACACTGGAGCAACAGGAGATTCACCACTACCTGGCAAACTTATACCTATATCAGCATTTTTAGATTCGCCAGGTCCATTTACAACACAGCCCATCACAGCAACTTTCATACTTTCAACACCTTTGTACTGCTCTTTCCATTGGTGCATCTTCTCATCTAAATGCTCTTTTACCTGACTAGTTAACTCTCTAAAGAATGAACTAGTTGTTCTACCGCACCCAGGACAAGATGTCACACTTGGAGTGAACGTCCTCATACCTAGGTTTTGTAATATTTCACGACAAACTCTGACCTCTTCAGTACGTGGTGCATTTGGAGCTGGCGTCAAAGATACACGTATAGTGTTGCCTATACCTTGCTGTAATAATATACCTAAGCTCACAGCACTAGCTACGATACCTTTAGTACCCATACCTGCCTCTGTAAGACCTAAATGTAAAGCATAATCACATTCTTTTGATAATTTTTGATAAACTGCTACCAAATCTTGAACTTCACTGACTTTACAAGAGATTATAATTTTATCTTTAGCTAAGCCAATTTCCTCGGCATATTTAGCACTCTCTAAAGCTGATGTTATCAAAGCCTTATGCATAATCTGCTGTAAACTCAATGGATGCTCTTGAGCATTATTTTCATCAATCAATCTAGCTAAAAGAGCTTGATCTAAGCTTCCCCAATTTACACCTATACGCACAGGTTTATCATTCTCGATCGCTATTTTTACTATCTCTGCAAATTGCGTATCTTTTTTCTTACCAAAACCAACATTACCTGGGTTTATACGATACTTTGCTAGAGCTTTTGCACATTCTGGATACTTGCTTAAAAGTGTGTGTCCATTATAGTGAAAATCACCAACTATTGGCACATGGCAATCATGCTTTGCTAACTCTTTAACGATTTCAGGAACAGCTGCTGCAGCTGGCTCATCATTAACTGTAATTCGAACTATCTCGCTTCCTGCTTTATGCAGAGCTAAAATTTGCTCAACTGTTTTTTCAATATCTGCGGTATATGTATCAGTCATTGACTGAACTACAACTGGATTATCTCCTCCAATTAAAACACTACCTACTTTTACAACATTTGTTTTATTCATATAAAAGATTCCAAAAAAATATATTTATACTTCAAATAATCATACGAAAATATACAATGTAAGATTATACCATTATAAAGTTGATTTTTCAGACCTATGTACTTTAAAGATTTAGAAAATTACTTAAATAATTACTTTGAAATAAATGACTATAAAGACTATGCACCTAATGGCCTGCAAATACAGGGGGATAGAGATATTAAAAAAGTTGTAACCGGTGTTACAGCATGCCAAGATCTAATTGATTCTGCTATACAAGAAGACGCTGATGCTATCGTTGTTCATCACGGTTATTTTTGGAAAGGTGAAAGTTATCCTATAGTTGGCATGAAATATGAACGCATCGCAAAACTTATTAAAAATGGCATACATCTCTTTGGCTACCATTTACCACTAGATGGGCATAAAGATATTGGTAATAATATCCTTTTAGCAAAGAAACTAAATCTAAGCAATATAGAATTCTTCGAAACTGGATCTAAACCTGATATTTCAGTAATAGCAGACTGTGATCTAGACTTAAATAATTTTAGCAAATTTATTCAAGAAAAACTAAACAGGCAACCTACTGTCATAGATGCAAAAAATCAAAATCAAAAAGTTGCTATTTGCACAGGTGGTGCTCAAGATTTCATAGAATATGCTTATAATGCTGGAGCTGATACTTTTATATCTGGTGAAATATCAGAAAGAACTACTCACACAGCTCGTGAACTAGGTATAAACTATATAGCAGCTGGACACCATGCAACTGAAAAAGAAGGTGCAAAAGCTATTGCTAAACTATTAGAAAAAAACTTTGATTTAGATACAAAGTTTATTGATATAGATAATCCTGCTTAAAATTAAGATTTCATAAATTCTTTTTCAATGTCTTCTAATGAACGACCCGTAGTTTTAGGTACAAATTTTAATACTATAAACCCAAACAGCAATGTAAATGCTCCACAAATAAAAAACATACTACTATCACCTAAATTAGCTGTTATTGGAAGAAACACTGATGCTAATACTGCAGAAGCCATACTATTTAAAAATAGAGCAAGACCAAGTGCTTTACTTCTAATATTATTAGGAAGAAGTTCTGATAATATTACCCAGACATATGATCCAGAACCTATAGCAAAGAAAAATACAAAGCATATCAATCCAATAAGTAGAACCCATCCTTTAATATTTGATGGAGGTAAAACTACTAATGCTATACCTGTTAATATTAAAGTAATAGCAACCATGAACGTCCCAAATGTGACGATAAATTTCCTTTCTATTTTTTCAGCTATAAAAACAGCTAATAAAGTTGTCAAGAAATTAATTGCTGTAATAGTTATCCCACCAACAATTGATACATAGTTACCTCCTAAACCTGCCTCTTTTAGCAAGCTAGATGAGTACTGCAATATACTATTAATACCTGTTAATTGATTTAGAATTGCTACAGAAATAACTATTACAGTTGGTACAACATAATGCTTATTGGTAAAAATATGAAGCAAACTTTGACTACTATCTTTTAATGTATCTTTAACCTGCTTAACTTGCGACTCTACTTCACTTTTACTAAAGAAATTTTGTAAAACAGTTTTTGCTTCTGAATCTTTATTTTTAAGTATTAGCCATCTAGGAGATTTTAGGATAAAGAAACAACCAAAAAAGAATATTAACGCAGGAATAAGTGATGTTAAAAACATTGCCTTCCAGTCTCGGGTGCTCTCAAATAATAGCCCGACATAATTTGAGATTAAAATTCCTGCTGTCAAAAAGAGTTGAAAACATGTAACAGCTACACCCCTAATATTACTAGGAACTGTCTCTGTAAGATATAGTGGTACAGTAACTGTAATAAAACCTACAGAAATACCTTGAACTAACCTAGAAGTTAATAAAAACTCGTAACTACTAGATTCATAAATCATCCATACAGAAATTATAAAAACAAGACCTGATAACTTAAGGGTATTTCGCCTACCAATAATATCAGCTACTATACCTGCAACTAATATAGCAAATGCACCACCAAATAAAACAGATCCTCCTAATAAAGATGTCTCAAATGCACTCATTGGGATATCATCTTTTATAAATAGAAAAGCACTATTAATTACACCTATATCATAGCCATACAGCATTCCCCCCATTGCTGAGAAAAATATTATAATAGTTATTTTAAGCTTTAATTTTATAGATTTATTCATAACCGAATTGCCTCAAAATTTATTTATAAGAATTAAACTGTTTCGGTAACTTTTTTTAGATTTACCGGATTATCCGGATTAAGACCTAAAGATACTGCTAATTCGTTAACCATAAGATAGAATTCTTGTAATAGAACTATTGTTTGAAGTATTGGATGAATATCAACATCAACATGTAAATGAATTTTTGCTGATGATTCTCGATCTGTAGTCGCACATATTGTTTTTACATCAAGATCTGTCATCCTTTTTACTATTTCATGAGTACCTTTGGCGCTTTCATCATTTTGTAAAATAGTAAATGTAGTAAATGTACGTGTCATCAAAGCAAAAGGACCATGTAAAACCTCTGCTGAACTAAATGCCTCAGCATGTATTCCACAGGTTTCTTTAAGCTTTAAAGCCATCTCTTGAGCAATAGGGAAGCCAAAACCTCTACCTATTACGAACATATTCTTACTAACTTTTAGTTCCTGTACAGCATCAGACCAATCTGATTTTAAGCTTTCCTTTAAAGCCTCAGGTAGTTTTTCTAAACTTTTCATCAATGATGAATCTTGATTATATTCTGCAACAATACTAACTAAAGCTACTAGTGACGTTATAACACTTTTAGTTGCTGCCACAGCATTTTCAGCATCTGCTCTAACAGGCAAAACTAGATCTGCACTTTCTGCTAGTGGAGACTCTTCCTTATTCACAATAGCTAAAGTTGTACATCCTGCTTTCTTACATCCTTCTAAAGCTAGTCTTAGATCTGGAGAACCTCCAGACTGAGAAATACCAATAGCTAATGTTTTCTCATCGCCAATATTTTTGCCATAAATTGTCGTTACTGATGGCGGTAAAGAAGAAACACTAAAGCCTAATTGGGTTTCAAATAAATACTTAGCAAAATTAGCAACACAATCTGAACTACCTCTAGCTACAGTAATTACTCTTTTGATGCCTTTTTCTTTTAATTTGTTAACAATATCTTCAACTATAGCTTTATTAAGCTTAAGTTGATTTGCTACTTTTTGAAAACTACTACTAGTCTCTTGATGCATAAGTGTTTTTAACATGTTTTTCTCAGTCATAAAAATTTTAGTATTTCCATTATAGTATTCATTTTCAAAAAATACATTTTAATTTTAGGCAGTTTAACTTAAAATATGCTGCTTTGTTAATATACTAAATTAGTAGAGTATGTTAGAATCCAGGTCTTATTAGCTTACAAATTAAAGGCATGATATGGCATTTATACTTATAATCTCTTTACTCATTTTAGTATTATTACATGTAAAGAATTTTAGCTTTAATTTTAGAACAATATTAGCTCTAGTATCCGGTATTATAATTGGTATTATTTATAATGTTGTTAATCAGGATAGTAAAGCATTTATACAAATTAGTGATATTTTAGGCGATGGATATATTTCATTACTTAAAATGTTAATTATTCCAATAGTTTTAACATCTATAGTACATTCAATAGTAAATCTTAAAAACTACGAAGGCTCTTATGTTATAAAGTTTGCGTACAAAACAATTGCTATACTCTTAGTTCTAACAGGAATTAGTGCTGCAATTGGTGCTGTCGTAGCAATTACAATGCATCTAGGTCAAGGGATAGATATTGCATCTATTACAGGTAATGTTGATAAAGATATGCAAACATCAACGATATCTCAGACTATTTTAGGATTCTTACCAAATAATATTTTTGAGCAAATGGATAATAATAATGTTATGGCTGTTGTCATATTTGCGATATTACTTGGTTTTTCTATGTTAGTTGCTCATCGTGAAGATAGTAAGTTAGCAGCACCCTTTATTAGTTTTATAGATTCAGCATTTTTTGTAATCAAAAAATTAGCAAGAATGATTATAGCTATCACACCCTATGGTGTATTAGGCTTAATGATTCAAATGAGCGTTGAGCTTGATAAAAATAGTATCTCTACAGTCTTATACTTTATCTTAACTTGCTATATAGCCTTAGCAATAGTTTTAGTAATGCATATTATTCTACTAGTTATATTTAGAACAAATATAGTTAGATTCTATAGAAGTATCTGGAAAGCGATGGTAGTTGCAGCAACTTCTAGATCAAGTATGGGAACACTACCATTATCTATTGATGGACTAAATAAATATGGTACTTCTAGTAGTATCGCAACATTTGCTCCTACTATGGGAACTACTTTAGGAATGAATGGTTGTGCTGGTGTATTTCCTGCGGTATTAGCTATTATGGCCATGAATGCTACGGGCATGGATATAACGTTCTCAAATGTTCTGCTAATCTCTGTTATTTGTATGCTTGCTTCATTAGGAGTTTCAGGAATTCCTGGAACAGCTTTTGTTGCGGCTGGTGTAGTATTCTCTTATTTTGGCTTGCCTTGGCAGATGATTGCTTTAATAATTGGAGTTGATGCAATTATTGATAGCTTTAGAACACCTCTAAATATCCATGGGAGTATGACTACAGCAATTATTGTTGATAAAACTACAAAAGCTTCTAAAGCTTAGTTAAGTCCCACAAAAAGTAAAGTTAACTTTCTCTTTATCTGTTGGTTCAGCCATATATTTACTTTTTATCTTACTAAATTCATAAGGATTTTTCGTAGCATCTAATAAGCTATAAACATTTCCAAAGCTACCTTCTTCAGCCGATTTTATAGCTTTTTCTACTTGGTGATTTCTCGGGATAATAATTGGATTAGATTTTTTGATTATTGAATAGTCTAAATCTAGGTTTTTCAATGAATCTAGCCAATATCCTAACCCTTTTGCTTTTAAATTCTCAACATTAGCATATGCTAAATCATAAAATGTATTTGTATAATCAAGCTTATTTTTAAACATCTCCACAAGCAAATTTGAAATAACCTGATCGTAATTATCAATCTGATTATCCAAGCCTAATTTATTAAGAAACATTTTTTTCCATTTAGTTTTATAGATTTCTGAATAGCCTTGTAGTTTTTCTTGAGCTAGTTTAATAGCTTCTTCCTCATTTGAGGAAATTAATTTTAACAAACTCTCTGCAAGTCTTGCTATATTCCATCCAGCTATAGATGCTTGATTTGCAAATGCATAACGACCATTTCTGTCAATAGAGCTAAATACTGTTTCAGGATCATACGTATCCATAAAAGCACAAGGACCATAATCAATAGTCTCACCTGATATAGTCATATTATCAGTATTCATGACACCATGAATAAAACCTACCCTCTCCCACTCAGTAATTAGATTAGTTTGTTTATCTATGACATAATCAAGCAAACCTAGAGCTTTATTATCTTCACAAGGAATCTTATGTCTATCAATAGTATAATTAAGTAGCTCTTGAGAGTAAGTCTCCCCCAGCATTGCGGCATACTGAAAAGTACCCACTCTTATATGACTACTTGCAACTCTTACAGCAATTGCACCTTGCTCGAGATTATTTCTTTGAATATTTTCACCTGTGCTTATCACAGCTAATATACGACTAGTTGGTATACCTAAATTATGCATAGATTCACTAACTATATACTCTCTAAGCATAGGCCCCAAAGCAGCTTTACCATCACCTCCTCTTGAGAATTTAGTCAAGCCTGCTCCTTTAAGGTGAAAATCAAATAAATCTCCATTTGGACTTTGATATTCCCCTATTAGTATAGCCCTACCATCACCAAGCATTGTAAAATTACCAAATTGATGACCTGCATAGGCCTGTGAAATAGGGTTTTTACTACCATAACCTAGTAGTAAATTTAATAAATCCTTCTGATCATATTTAGAAAAATTCATATCTAAATCATTTACTAAGTCTTCATTTAAAAATAATAACTTTGCATTTGGGTATTTATATACGGATTGTTTTGAAAAAAATTCTTCAGATAAGCCAGTATAGGTATGTTGGAAATTTATCATATCAGCAAATATACTTTACTATTTTAGTATCATTTTAACAAAATATCAGAATTTCCACAGCTTTTAGGGTAAAATTAGTATAAAGATACATAAATGGTAAAATCATGGAATATCTTAAATTAGCAATAGTTGATTCAGAGAACTATAATAACTTTTCACGTATCTCCGAAAATAATTTTGATAGAGTTATAATCTTTACCAATAGCCAAGAATTAGAGTCAAACTTCAAAAAAACTGAAATCTACAAAAACTTCGAACTTGTACCTATAATCTATGGTGAAGGTAACAAGGACAATATGGATGGCTATATTTGCGCTAAAGTTGGTGAATACGTCGAGAGATATAGGGATTTTCGTACTTATCTTAGTATTACAATATACAGTAATGATCGGATATTTAAAGGTATTGCTTCTTACTACACCCGTAAAGGGTTCAATATAGCTACGACAGCTCCAACACAGTGTGATACCGGTACAAGCAATACAGACCCTAAAGTGCGTATTAAGAAATTTCTAGCTTGCTATGATGGAGTAACAAGTAGATCTTTTAAGAAACATTTTAATGAAACAAATAAAGATGCCTTTTATCGTCTGATAAGAAGACACTTAGATAAAGATATTCCTAGAGAAATTGCCGATATTTTTATCGATCAAAACATAGTTTATTTCTCAAATAAGTCACGTAAAATTGGTGTTGATAATTCAAAAATATAGTATTTTAGAAACTCTCTATCACTAGGCTAGATATCAACATTTTATAATGATAAAATAGCTCAACTTTTATAACTTAACTCTTATGTGAAATTATGGAATATAGAAAGTATATTTGTATTGTTTGTGGATTAATTTACGATGAAGCTGAAGGCTGGCCAGAAGATGGTATTGAACCAGGTACTAAATGGGAAGATGTTCCTGAAGATTGGGAGTGTCCTGACTGCGGTGTTGGTAAAGATGAATTTGAGCTTTTAGAAGAATAATCAAATGTCTCCGTTTCAAAAGATTTCTTTTGATAATAAAGATTTCATACTAATGAGAGACGATTTAAACCACCCTATCTTTTCAGGTAATAAAGCTAGAAAACTCGCTTACATCTTAAATAACCCTGATAACTATTCAAAAATTAAGACTATTGTTTCTTTTGGTGGCAACCAATCTAACTTTATGCTGGCATTATCGCAACTTGCTAAAATTAAAAGCTGGGACTTTCACTATTGGATAAAGCCCCTACCCAAATTTCTTAAGCAAAATAAGAATGGTAACTTACAGCTTGCATTAGAAAATGGTATGCAACTTTTTGAAAGTAATGAATCTTTAGAGCTAGAAAGTATAAAAGCTAAATACGAAAATACCAAAGACTTTTACTTTTTTGATCAAGGAGGTAGAAACCCTCTTGCTGAAGAGGGTATCGCTAGCTGTGCTCTAGAAATTAAAACGTATTGTGAAAAAAACAAAATCAAAGACTATAGTGTAGTAATTGCTTCAGGAACTGGTACTACAGCTTTATATTTAGAAAAATATCTAAAACAAAAAGTTTTTACAGTACCTTGTGTTGGTAATTCACAATATTTAAAACAACAATTTAATGATATTGATAAGAATCTAAATCACCCACAAATTTTAGAGCCTCAATTTCGAACAAACTTTGGTCAATTAGATATAGAAAACCATAATATTTACAAAGAGCTTCTGCAACAAACTACTATAGAGTTTGATCTTCTCTATGATCCAATAGCTTGGCGCGTACTTTTAGAAAATTATGACGACTTATCTAAGCCAATTATATATATCCACTGTGGTGGTACATCAGGAAATATAACTATGATGAATAGATACAAAAGATTCCTAAATGAATCATCATAAATATTGTGCAACTAATACCTTATTTATTCTACGTCTAATTTCAGATATATTTGTCTTGACAGATCTACATAAATTATATGTTGTATTAAGCTTTTGAGCTGTTGAGTTTGTTAATTTTATACTACTTAAATTTGCTCTATTAGACATTTCTATAGCTGTTAAAACAGGAGCCTCTTCTAAGCTTAAAGGCTCTTGCAAAACTCGGACTATCTGTCTAGCATACGCTTTTATTTGCTCTGTTTTTGTTGCAAAATCATGTTCATAATTAATATATTCAAATAATTCATAAGCTATCGACATTCTCATTTTTTCTTCAAGAAAAACATAAGCTAATTCATGTTCAATATTTTTGTTTAACTTTTCATCTTTATCAAAATTTAGTGATCGCCATTGATTTAATAAAACTGTTAATCTTTTGAGCAAAGTTTTAATTATTCGAACATTTTGATTAAACCTATTTCTATTCTGCTGAAGCTGCCTTTTAACATCTTTTGGTAATTTTTTGGTATGAAGCTGAGCTATTGAACTTTCTAATTTAGAAATATTCTCTGTAACATCCTCTGTTATGTTTATTAGTTCACGTAAATCTAAATTTGGCGCTACTTCAGACATAATTAAAAAACACTGTTTATAAATCCCTAAAATATGATTATATTTTTGTGTTATTTTACTTCTTAATTTTTCTATTGATGTAAATAAATAATCTTTTTTCACATCTTCAAATTTAGAAATAGTTCTAAAGTAATATATTTTTCTACCAGAAAGTAACTCTATAAAAAGTGTAATTGCATTACTAGCATCATCTAAATCAAAAAGATTATATTGTCCTGCACTATTATAAATTTTTGTTAAAAAGCCTGCTTTTCTCTCAAGCCCTTGCTTCAAATCTGAATACTCTCCAACTAGTGCATTTAAAAACTTTTTCTTTAGGTCTTCAGTTATATTTTGGCTATTAGATATTTGTTTATAAAATTTTCTTAATTTACGTTTATTATCATGATTATCTATAGGAAAACCATTTTCCTTATGTAGATATATAATCTCGGCAAACTCAGCCATTTCTTTATTAAAATGCAGATCAAAAATATAAAATATCTCTTTACTTGTTGGATGTGATTTTGAAAGAATTTCATAAGCTACTCTATTATCTCTAACTTGATCATTTAAATTAGCTAAATTCATTTTTTTAGATAGATATAGACTCTGATATGACTCCTCCATAACTGTCAAAAATCTATCTTGCATTTTCTCTTGTTTACTATGCCTAATCGAGTCAAAAATAATCTTACTAACAAAACCTACTAAACCAACAAAAAACACATATAATGAGAAGTATGCAACAGTAACTAAAGGCACGCTAGTTCCATGACTAAAGTAATAGCCTAATGTAATAGCTATTATTGTTACAGGTCCTGCTGCCCATATTATTGAAAGTATAGTAGCTTTAATATCTGCTCTATGAATAGATGAAATAAGCTCACTTGAATATGAGTTGTTATATGAATTTCTTTTTTTAAATCTAGATTTTAGTTTTTTAACTTTAGATAGCATTACTCATAGTTTTATTCTTATAAATACACTTTTATTCTAACAAACAAGTATACAAACCCCAAGTATCCCTTGAGATATCACTTTAACAATCACTCCTAAATTAGTATATTTAAATGATAATTACGTAAAAATGGTTAATTATAATATGAGTATTGTTTTTTATATTCTTGAGGTTCTTTTGCATATCTTTGGTATCCTTTTTGCTATAAGAATCTGTTCCTTTAAAAAAGATGCATGGTATTTTTATTTTTTAGCAATCATCACTGGAGCTTTTGAATTTTTTGTTGTTGCTGGATTGAACTATATAAGCTTATTAAATGGTATAATTCCAAGTACTGGAAACTTAATTTTAGCCTTAGTCGCTATAATTATTTATAATAAAGTTAAGGTAAAACCTAAAGAAATAACAAAAGCTGACCTTTCTAAAGTAGCTCCTTTGATAATATTAATAATTCTATTAATGATTGTCTTCATACACTTAACATCTCCAGTAAATCAAGTATCTACAGATACAATTATTCTAGATATTTTTAATATATTGGTATTCGTTGGCACTGTTTTATTAGCATTTGGGTATATAGCTGGACTAATTATAAATGCCATATATGCTATTAAATCAATCACTATGAGCATATTTTTTATATTACAAATTCAACACCTTTCTCTCGTCTTCTTTATCAACTTTTTCTTTAGTATGATATCTTTTATTATTTTCCTACTAGGATATATCAAAAATAAAAAACTCCTGAAAAACTAAAGTAACTAAGTTTTTCGGTACTTTTGATCATTATTAGTCTATAATTGTTGTGATTTTATAAAAATAGGTAAAATTAAATGATTGAAAATTTAAGAAATATTGCGATTATCGCACACGTTGACCATGGTAAAACTACTTTGGTTGATAAGTTATTACAACAGTCTGGCACTCTAAATACTCGTGGGCCAGAAGTTGAAAGAGTCATGGACTCGAATGATATTGAGAAAGAAAGAGGTATTACGATTTTATCAAAAAATACCGCTCTTAAATGGAATAACTATAGAATTAATATCGTAGATACTCCAGGCCATGCTGACTTCGGTGGTGAAGTTGAACGTGTACTATCTATGGTTGACTCAGTACTACTACTAGTTGATGCTGTTGATGGACCTATGCCTCAGACAAGATTTGTAACAGAAAAAGCCTTTGCAAAAGGTTTAAAACCGATCGTTGTTATTAATAAGATTGATAGAGATGGTGCAAGACCTGATTGGGTTGTTGATCAAGTCTTTGATCTTTTTGATAGATTAGGTGCCACAGATGAGCAGTTAGATTTTCCTATTATTTATGCTTCTGCTATCAATGGTTGGGCAACTAATGAGCTTGGCGAACAAAAAGAAGATATGACTGATCTTTTCAAAGCTATTGTTGAAAATGTTGAGCATCCGGCTGTTGATGAAGATGGCCCATTCCAAATGCAAATATCTTCATTAGACTATTCAAACTTTACAGGAACTATTGGTATTGGCCGTATCCAAAGGGGTAAAGTTAAAACAAATACTCCTGTAACTATTGTTGGTAAAGATGGTAAAACTCGTAATGGTAGAATCTTACAAATATTAGGTTATATGGGTCTAGATAGAGTTGAAGTACCTGAAGCACAAGCTGGTGATATTGTTTGTGTAACAGGCATGGAAGGTTTGAATATATCAGATACATTATGTAGCCCTGACAAAGTAGAAGCTCTACCTGAACTTTCTGTAGATGAGCCAACTATTAGCATGACTTTCCAAGTTAATAATTCTCCATTTGCTGGTAAAGAAGGTAAGTATGTAACTTCTCGTCAGATCAAAGATCGTTTAGATAAAGAACTACTTACAAACGTAGCTTTAAGAGTTGAACAGCTTGATGACCCTGATAAGTTCAAAGTCTCTGGTCGTGGTGAGCTTCACCTTTCAATCTTACTAGAAAATATGCGCCGTGAAGGTTACGAAATAGCAGTTTCTCGTCCGCACGTAATCTTCAGGGAAGTTGATGGTGAAAAGCATGAACCGTATGAGCAAGCGATTATAGATATCGAAGAAGAACATCAAGGTACTGTAATGGAAAGAATGGGCTTGCGTCAAGGTGAGCTTAAAAATATGGAACCAGATGGAAAAGGTCGTGTAAAACTTGAGTTTATAATTCCATCACGTGGTTTAATTGGTTTTTATACAGAGTTTCTAACTATTACATCAGGCTCCGGTATTTTAAATAAAGTATTTGATCATTATGGACCGATGAAAAAGCAAACTCTTGAAACTCGTCAGAACGGTACTCTAGTTTCTATGTTAGCGGGTAAAGCAGTGGCTTTTGCTCTATGGAACCTACAAGAGAGAGGCAAAATGTTTATTTCTCATGGTACAGATGTTTATGAAGGAATGATTATAGGTATTCATAGTAGAGATAATGATCTAGCTGTAAACCCTTGTAAAGGTAAACAGTTAACTAACGTTCGTGCCTCTGGTAAAGATGATGCTCTTACTTTAGTTACTCCAATAAAACTTACTCTTGAATATGCTTTAGAGTTTATTGAAGATGATGAGCTTGTTGAGATTACACCTGAATCTATTAGATTAAGAAAAAAACATCTAACTGAATCTGATCGTAAAAAAGCAGCTCGTGGAGCTCTTTAATTCCATATATCTTCCTTAAAATATTTCATTCTAAACCTAATTGCTAGATCATTTTAATATAAAAAAATAAAATACTAAGCTAACCTATAATTTATAAATTACAGGACTTTTTTATGAAAAGATTAGAAAATAAGATTGTTTTAGTAACAAGTGGTGCCAGAGGTATTGGTAAAGCAATAGTTAAATTATTCGCTAATGAAGGAGCTATAGTTATTTGCTCTGATATAGATGATAACTTAGGTAATCAGACTATCAAAAATATTAATTCTACAAATGTTGAATATAAAAATTTGGATGTTAGTCTTGAGGATAATTGGATAAATATTACTAAATATATTAAGTCCAAATTCGGTAAGTTAGATATCTTAGTCAATAATGCAGGTATTACAGGTTTTATAGAAAGTTCTGGTCCTCATAATCCTGAAGATTTAGATATGGATTCTTGGCATAAAATTCACTCTATAAATTCTGATGGAGTAGCATTAGGATGCAAATATGCTATCAAGACTATGAAGGAAAGTGGCGGAAGTATAGTAAATATTTCTTCTCGCTCTGGAATTGTAGGAATACCTCAAGCTGTTGCATATGCTTCTAGTAAAGCATCTGTAAGAAACCATACAAAATCTGTTGCTTTATATTGTGCTGACATGAACTATCGAATTAGATGTAATTCTATACATCCTGGAGCTATCTTGACTCCTATGTGGGATGAAATGTTACCCAAAGATGAGACTCAAAGACAAGAAGCTATTAAAGCTATTTCTCAAGATATTCCTCTAAAAAGAATGGGGGAAGCTGAAAATGTAGCTTATGCGGCACTATACTTAGCTTCAGATGAATCAAAATATGTTACAGGTATTGAGTTAAATATTGATGGAGGAATACTTGCTGGTAGCTCAGCATCTCCTAGAAAAGAGGAATAAGAAATAGAATTTAATAACCTACTGCCAAAGCACCCGCTCTACGTGGATCTGCAGCACCATATACATACTGTCCATCTGAACCTACCGATTCAGCAGCTCCCATAGCTGCATAAGGAACAACATTATTGCCCATTTTCTTAAGTAGATTAATAGTATCTACAGATATACCCTGCTCTACACCTAGCTCTTCTGGCCATAATTGGCTATGCACACGAGGGTTATTAACTGCTGATTGTAAATTCATCTTGTAATCAATTAGATTTAAAATCACTTGCAATGTAGTTGTAATAATACGACTACCACCAGGAGAGCCTGTGGCTAAAAATGGATTACCTTTTTTATCTAACACTATAGTTGGTGTCATTGAGCTTAAAGGTCGCTTATTAGGGGCTACCGTATTAGCTTCACCCTGAACTAACCCAAACACATTAGCTACACCAACTTTAGCGGCAAAGTCATCCATTTCATTATTTAAGAATATCCCTGTACCTGGTGCGATAATACCACTACCATAAGAGTAATTTAGTGTATAAGTATTTGAGACCATATTACCATCTTTATCCACCACACTAAATTGTGTAGTTTGTAGCTTCTCATGATCATCTGGATCAACAGTACTAATATCTTTACTAGGAATATGCTTATCCGTATCTATCTTCTTAGCTATCTGCTTAGCATATTTTTTAGATAAGAATTTAGCTAAATCCATTTTTACAAAATCTGGATCACCAAGATCTGAATTACGGTCATTATAAGCATAGCTCATAGCATTACTCATAAGATTAATAGTTTTGGCACTATTGTTTCCATAATCAGATAGAGGGAAATTTTCTAAAATATTTAGAAGCTCAATTAAAACCACACCTCCAGAACTTGGCGGCGGCATAGAATAGATAGTATACCCCCTATAAGTACCCTTAACTGGTTTCATCTCTTCAACGTTATAGTTTTTAAGATCTTTTAGAGTAATTAATCCACCGTTTTTTGCCATACTTTTAGCTATTTTCTGGGCAATTTCACCTTGATAAAAAGCTTTTTTTCCTTGCTTTGAAATGAGCTCTAAACTCTTAGCAAGCTCAGGTTGTTTTAACGTCTCACCAACCTTATATGCAGAATCATCTTTTTTATAAAAAATTCTCATTGCATCAGGAGATTTTTTCAACCACGGTTTAGCAGTTACTAATGATTGATGTAAATCATAGCTTACTGGAATACCGTATTTTGCAAGCTTAATAGCTGGAGCAATTACCTGAGCAAGTTTTAATTTACCATATTTTTGTTGTGCATCAATTAGCCCTGCTACAGTACCAGGAACTCCTGATGCACTATATGATCCAGAAACTTTACTATAATCAACTTCTCCTTTTTTATTAAGAAACATATCTTTAGTAGCTTTAGAAGGAGCTTTTTCACGATAGTTTATAGCTATAGTTTTATGCTTATCTTTTAGATATATTAGCATAAAGCCTCCACCACCAAGATTTCCTGCTCGAGGTAAAGTCACAGCTAAAGCAAAGCCAACAGCAACTGCAGCATCTACAGCATTACCACCTTGTTTGAGTATTTGGAGTCCTACTACACTAGCTAAAGCTTCTTGTGAAGAAACCATACCATGTCTTTGTACAACTGGTTGAGCAATCTGCATTTCCTCTTGGATAGGAATAAAATCATAACCACTAGGTACAGGTGCTGCAATAATTGATAAACTTGGTAATAACATTACCACAGACATAAAAATTACGAATATTTTTTTCATTGAAAGCATATAATTCAATTAATAGATGTATTTACTATAGCAAAAACTTTTTAATTAGAGAAACTCTTATGAATATATTTTATATGAATTTTTTTCTAAACTTTGGCTGCATCATTTACAGTTGATAAACTACTTTTAAGTACAGGGATATTTTGCGAATTTGTTACAAAACTTTCACCACTTGAAGCAACTTCTGAAGTAGCATTTTTACTACTGACACCTAATATGTCTAATACAGCTTGATCATTTTGTTGAGCTGATTCAGCTTGAGGAAGTTTTTGTTTTAATATTTTTGCCATACTATAGTCATAATTTTGTAGATAAGCATTTCTTAATGCTACATACGGATCTAGTGAAGTCTGTTGTAAATTTGAATATGCTGGTAAATATGACACACCTTGGTTTGTATAATACAAACCGTAAACACTCCAGTTTATAAGATAAGATGTAAAAGTATCAATACCAGGAATAACAAATACATATGTAAGAGGGTTAAATGCTGCATCAACACTATTTGATAGACTCTCTACAGTTCCCGGGCCAAAAATAGGCCATACAATATATGGTGAAGCATAACCTTTTTTATACACACCCCATTTATGTAATGTGGTTGCAAAATCTTGGTGATAACGCATAGGTAAGTCAAACCAACTATTTGCAACATCAAAGATTCCTGCAACACCTAAGGTAGTATTTGCTAAAAATCTCATACTATCATCACCGGCATAACCCCATTGATCTTGAAATATATCATTTGCAACTCTACTAGGTTCAAAAAGATTTTGAAAGACATTAAAAATACCATTTTGAACAATATTAGGCATTACAAAAGCATACGCTTTAGCTGCAGGAGTTAAAAACTCATAGACATCATTATTAAATTTATATATTTTTCTATTATATTTCTCATAAGGGTCTCTTTTATTTACAGGGACCTCCCATTTAAAAGAACATCCTGCAAGAGTTACCGCTAAGACAATCCAAAAGAATATTAATTTTATTTTAACTTTCATATCAGAATAAATTTATTACAAGATTTTGAAGTAAGCATTATAGCCAATTATGATTAAATATAAAGCTATAATTTAGATTTTTAAACTTTTCTTAAAGTTTCTAATCCAGAATCTTTGCGGTGATAGAGCTTCTAATAACTTACTAGATACTATGCTTTGTCGATTTAGTATATTTGAGGTAATTATTTTTGCAGCAATTAAAGATGAGCACATCCCTTTAGAGCCAAACCCAGATGATACATATAATCCAGTTTCATGCTCAAGTTTTGGCATCTTGGATTTAGGATAACCTTTTGATAAAGGTTTATAAAAATCTTGCTCAAATTTATTGTAGTTGCATAGCTGTCCAATAATAGGCAGATGATCAGATGTTACACAGCGCATAGCAACCCTAGAATCAACAATACTTAAGCTAGTATCATAGTTGTTTAATGATATCTGTCTTATTTGAGAGATATTAAACTCATCATCAGCATTTCTAAGCTCGCCACTAATATCTGAGTTATCTCTAAATGTTGCACCAATAACTTGGAGATTATCTTTATAGCCTGGAATAATATAACCCTTATCAACTATAGTTTTATCTATATTAAAATATTTTTCTATAACAGTTAACTGACCATAAGAAGGGTATACAGGAATTTTTTGTAAATAAGAAATATTTTTGAATAAATGATATCCTCCAGCAAAAATCACTATATCAAACTGATGATTTAGAATCTTATTATCTTGATTAGTGTGTTTAAAGCTAAGATTCCAAAGATCATTATCAGCTTTTTGAATATCGAATAGTTCAGTTCCTAATTCTAGCTTAGCATCAGATAACTTAAGCCATAGCTGGCAAATACTTTTAGGTACTACAGATAAAGCATTAGGATAATAAATTGCTTGTTTTAATATATCTTTATTAATGAATTTCGCTAACTCCTGATCTGAAAGCAATTGAGCTAAATTAGAATCTATATCTCTTTTGGCAAATATCTTTTGATATCTTTTTAGATCTTTCTCATCACTTAATATCTGTAATACTCCTTGATTACAAACCTCTATTTGATCTTTATACTGATTTATAAAATCCAGTAATAAGCTGTAGCCTAAAGTATGAAACTGGTCTGAGAAGTTATTATCTGAAGTCAAATATGGCTCTAAAATCCCAGCAAAATTTCCTGATGCCTCACGAGCTATTTCAGAGTTTTTATCAAATATAGTTATATCAAAATCATTTGATTTACTTAGCTCATAAGCTAATGAACACCCTGCTAGTCCAGCCCCAATGATAGCTATTTTTTTAGTACTCATTTTGATTCTCACAGTTATATTTGTCTAAATACCATTTAGCTGGATTATTATTTATATATTCTCGGATCTTTAATAAGGATAGCTCATTTCTTATTATATGATCATAAAAAGATCTCTGCCATTCAAAGTCTGATAATCCAAGTTTATTTCTGATTTGTTTAGATGATGTTGTCTTAAATGCACCTATTAATTGAGATAAAGGTTTAATTTTTCTATTTTTTTGTAGGGACATGTCGTGACTTGTCCTTTTATTTGGCTGGTCACGACCAGCCTCTACGCACACATTTGGATTATCAATAATTAATATTCCGTGAAAATGATTTGGCATTACAACAAATTCATCTAGAAAGACATATTCATACTGATGGCTTAACCACACCCATTGATCATAAACTATCTTTCCACAATCATTCAATATCATCTGGCCATCTGATGATATTTGTCCAAAATAACTAACTCTATCTTTAGTACAAATAGTCACATAGTAATAGTCATTTTGTGAATAATCAAAATTCTCTAGACGATGATTTTTGCGTTGAAAAGCTCTTTTATGCTCCAAAGCCTCTTATGCCTTCTCTTTTACGCTTTTGTTCAGCTCTTAGCATGCGAGCTTGCTTTGGATCGATAGTTAGATTTCTATATATCTCAATTCTATCTTTATCTTTTACAGGATGATCTAAATCAACAATCTCACTATATATGCCGACTTTTAACTCTTCTAGGTTTTCTAGCTCTGGATATTTATGGACTATCTTTGATTGTTGAATGACTTGTCTAACTGACATAGATTCTTCAGAGTCAACAAAAAAAGATTTCTGCTCATCAGGTAAAGCATAAATAACTTCTACTTTCACTATTTATAAACCTCTTCTGCACGCTTACAAAAAGCTCCTAACATCTTATCTGCTAAACCACGAAATACTGGACCAAGAGCCATCTCTACAAACTTATTTTCAAAAGTAAATTCCATATCTAATGATACTTTGCACGAGTTTTCATCTTGAGGTTCAAATCTCCAGTCACCAATTAAGCTTTTAAAAGGCCCATTCATAAGATTCAAATGGATATGCTCATTTTTTACCATAGTGTTGTGTGTGGCAAAGTCTAGCTTAACAAAACCAGACTTAATTTTTAAAGATGCTTTTGCTTCTGTTTCAGTATGCTCAAAAACTTCAATATCATAGCACATTGGTAAAAATTCAGGGTAACTTTTGATATCATTTACAAGATTATACATCTGTGCAGCACTATAATTTACAATTGCAGATTTATTAACTTTATTCATTTATTTAATCTTTTGTGTTTTGCTGATAATATATAGCTCTACATTGTATATCTTTTACAAAAAATAATAAAGTTATGAGTAAACATAAGGTTTCTCCAGCAACTATTGCTAGAAATAAAAGAGCCTTCCATGATTATACTATTTTAGAGAAGTTTGAAGCTGGAATAGTATTACAAGGATGGGAAGTAAAAAGTATTAGAGCTGGCAAAGTTCAGATGATAGATAGTCATGTGCATATCAAACGTGGTGAGGCATGGTTATTTAACTGCCTAATCACACCGCTACTATCTGCATCAACACATGTAATACCAGATGCTTCAGCAAATCGTAAGCTACTACTTAATCGTCGTGAAATAGACAAGATTATGGGTAGAGTTGAGCAAAAAGGCCTAACATGCGTACCTCTGGCCATGTATTGGAAAGGTCCTCGCGTAAAAGTTGAAATAGCTCTGGCTCAAGGTAAGAAAACACATGATAAGCGTCAAGTTCAAAAAGATAAAGATTGGGCGCGTGAGAAAGATAGAATCTTTAAGAAGGCGCATAGATAAATGACTGATATCAAAATAAGCAAGACTGAAAAAAAATTACGTCACTATATCACTAAAGCTGTCGCTGATTATAAGCTTATTAAAAAAGGTGATAAAGTTATGCTTTGCCTATCTGGTGGTAAAGATTCCTTTGGACTTCTGAAAGTTCTACATGGTCTTATCAAAAATGGAACTTATGATATAGATCTTCATGTATATACACTAGATCAATCTCAACCTGGCTGGGATGATAGTCAACTTAGAAAATATCTTGATGATCTAGGCGTATCTTATGAGATTGAGACAAAAAATACTTACGGTGTAGTGATAGATAAAGTTCCAGAGGGTAAAACTTACTGTTCTCTTTGTTCAAGGCTTCGTCGTGGCAATATCTATAGATATGCAAAAGAGCATAAAATGGATAAAATCATTCTAGGGCATCATCGTGATGATTTAATTGAATCTTTATTAATGTCTATACTATATCAAGGGCAAATCAAATCTATGCCACCTAAGTTTATTACTAAAGATGGTGAAAACACTGTAATCCGCCCAATGGTATTAGTCCAAGAACGTGACTTGATAGAATTTGCTAAAGAACAAGATTTCCCTATAATTCCATGTAACCTATGTGGTTCCCAAGAAAATCTTAAAAGAAAGAAAGTTAAAAAGCTTATTCAAGATTTAGCACATGAGAATCCAAAAGTCCCAAGTAATATTTTAAATTCACTTTCAAATGTATTACCAAGTCATTTGATGGATAGAGATTTATTAGATATATCCAACCCTACAAATATAGCTAGCCATGTATAAATCATCCTGAACACAGAAATAAGTTTACAATAATAATGTTATTTCTTAAGGATTTTATTTATGTAGTGACAGATCAGTGATCTGTCAATTACTTATATAACTATAATAAGACAGCACAATGTGTTGTCACTAAAAAAAACTATAAAGATAAATTTTAATCTACAAAACTAATTCACACTACTAGAAAAATTAGAAATTCTAAAAGTATTTGGACAAGTACTCTGTTTAGCATTAGGTGCTTTAGATAATAAGGCTGCCAAATCTTTCTGAGTAGGATCATCAGCACTCTTAGGTAAAGATATGTATATATCAACTAACATACCCTCTTTACAATTTAGATATACTTTCTTACTAGAATTTGCTCCAAAGCTACTATTAAACGCATTATTAAACTGTTCAATAGTGATCTCTTTACCAATATTTTGACTAAATAACTGCTCAAGTTTTGAACTATTTATTTGTCTTACAAAGTTAGCTGCTTGAGTAAAATATTGATTTTGATCTTGAAGCTGGCAAGTTCCATGCTTATACCACTCATGTCTTTGTAAACATGAAGTGGAGTTATAGCCAGGCATTACACTATGTAGCAATTTTTCAGTTTTAGCATCTAATTTTAAAGGTGCATAGCTGCAGAAATTTATTTGTTCTTTAGTATTACAAAAACCATAGTTAATACCACAGGCATTTTGATTTGGCCAAAAACCATGTAATGAAAAACTCTTAGCTGCTGTATTATTTAATGATAAATTTTTGCATTCTTGCTTATTTGCACCATAACCATAAGTCTCACAAAAAGCAGGCTCCCAGCTCAAAGCTAACACATAACTATCTGCATAGCCTGATTTATTTATACACTGTCTACTCAAATTATTTTTTAACTTAACTATGCCGCAATTTTTACTAACCCAGCGGAACTGATTCTTATCAGCTTTTGGGATAAAAATTCTAAACCAATTTGCATTAGTGTATTTATTTTTTTCTTTAATAGTGTAAGTCTGTCCAATTATTACATGAGTATTATCAGGATTAGTTTGCTTATTTTTAGATATATAGGCTTGACAAGATGACCTTGCTGTAAAAGTACCTGAAGCTGGCTCGGCATATATTGACGTAGTTATTAAAAGTAAAACACTAATAAGCCAAAGATTAATTCTTATTTTCATTTTGATCATCTGTATCGCTAGACTCAATACTCTTTACTACTTCATCCATATCTATCTCAGGGCAAAGTTCTTCAATGATTTTAGATGCATTATATAAAACATCTGTATCTTCTAATGCATTTGCCAAGATATCAGCATTTATAACAGGTAAACCTAGCTCATTAATTGTCTTTGATACATCATTACTATTTAATGTTTTTATAGAATTTTGGATATTTGTAATTCTAGAAAATAAATTATCAAAGTTTTGATTCGCAACCTCTTTACCTGAAGATGTTTTCTTATCAGAGCTCATTTCTTCAAGCTGCATTTTTAGATGTTCAATCTCATAATTTAAGTTATTTATCTTAGTTTCATTACTATTGTTTATAGCTTTTTGTTTAACTCTCTCTTCCTTTAGTGTTGTTACTAAATTATTAAGAAAGCTAGCCATCTCATCAGCACTACCAGCAAATCTGTTAAATACCGTTAAGAAATGTAGTATTGATTTATCATCTGAAAAATCAGGGTACCTTACTCTATGATCAATCTCACTCCAGCCCTCTTCAAATATTGTCCTTACTTGTATTTCACAAAATATTTCTTCCTTGAGAGGTTTCGCTTTAATTACATAATGCGTCGAACGATAGCCAATAGGATGTTCCTTCACTTCACAATCTTTATGTTCAACTACTTCATTATCACCTTTTCTTATATAAACAATCTTTTCATGAGTTTCATACTTTTGATTGACATAGTGATAAATATCTTCCCATTCATTTTTAAATAAATGTAATGCTCTTATTCCTATTAAATCTGTAATTATTTTTAGATAATTTTTTACAGATATATCTGCATACTTTTTATTTCCCTCTTTTTTCTTTCTTACTATCTTTTTTAAGAGGTGAGAGGCATCTTTTACACGCCATCTAACAGAGTGAACATTATCGCATTGTTGTAAGGTATTCGCTAAATAACTAGCTGTACTTTTAAAATCATCAATTCTACTTAGATAATCACTTATAATTTCTGATAATTCTTTTTCACTAATATTAGCTTGCTTTAAACAAGCATTAGTAATATTTGTATCTTCTAAAATTTTGCTTATATCCATAACTTATATAAATCCCTTCTTACTCGGTTTATCTATCGTTACTTATTCTAAATTCTTAAAGACTAGTTTTACATTATATATAGACTAATTCAACTGCTATGACTAAATGGAAATGATTATAAATTAGAGCGTTTAAGAAATTGACTTTTATATTTATTATAGATTCTTATAAAAATCATAAGCTTCTTTGCCTAATAGTTTCATATGTTTTTGCTTTTGTAACTCCTTATCTCTATAGTTTCCAATAAAAATATATGAAAGATCTAAGCCTACAGTTAATATTAGTAAGTATAATAAAGATTTATACTGTCCAATTATTAGTCGATGAAAATCAAAACTAACACTTCCACTTTTTATATAAGTATTTATATATGGAAAAAGTAAATAAGATATGACTCCTACAATTAGCAAATAAATACTTCCTTGTATGAATATAATAAAGTTGTTTTTATCTGTAATTAAATGTTGGCAAAGAAATAAAAAAACTATTATTAAAAATAATACTCCAAATGAAAGAATTGAATAAATAATAAAAAACATATAATTATATTGCTTAAAATATAATCCTAACACTATAGTAAAAATAGTAAGATAAATAACTACTCTAACTATTCTACTTTTAATAAAAGGAATTATCTCTTTCTTTATTTCATCATATGAGACCATTATAATATATCCATTTATTTAGCTGCCATATATACTAACCTGAACTATTCCTAGAAACCAACTTTTGACAAACTTGCTCTAATGAAACTTCTTTTTCTCTAAGCAGAACTAATAAATGAAATAATAAATCTGCTGTCTCTGAAATTAGTTCATCTTCTGAATCTTGCTTCATTGCAGCGATCACAACTTCTACACCTTCTTCGCCAACTTTTTGAGCTATTCTCGGTAAACCTTCTTTAAATAAACTAGTCAAATAGCTATTCTCAGGTAAATAGTCTTTTCTTTCAGCTATTAATTTTTCTAATTTATCTATTATATACACCGAGCTATTTTCTTCATTTTTAGTAAAACATGATTTACTACCAGTATGACAAGTTGGGCCAAATGGTATAGCTTTTATAAGTATAGAATCATTATCACAATCAACAGCTATATCTTTTAGCTCAAGAAAATTACCGCTTTCTTCACCTTTAGTCCACAAACGTTTCTTACTACGACTATAAAAAGTTACTTTGCCGATTTCTAAAGTCTTTTCTAAAGATTCCTTACTCATATAACCTAGCATTAAGACACTATTATCAATTGCTGATTGAATAATAGTTGGAACTAAATTATCCATTTTTTGCCAAGCTATAGACTCTATAATTTTGTTATCCATTTTATATCCTATTTTACTATTCTTGTAGGTATATTATTTTTAAAAAGCTCTTGTTTTAACTCAGGTATAGCTATAATATCATCATGAAATACACTAGCTGCCAAAGCTCCATCAATATTCGTATACTTAAATACATCAATAAAATGCTGAATCTGGCCAGCTCCACCAGAGGCAATAACTGGTATTGATACATTTGATTGAACCTCTCTAAGATGCTCTATGTCATAACCACCTTTGACACCATCATGATTCATACAATTAAGAACTATCTCACCAGCACCTCGAGATTCAACTTCTTTTGCCCAGCTAACTGGATCTAATAATGTCTCTACAGTTTTATCAGCACTACCTGTATATTGGCAAACTTTAAATTCACCATCAATAAATTTACTATCTACACCAACCACTACACACTGTGTACCAAATTCATAAACTAGCTCATCTATCAAATCAGGTCTAGCAAGCGCTGCAGAGTTGACAGATATTTTATCTGCACCTTCATTTAATATGGCTCGAGCGTTTTCTACTGACTTGATACCTCCAGCCACACAAAATGGAATATTTATCTTTTTAGCTATCTCTTGTATCCACTTGATAGAGAGTAGCTTATTATCAGGACTAGCTCCAATATCATAAAATACCAGCTCATCAGCTCCTGCATCTGAGTATTTCTGAGCCAGATCAATAATATCGCCAATGATTCTATGATTTCTAAATTTTACACCTTTGACAACTACGCCATCTTTGACATCAAGACATGGAATTATTCTTTTTGTTAACATTCTAAAGCCTCTTGTAGTGTAAATTTATTCTCATATAGAGCTTTGCCTATGATAACACCATAAGTATTTTGCTCTTTTAGAATTTCTAAATCCTGTAAAGCCCCCACTCCCCCAGAAGCCATAAACTGAATATCTGGATAAATAGATGAGTAGATTCTATATAGCTCAAAATTTGGACCTTGTAGCATACCATCGCGAGAAATATCAGTACATAAAACATATTCAAGACCATCACCAAGATAAGTCTGCAATATTTCATCTAAAGTTGTTGTGCTAGACTCTTGCCAACCATGCGTTGCTATATAAGGTATTCCTTCTTTGATAAATACATCCAAAGCTAAAACTATCTTCTCAGCACCATATTTCTCAAAAAACTTCTTTGTTAATGCAATATCTTTAACAGCTGAACTACCAATAACTACCCTATCAACTCCAATCTCTAGAAGCTTTTCAATAGTTTCAAAATCTTTGACACCTCCACCAACTTGTAGCGTCATATTACAGTTTTTTCTAATCTGCTGGATAGTCTCAAATTGACAAGTTTGACCTTTTTTAGCACCATCTAAATCTACAACATGGATAAACTCTGCACCTGCTTGTTGATATGCTTTTGCAACATCTTTAGGCTCAAGCTCATAAATAGTAGTTTTATTAAAATCACCTTTTTCTAAACGAACACATTTGCCATTTATTAGATCTATCGCTGGAAATATATTCATTTACAAAACTCCCTGTATAAAATTCTCTAAAATCTTCATCCCGACATTACCTGACTTCTCAGGATGAAATTGAATGCCATAAAAATTATCTTTATTTACCATCGCAGTAAAATCATTTATATAATCATTAGTAGCTATACTAAATTGATTAAGCTCAGCATAAAAACTATGCACAAAATATACATAATCATCTTCTGCAATATCTTTAAACAAAAAATGATCTTTATTTACATTTTGTAAACTATTCCAACCCATGTGTGGAATACTAAAACCTTGAGTTTTCTTAAAAGCTTTTACTTTTTCAGGAAAAATACCCAAACAATTTATATTTCCCTCTTCAGAAAAACTATACATAATCTGCATTCCTAGGCAGATTCCTAAGACAGGTTGCTTAAGCTCTGGAATAAGCTTATCTAAATTATTTTTTCTTAAACTATCCATGGCTGATTTAGCATGTCCTACACCTGGCAAAATCACGCAAGCTGCCTTTTTAATTACTTCAGCATCATGTGTTAGGACTATTTGTCGACCTAATTTCTCAAAAGCATATTTTATCGATGCAAAATTACTCCCACAACAATCTATTATCGCTATCATAATACTCCCTTTGAGCTTGGAATCTCATCTATACCATCTTTAGCAATTGCCTGTTTAAGCACTTTTCCTAAGCCTTTAAAACATGCTTCTATCATATGATGAGTATTCTCACCTGTTACTTTGATATGTAGAGTTGCTTTTAGGCCTTCAGCAAAAGACACAAAGAAATGCTTCACCAATTCTACAGATAGATCCCCAACCATTTCTCGATCAAAATTCGCCTCAAATGAGCAGTAATTTCTACCACTTAAATCTAGAGCAATTTCAACTAAAGCCTCATCCATTGGTAGCAAGAAACCATAACGATTAATACCATATTTATCACCAAGAGCTTGGGCAATTGCTTGTGAAAGAGTAATTGCAACATCTTCAACACAATGATGATCATCGATATGAAGATCACCTTTTGCGTTAATTACAGCACTTATACCAGCATGCTTTACAATCTGATCAAGCATATGATCAAAGAAACCAAGACCAGTATCGATTTCTCGAGTCCCTGGAACATCTAGATTAACCTTTACAATAATATCAGTCTCATTAGTTACACGCTTGATTTCAGCTACTCTAGGTTTATTTAATATAGCTGTAGTTATATCATCCCAAGATTGATAATTTCCAACACCAAATTGAATAGGGTTAACTTTTATATTATGAGCTAATTGAATATCTGTCTCTCTATCTCCAATCACATAGCTATCTTTTAGAGAAATCTTCTGCTCTACTAAATAATCCATCAACAAACCAACTTTAGGCTTACGACAATTACAGTTTTCATGAGCAAAATGAGGACAAATTAAAACATCTTCAAATTCAATACCTTGTGATTTAAATACCTTCATCATCAGATCATGTGGCGCATCAAAATCCTCTTGTGGAAAAGACTCAGTACCTAAGCCATCTTGGTTCGATACCATCACAAGTTTAAAACCTGCTTTTTGTAACTTTTTAAGAGCTTCAAAAACATCTTCAAAAAACTCAAGCTTCTCAATACTATCAACCTGTTTATCTATAGGTGGCTCAACTATTAACGTACCATCTCTATCAATGAATAAATATTTATTTTGCTTCATAATCACTACTTAATTTTTGTAATACTTCGATTAATCTTTTATTTTCAGGTACTGTCCCTATGCTAATTCTTAGAACTTTTTCATCATTAAAAAAATGTGCCATGGAACGGACAACTATATTGTTTGCAATTAAATCATCAAAAACGTGCTTTTTAAAACTAACTAGTAAAAAGTTCGCATCTGATGAGTATACTTTGTTTACTATCGCTAACTGTTCTAGCTTTTCAAATACTAGCTGCCTCTGTTTTTTTATCTCTTCAACTTGAGCATCTAACTTAGCTAAGCTCTTATCATCAAGTAAATTTAATATCGTAGTTTCAGTAGTCTTTGGAATTGGGTATGGTGCTAATATTTTTCTAAGCCATTCAATCATATTAGGATTAGAAATTATAGTTCCTAGTCTAAGCCCAGCCATACCAAAAGATTTTGATAGCGTTCTTAGTACAACTAGATTCTGATATTTATCGATAAGAGTAATTGCAGACTGTTCACTACTAAACTCTATATATGCCTCATCCACTACAACTATACATTTACCTACCAAGTTTGTTAGTACCTTTTCAATCTCAGCTAAAGATAATGATTTACCTGTTGGGTTATTCGGGGTACATAAGAAAAGTAACTTACAATTATTAGCGATACTTTCTAAAAGCTTAGCAATATCAAGTTTAAAATCATTCTCTTGTTCAAGCTTTATAGTTTTATACTCTACACCTTGTAATTGCGCAGCTATTTTATACATTCCAAATGTTGGCTCTACTGCAAATACACTATCTTTTTGATACTCGCAATATAGTCTAAATAATAGATCAATTCCTTCATCACTACCTCGAGTAACTAACAAATTATTAGTTTTGACCTTATAGATATCTGCTAAATGCTGAACTAATTGTTGAGGTTGCTGTGAAGGATAACGGTTAAATAAATTTTCATCATTATAAGGAGATTCATTTGCATTAAGCCATATGCTCCCTTGAACTTTTAGCGATCTCGCTGATGAATAAGCACTAAACTTTTGTAAATCTTTACGAATTAATTTTTCTAGCTCTTGCATATTTTATAAGCTCTCCAAACGAATTTTTACAGCCATTTCATGAGCTTTTAAACCTTCTATGTCAGCTAGTCTCATTGCTATTTCACCTATATTTTTCATCCCTTGTTTTGAGACATTTTGAATACTTATTGCTTTCATAAAATCTATAGTTGCTAAACCACTATAAGCTTTGGCATAACCATAAGTAGGTAGCACATGATTTGACCCTGTAATATAATCTCCTAATGCCTCTGCTGCCCAAGGGCCTACAAATACAGCTCCAGCATTTTCGATACTATCAATATAATTATCTGTATTTTCAATATTTAAAATAAGATGCTCAGAAGCATATTCATTAGCTATACTGATTGCTTGTCTAAGATTATCTACAACAATAATTGCACTATTTTCTAAAGATTTTTCAATGATAGCTTTTCTTTGGGCTGTACTAGTCTGCTTAGAAACTTCATCTCTAACCTTATCAGCTACAGTCTGACTAGTTGTGATTAGTAGTGCTTGTGAGTCTGTGCCATGCTCAGCCTGAGCTAGTAAATCCGCAGCAACAAATCTAGGATCGGCCACTTCATCAGCAACTACTAAAACCTCTGACGGCCCTGCAGGCAAATCTATCGCAGCTCCTTGACTATCATTAGATACTTGTTGTTTTGCTTCTGTAACCCAAGAGTTTCCAGGGCCATAGATCTTATTAACTTTTGCTACTGTCTCTGTACCATAAGCTAGAGCAGCTATCGCTTGAGCTCCACCTAATTTATAAACCTTAGAGACATTGCAAATATCCGCAGCTATTAAAATTAATGGATGAACATTACCATTTTTATCACAAGGAGTAGTTACATAAACCTCTTTACAACCTGCAATTTGTGCTGGAGCTGCTAACATTATCAAAGTTGACACTAAAGGAGCTGAACCGCCAGGCACATACAAACCAACCTTTTCGATAGGTTTATAAACTTTTTTACAAACCACACCATCATTAGTATCGCAAACAGTAGTTTTTGGCTTCATTACCTCATGATAATTAGATATACGAGCTATAGAGCTTTTAACCAAGTTAATATCATCTTGTGAGACTAGTGAGTAAGCTTTTTTAATCTCATCTGCTGAGACTTCAATACTATCTAAATCAACACCATCAAACTTAGAAGTAAATTCAAAAAGAGCTTTATCACCAGTTTGCTTAACCTCGTTTAAAATGCCTCTAACACCTGAGACTAAGCTAGCTTTATTAGCAGAAACTGGGCGAGATAAAAGCTCTAATTGCTTAGCTACACTAAGCTCTTGCCAATTATATATTTCAATCATTTTCGTTACTTACTCCAGCATTTTTTCAATTGGTAAAACTAGTATAGAGCTAGCACCAGCTTCTTTTAACTTCTCTAAAGTTCCCCAGAAAACACCTTCTTTGGTAACTAAATGTACCGCGACTTTACTATCACCATATATAGGCATAATAGTTTGACCCTCATGGCCTGGTAAAATGTGTGAGATCGTATCAACAGCATTTTTATCAATATGAAACATAATATATTTACGTTCTTGGGCATGTTTTACACCCTCAATTCGTCTAAGTAATAACTCATAATACTCTTCTAATTCTTCACCAAAACTCTCATTTGAGCGAATTAAAATAGCTTGGCTTTTCATTATGGTATGAATCTCTTTAAGGTTATTCTCTTCTAATGTTCTGCCAGTAGAAACCAAATCACATATGGAGCTTGCCATTTGTAAATTTGGTGCGATCTCAACAGATCCAGAAATAGATAATGGATCAAGACCTAAATCATTCTTATCAGAAAACTCTTGTACCAGATAAGGATATGAAGTTGCTATTCGCGTATTTTTTAAATCATTTAAATTCTCACTAGCATTATTTGATACAGCTATGGATAATCTGCACTTACCAAAACCTAGTTTTTTAGTTTTGATAATATCATTGTTTTTATTAGTATCTTTTATGCTTAGTAAATACTCTTCTAAAACATTCTCACCAACTATACCAAAATCACAAACGTTACCATTTACTAATGTTGGAATATCATCATCTCTTACAAAAAGAAAATCAATCGGAGCATTTATTGAATGACATAATAAATTACTTTTACTCGAAAACTCTACTTTGACACCTATTTTACTAAATAATTCCATTGAATTATCATATAGCCTGCCTTTCTTTTGTATAGCGACTCTTAATCTTTTTCTCATTTTAATTCTCTTTTTTGATTTTGTTATAGATAGTGTTGTAACCATTTGTTCCATAGGTAAGACATCTCGCAACTCTACTAATAGTTGTAAGACTAACCCCTGTTTCAGCATGGATTTGGCGATATGATTTATCTTTTTTTAATTCTTTAACCACTCTCCAACGAGCAGCCATAGCCATTAAGTCTACTGGCGTACATAAATCTTCTAAAAAAAGCTTTGCATCATCTACAGATTCAAAGTTCGTGAAAACCTCATAAAGACCTTGGAGATTTTCTTCATTATTTTTTATTTCAGACATTTAGAATAAACTAATGTATCAATGTACTAACATAGTAGTACAGCATAACAACATATTCAATAAAAATAAAAGATTTATTTTTTAATTTTTAGAACCTTCACTTAAATCAATCGTACGCTGTAGATTAATCAACCATTTTGGACGATTATGGCTAGCTAATATTCTTTTATTGTTAAAAGCAAAAACAAGGTCCTTTTGCACTTCACTTTGAGGAAATATATAATCAATATTTATGTATTGTTTTTTATTATTCACTAACTTTGTAATAGTATATGCTATAGTATCATCTTCAGGTTTATGTATTTCCTTAATATAAAAGTCAGAATCTTTATTCTTCCGATAAACTGTCTCTAAATCTCCAAAACCATAAGCAACAGATTTCAGTGGAAATGCTACCATCAAACGCATATCATTCAAAAAACTATTTTTATCACATTTAATATCTTTTGGTGTATGTTCGTAGCCATATATATTCAAACCTATAATTGTTAGATTATCTCCAAATAGTTTTTTAGTCATTTGCTGACCAGAATGAGAGATTATTTCTTTATTATGAGAAATATCTATTGATGAAAATATATCTTTTATAGAGTTGTTTTTATCTCTGTATATTAATATCTTTGTATTATTCTCATATATAATTACTACACTATCTTTATCATTAGGAATATCTCCTAGGTGTATATCTTTTATCTTATATTCAGGTAAATATATAGTAGTATTGTGTAACTTAAATTTATAAGCGTTTATCTTTGTTGATGTTTTAGGTAATTTTTTGAATGTAGAATATAGGTTAGAATCTTTTAACATCTTATTTTTTATACTCAGACAATTGCTAATATCTTCTGAATCTAAAGAATTATCAAAGTAATAATTAGCACTAACAATGAAAATAATTAGAATAATAAAGAACAATATCATTCTAGTAATCATTTTTTTCATAGCTGTAAATACTATCTAATAAGTATAACGATTTTCTGCATAATAATAGCTACCATCTTTATTTATATTTACATAAAAATCCGTATTCTTATATTTAAATATATTAGCTTGATGACTACCATAATCACCACCAACTTGAATTACTGAACCAGGTCTTTTCCCAAATATTTCTGGAGCCTTTAACTGCTTTAGATTAGAACTATCGGTATTTGAAATCCAAAATGATGAGTTATATTCATAATTCTGAGTATTAGAATAAAAAACAAAGATTATTACGCCAGATTTATTCTTCCCTGTATAAAAATAAGTTCTTACCCATTCATAATTAATATACATAGAACCATCTGTAGCTGTATATTTATGAGCATTACCATCATTACCTATTACAGTTAATACAAAATGATTTTTATTGCTGTTATAACCTTGAGAAGGATCTGTTGTATTAACATAAAATAGCTGACCTGTATCTGATTTTAAAGGTGAATTCTCAGTATCAAAACGATCAGCATCGTCAGGTAAAATAAATGCTGATATTTTACCCTTCTCATTCATCCAAAATATAAACTTATAGTTTTCTCCACTCTCTGCATCTTTGAATAACATCCCAAAACTATCTTTTGTTGAGTTTACTATTACTGAAGCAAAATTAGGTTTTATTTTTACGCCCTGCTTCTCAAGAGGGTTATAAATATCTTTAGCTAAATCAACTTTAGATAATTTAGAAGTATTTTTATTTAACTCTAAAAAGTACTTTTTACCTTCTGGATATATTACATATACATCTTTTAAAGATGCTAATTTTCTTAACCCTTTAACATCTTTATCTACAGAATAATCACTAGCTTCATCATTATTATAAATATATATATGCTTAGGGTTATTACTCTTGCTCCATATAACCAAGCCATTATCTAATGAATATAGACTGATATCAGACAAATTCTTCTCATGAAACTTTGTAACTTGAGAAAAGGAGAAATTATCTACTAACTTATATACAAAGATATTATTTTTACTATCTGTAATTACAATATATATATTTCCTTTTGTATCTTTTATTACATATTCATGATTACTACCCTTTATATTTATAACTGGATTATCAATAACTTTATGTGAATTTTTATAAGTTATAAAAAGTTTATTTCCTTTTATATAAAATATATTATTTTTTACAAACTCATCAATACTATAAATTTCTGATGATTTATCAACTTTTGATATTTGCCCATCTTTAGATATAAAATATGTATCATTTTGATTCTTAACAATAAAGTCACCAGCTTTTGTCACCTTTATATCAGTAATAAAAGAAAGATTTCGATATTCTTGTATACTACCATCTGCTTTTATTAAAATACCAAATGATGATTTATAAAGTTTATTCGGTTTTTCATCAGGATCTTTAACTGACATAAAAATTGCACGACTAGCCTCACCGACAGAATTAAAACTTGTATATCTTATTTCTTTAAGACCATTTGATTTACTCCAGATATAAGCTTTCTTATAATCTATATTTCTTCCATCTGCTAAGAAATATATAAGATTACCATCTTTACTTTGCTTTAAATTAGGTAAGGTGTAAAACTCTTTCTTATAGATAAACTTATAGTTATCTTTATTAGGTAGTAATAAACCAAGTAAAGATGGTCTATTGTTAAAGCCAGACTTTATATAATTAACAATATATCCATGATCATTATTTATTGGCTTTATTGAATAAGTGGAATAACCATTATACATAAAAGGTAATGTAAAATCTTTATAACTACCATTTTCAAAAATAACTGTTATAACTGATGAGTCTACATAACTTATTACAATGCTTTTATTTTTGTCATTATAATGAACATCTTTTATTTGCTTATCTGATAAGTCATTTTTAGATATTCTTATATCCTTAATTATACTTCTATCATATGTGTATAACAATTTACCATCACTTATCATAGCTCCAACCTTAGGATTGCTTTTAGAGTATTCAAATGGTGGTATACTATTTACAATAGCATCTATGGCAACCTGAGAAGTATTATAATCTAGATGATAACCTAATGTTAAATATAATAATTTATCAGTCTTCTTATTTTTTACAGTTACTAAACATTCTGCAGACATACTATTAAGTTGGCATTGATTACCGTTTATAATCTCAAAATCAGTAGGTATGGAGCCTATTGCCAATGTTCTTTTCTTATCGAGATCAGAAAGGTTTTGAGTATCTGCTATTTTAAAATATTTTGTTGCTAAAAATATGTTACCTTTAGATAAATCTTTTTCTTTTATCTTTAATGAAATCTTATCTGTCAGTGAGCTAACTGCCCTATTATTATCAGATGATTTAGCATAATTGTGACTAGAGTTTTTCTCAGAAGTTGAATTTAATGAAGTTTCTTGTTTTTGGCTCTGTGAATTTTTAAGACTTTTTAAGTACACTAAAGTCCCAACCATCAAGACAAGAATAAATAAAACGATAAATGCACTAATAGCTATCTGTATCTTTTTCATCAACTAAACCTTACTTATCTTTTTTATTAAAACTTTTGTATAAAACATAGTATAGAAACACAAAACTCAAAAATGCAATTATCAAACTTACTAGTGAAGCTATAGAATTTATATGCTGATAGTAGAGAGAAATATCACCATTACCATCTCCCATTCCAGGACACTTAAATTCGCCACTATATACAGCTCCCGCACCACCAAGCGTAGAACAGTAAGCTAGCATAGCTCCTGAAGCGAAAAAAGCATATATTTTACCAATAATAAAAGTAACAACCCAGACAAGCACTGATACAGCTAGCGATATTAATAAGGGTCGAATAAGTATTTCTTCATTTAAGTCATCATCTTTTTGATCAAAACTTATATCTGAGAAGCTATTAGATTGCTGTGATATGTGTTGATCATCTTTCTGTTTAACTTCATCTTCTTTGTTTTTGTCAGATGGATCATTAGTCTTATCTATGGTTAAAATAGTATCTTGATCAGAATCTATAGATTCAACATTTGTATTAAAATATTTGCTACCATTTCTAATAATTAACATAGCTAATGCAATTATATACGCTTGACTATATGTTGCGCTCATATACTTTGTGGTAAAAGGCAATACTATAAAAGCAACAAAAAATATAACTATCCAACTTATCTTTAAACTTACTTTATTTAATATAAAAATAAGCAAATATGAATATACAATAAAACTAATAATATTAGTCGTTATATTCAACACTGAGTATGCATTTTCTAAAGTTTGTCCTTGAAAACCTGCTGTATATGTCCAAGCTAGTAAAAAGTAAGCTCCTATAATTAAAAGTCCAATAATTGCATATAAAATATGCTTGAGACTATTATAGCTTTTTGCCATACACGTTAATATACTACTAAAGACTATAGTAAATGCTACAAAGATAGACGCACTAGAGAAATTAATCATTATAAGATATGTATCAAAATCAATACCATTCGTGTTATATGATTTATTAGCTAAGAAGCTAAGTGTATATCCTACAAGCAAAACTAAAAGTGCAATAGCTGATAAGATTCTTAATAGCATATTAGATTGTAATGTTTTATTAGTTATTTCTATCTTAGGATCTGATAAAAGCATCATAATCATTAATACAAATAATATAAATAATAATAAACCAGCTAGTAAGCTAACAATCATATATATTAGAGAATGATTAGAGCCTAAATAAAATACAGAAGATAAACCAGAAAATATAATATATATAATTCCAAACCAATAGAATAATCGAACTGTTATTTTATTGGTATATCTTCGCCATATTGATGGCATCAAAACAAGTGGAAACATTGCAAGTAATGACATAGCATAAATACTTTGTGATCTAAAAGAATCAGCAAGATTTGTACTACCTAAGCAAGCAAATAATAAATAAACTATTAAATAACCAACAACAACGATTGATACTTTTATGAGAAGTTTATTAGTTTGTTTTCTCTCTAGTAAGTTATGTATAAATTTATTATTTAGCATATAGATAAGAAAATACCAAAATAATGTAAAGCCTAATACAACTAATCCAAATATTACAGTTAACATGAAAACTCCCTATATGATAAGTTACTTATTTAAGTACTTATCTTTAGTAAACAAAAATAAAATAGCAAAAAATAATGTATATGTGCAACCTAATGAATATTCCTTATAAAACACAGGTAGTATCAATATAGTTAAAAATGAAATGCTAATTATTATTATTCTTAAGTTATTTTGTTTTAATAGCATCACAAAGAAAGCTGAATAAATAAAAAACTCAACAACATATCGTAACTTATACACACTAGAAATCATCATTAAATAATCTTTCGTTGATAAGTTAGCATAGTAAGTAGATATGGCTGTAAATGCGCCTACAGTAACAACACCTACAAGTATCATTAATATAGCTATTATAATAGTTCCTCTAATAACCCTATATCTATAAGCTAATAAAGACATTATAAAATAAAGTGTTACTATACTTGCAACATCTATAAAACAATGTCCTATATTACTAAGTAAAATAGTCTGATAAGTACTATAGTTGCCACTTTCGTACATGTTAGAAGCATATGATGCAATTATTGCGCCAATTATAAATATTATTGATATAAAAATAGCGCCAATATTTATAACTAATTTATTTAGTAAAGGTTTGTTTTCGGTTGTTTGTTTTATCTTTGTGCTTAACATCACAATAAAGACAATAAGTATTAAAAAGGCTATAAGTGAGATTATAAGAGATGAAATTGGAGAAAGGTTTGCTTGACTCAATATTATTATCAAATCAGATATAACAACATGCACCAAAGATAACCAAAAAAATACTCTTATTGAAATATTATCAGCAAACCTTCTCCATAGAGTAGGTAAAACAACAAAAGGTATTGCTGAAATAATTGTCACCCCTATAAATGTACTAGCTCTTATATTTTGAACAATTGCCTGATCTGCTACTAGTAGTAAAATCAAAATACCCAGTGTATATAAAATCATTGTTATCGATGAAAAAATTAAAAGCTTGTTAGCATTATTTTTAATCGTCAAATCTATAATATATTTATTATTCAGAATATATAAACCTATATACCACAAGATTATTAGGGCTAATGATACAAGTCCAATTATAAATTGCATTTTATCTCCTTTAATTAATATCTAATATTTTAAGCAATTCTAAGAAGGTATGATACTCACGAAGCTCAAGATCTCTTAAATTATTAGGAAAATTTTTTGATATATTATTTAAAAAGCTTTCAATATTTATATTGTGATTATCTATGCAGACAAACCTCTCTGCATCTTGACCATTAACCTGAAGCCTAAAATCAAATAAGTTTTTCTTATAAAAATCTATAAGTTTAATAACCCTCGTTGCATCAAAATAATTAGCTGCTTGGACACTATTGCTTTGATTATATGAGACTTTATAATTTTTATTAAACTCTGGGGATGCTGTTATTTGGCTTGATTTATTACCAAATATTTTAAATATTGAGTATTCAGCTTTTAGTTTAAAGTTAAACGAGGGTAAGTTTTCAATATTATATTAAGATAAAATTCTTCTCGTATTTTTTGTAAATAGTATTATTATCAGAATCTTTATCTTTTTTCTTGTAGAAATAAGTTCCAATAAAACATTTTCCAAAATCTCTTTTAAATTCACGTACTTCTTCAACCCCATAAGAAGCATCACCTTTGGGATAATTTAACTGATGTAACAAGACTGGTAATATATCTATTTCTGTATGCTTAAAACTATACTTAATATCTAATAACCTATCTTTTAAGAGATATCCTATTTCACTCTCAAGATTAAAATTATTAATACTTTTATAAAAAAGCTTATAATAAAATTTTGAATATAAGAATAGTGCTGGTAATAAAGAAACAAACCACAAAAGCATAAGTATAATTCCTAGAAAACTGACTATACTAGCAATAAAATTTATAATATTAAAAAATAACCAGCTATATACAAATATAAACAAGGCAAATGAAAAAAAGAAACCAAAGAAATGTAATATTGGTAAAAAAACAGATTTTCTTTTAAAAGAATATTTTTTAAATATTTTTTCAACATTCATATAAAAGGTATTTATATCAGTATCAGCACTTAGCTCACTCTCTAACTCTTGCAATAACATTTCATTTTTAAGCATCTATAATTCCTAAAAATTTGGTTTAAAACCACCTAGAGAGTCTTCACTTTTCTTATGTTGAAAATTATCAAGCTTATGTTTTTTTAAAAAAATAGCATTTATGATAGAGTGCGGAAACATTGTAATACTATCATTAAAAGCATTAACACAAGAGTTAAAGATCCTAATTGATGATGTTACATTAGTGTAGTTATCTGACAAACTGTCCATAAATTTCAAATAAACTGTATTAGATTTAAGATCTGGATATTGTTCTAAGCGTACATTTAATTTAGAAATTAATTGCTCAGTTTGATCACAGCTTTTTGATAGCTTATCTAAATCAATTTCATCAGAAGATGTTTTTTTAATACTTTCTCTCAAACTAACTATATCGGTAAGGGTAGCTTTTTCATAATCTTTATAACTATCCAAATTAGCCTCTAACCTAGGTATGAGCTCAAGAAGTTGTTTTTGATAAACTACAGTATTTGACCATGCTCTTTTAGTATTATTTTCATTAATAATAATATTGTTATATAACCTAATTGGAAGGTAGATAACACTTACAATAACGACTATAAATAAAGCTAATATAAATAGCTCAAGCATAGACAAACACCCTTAAATAAAAATGATTTATAGCTACTGATAATATAGATATCATTAATAAAAGGCAAATTAGATGCTTCCTTTTAGCCAATGTAAATTAGTATCATCTAAGTTAATTTTCTTATTATTACTATTAATTATTCTGACGTTAAAAATTGGCTTATGATTTACTTCTCCATAGCTTAAATTTCCATGGCCAGCCCTTATTGTATTAATTAAACTACGATATTTATTCCAACAATCGGCTACAAACATTTTTGACTTACCATCATAGACTACTACATTTTTTATTTTGCCTCCTGGATAAATGTCCCACGACTCTTTGCCCTGCTTATATTCTGCACTTTGATATCCTACAAAACAGTACACCTGTGGATAAACTCTACCATGAATATCATGATCAACTAGCTTATTTTTAATATTTACATAGCTAACTCCTATAGCATTAAATACTCTTAACCAATACAGTGATTTATCTAAGTTTTTTTGTTTTAGATATATATTTGCCAGTGCATATACAGAGTCACTTTTTGAACTAGGGAATCCTTGAGATAAGTAATAATCTTTTTTATATAACTCTATAGCTTTAGTAGTATTTTTTGAAACTCCAATACCATTTTGATACATCTGTGCAAGACTAGCATTAGCTGCTGCAAAGTGGTATTTATCTGAGGCTACTGCATACCATTTAAAAGCTTGCTTGTACTTCTTTTGCTTATAATACATATCACCTAGACCATAAGCAGCATCACCTTTGTAATGACCAGTTTTTAATATTTTTTTATATACAGCTATAGCTTTATTATAATCAATCTTAGTATTGTTGTAGCCAAAACGATGCATTGCAGCGACATCGAAAAGCTCTATAGGAAAACCATTCTCTCCGACTTTAGTTTTCCAGTAAATTATCTCTTTTGAATTATCTTGATCTTCATAAATACTTGCTAGATTTAACATTGCATCAATAGAGTTAAATTTCTCTACAGCTTGTTTATTCCAATATATAGCTTTAGAAATATCTTTCTTAACCCCTACACCATTAGTATAGTCATAAGCCATATTTTGGATACCGATTTCATCACCACTTTCTGCTAAATCTAGATCTAGCTCAAATGACTTATGTAAATTAACTTCAGTACCCTGACCTTTTGCATACATTGCTGTTAAGGCTTTTTTAGCATAGTTATCGCCTTGGCTAGCATCTTTTGAGCACTGTTTAAAAGCCTCATTATATTTTTTTGCAGAGTATAAGCTTTTACAAGTCTCGCTTGCAAATAAAGATACCGGTAAACAAAAAAGTAAAATTATTGCTATTTTTTCACACTACTCCTCTAGCTCTATACCATTAGTCTCAGGCATTTTAGCTATGATAATAACTATGACTATAGAGGCAACTAAAGCATAAAAACTAGGAGCAACATTACCAAAATACATTACTAATGCAGCTGATACAACTGGCACAGTTCCTCCTAATAGAGCATTACTTACATTATACCCAGTTGCTACACCACTAAATCTTAGATGTGTTGGAAATAGTTCATTAATAGTTACAACAAAAGTAGCTGTTGCTGCTGATATAAGTAACATAATAATCGTCATAACTAATGTTATAACAATTTGTGAATTTGTATTTGTCATAATATAAAATGCTGGAATTATTAGTACACCAATACCAATACAAGACAGCAATAGTACTTTCTTTCTACCTACTTTATCAGATAAGCCACCCCACAAAGGAGCTGTTACAAAATAACTAAATGCAGCAACCATAGACATTAACATAGCTGTATGTACAGAATAACCCAAATCTTGTTTTAAGAATGTTGGAATAAAACCAGAAACCATATAATATACAATCCCCAGGTATCCAGCTAATGCAAATACTATGAATATCTGATATGGAAACTCCTTAACTGCTGAAACAACTGGTGTATCATCTAACATTCCATCTTCTTTAGCTTTAAGATATTCAGGTGATTCCTTTTGTAAAAACTGCATAATAAGTACAATAATTGCTAAAATCATGCCTATAACAAAACATAGTCTCCAACCATAAGCATGCATCTGATCAGGATTTAAAAAGCTTGTTAGGACATATACTATAAATGTACCAAAAAAAACTCCTAACCCAGAGAAAAAAGTCCCAAAAGCAGTAATAAAACCACGTTTATTATCTGGTGCACCTTCACTTAATACCGCAAGCACGCCATTATACTCACCACCAATCGAAAATCCCTGGATCATTCTAGCTAATAGAATAACAATTACAGATGTAATACCTAAGCTACCATAGCCTGGAGTAAGAGCTATCATAGCTGTTGATATAAACATTAGAGCAACTGTAACTATTAAGACATATTTACGCCCTTTTTTGTCACCAAGATTACCAAAGAAAATCCCTCCTAATGGTCTCATTAAATATCCAGCAGCAAACAAACCAAATGTTTTTAATATAGCTACTGATGAGTTGTTATCAGGAAAAAATGTTGCCGATATATAGATAGCCACATATGTAAATAGAGCAAAATCAAAATATTCTACAGTTGTTGCAAAACCTGCAAATATTATATTCTTTATGGATATTTCTTTTTTCATTTTCAATAAATTCTAGCTGAGTTTATGTTATATTATTAAATACAAGTATAATTTGCAAAGGAACTAGACATAATTTAGTACTTTGTAGAAACTTTTTATAAAATATGGCGAAACTATTGAAAAAAATAATAACGATAAACCTACTTCTAGCTATATCAAGTTCTGCTTTTGCTGATGAGAATAGTATTATATCTTACATTAAATCAAATATTCCTTTTTATAATAATAGTGATAGTAGCAAACTAATAGCTTCGATAACTAGCTCTAAACAAATTGAGTTAAAGCAAAAAGCTATAGCTAACATTCAATATGTCACAAAAAATGGCGATGATAGTGATAGCTCCACAAACAAACAAAATTTGAATAATGCTATAGACTATTTGACCCAAGCTCTTAAAGATACTCCAGAAAAATCTACAGAATCACTTCAAATAAGACTATCTTTGTTTTCTTTAGAACTAGATCTACATGATTATAAGAAAGCAGATCAAACAATCATACAGCTCTCACAAGACTTTCCCAAAGAGCCTGTTGTTCATATATATGCAATAGCATATCTAGATCTACTCAAATTAAAAAACTATAACCTATCATTAAGAAGCTTACAAAAATTAAAATGGTCAAAAACAGATAATTTTATAAAAACATTCAAAATAATAAAAAATAGCTTCTACCTACAAATTAATACTAATGCAAATCAAATACAAATAGAAAACAACTTGCCTACAGTTATTATTATTAATGGCTACAATCTTAATCAAGATAGCTCAATGAATGATATACTAATAAAAAGATTGCAAAAAGGATTAGAAGCTCACCATAGATATCCAAATGCCAAGATTATAGTTGCCGGAGGTAAGCCTAGATTAGGAGTTACAGAATCTTATAAAATGAAACAATGGCTTGTCAAAAATGGTGTGCCTAGAGATATGATAATCCAAGAAGATCAGTCAAATAGTACTGTATGGGGAGCTATTGATACCTTTAAAATATTAGAAAGCTTAAAGCCAAAAATCAAAAATATTATTCTAATCACATCATCATCTGATATCAGACGAACTAATGCAATATTTGAACAAGAAAATTTAAATACAAATTCAAACTTTAAGTTCCATAATATAGTCTCAGGAGTTAGAGGGTATAATATTATGATGCCTATATCTGAAGATGAAAGAGCAATGATCATAAAAGATACCCTTAGAATGGCTGGTATCTGGCAAATGCCTGGTATGGTATTTTAATTATCCTTTATCAAACTCATCTATAAATTTCTGCGCAGCATCTATTCTTTCTTTACATAGTTTATAACTTTTGGATGCTTGCTCTAACATTGGAGCTAACTCATCTAATAATGCTGGATTATCTTGGTTATCTTGAAGTTTTTCATTTATTTGTTCCAAAACTTCATAATTTTTTGCAAATTTTTTACTTTGTGTTGCCATTATTTTTTACCTCTACTTGAATTTTTCCATCTGAATAAACTATATCTAGTGTTGAATATTTTTGAGCTTCTTTATAGTTAGTTATATACTTGCCATCTTGAGATACTGTAACACTAAACCCTCTTTTTAATGTCGGTTCAATAGATACCGAGAGAATCTGTTTATATAAATACTCACTTGTTTGACTATAATACTTTGTAATACCTCTTGAGATATTAATTGACTGTTTATAATATTCATCAACAGAATTATTATAATATTTTACTAAGTTTTGAGTGTTGTGACCTATGTTATTATATTGAGATTCAACGGTTTGACTATATAGTTTAACAAGCCCTCTTGATACTGATAAAACACTTTTATAATTATATTCTAAACTTTGATTGATTTGGTATAAATAGTGATCTACCTTAGTTTTAAAATCACTATATACTCTTTCTAATTGATCTTGATTTTGTCTAGCTAAGTTTTTAACTATTTTAATTATTGAATCATAGTCATATTTAGCTGTTTTAGCATTCTCAACTATAGTATTTGCTATAAAATTTATCACTTTTGAAGGCGTATCAAAACGTTTTGTACAGATGTCATCTAAAACTGTACTATCTCGCTCATGACCTATACCTACCATCACAGGTAATCTGCTATTACAAATACTTTCAGCAGGCAATATATTATTAAACCAATCTAAGTCAGCTTGAGAGCCTCCACCACGGATAAGCACGATAGCATCATATTGATCAGATTTTTGCATAATCTTACTAAAGGCATTTGAGACACTTATTGCACAATCTTTACCTTGCATTTTTGCTTCAAAGACATCAAACTCACATAATCCTAAAGATTGTAGTTTCTCTGCTTCTTCAAAAAAATCTCCCTTACCTGCTGCTGTTAGACTTGTAATCACAGCAATACTTGTAAATTCTTTCGGTAAAATAAGGTTTTTATTTTTTTCTAAGATGCCTTTTTTAGTTAGATCTTGTAAAATTTCTAATTTACGCGCTTGTCTATCTCCTAACGTAAAAGCTGGATCAATATCTATTATATTTAAACTAAGTCCAAAACTAATGTGATAATTAACAGATACTTTTAGTAAAACTTTCATATCTGACTTTAGCTGCTCATTAGTTGAAGAACTAAATTTTCTTAGAATATAGTCAGCTTTATTCGCCCAACAATTACATCTAATCTTAGCTACAGGATATTTACTAACACCATCATGTTCTATTAGCTCACCATAATAGTGTCGACCTGATTTTCTCCATTCTGAAAGTTCAGCAACAACCCAAAAACCTTCATAACCAAAGCTCATTTCTATAGTACTTTTTATAAGCTCTAAGAACTCACTAAGTTTTAAAGATTCTTGCATAAGAGATAATCATAAATGTTTGTATTTCTAGATTTTACATTTTAACAACTAATATACAAGAGGTATAATTCTGAAGTTATACCATTACTCTAAAAAATTAAACTAAATATTTAGAATAAATTACGATATTTATAATAACTATTATTTTATAGAATTTATTAAGTTTGATTAGATAATGTTTATCTAAACTCCATGACACACATGAGGTACTTCTGATTTTGATTCAGTATCTGAACATGACTCAGCTGCATATACTGAAGTAGCCATAACTACTGATAGTATTAATACTAATTTTTCATGATAACTTCCTGTTTTTAATGTTTAGCTTTAAGCTCTTATTTAAGATATTTTAAGCTTCTTATTTTTTAACATATCAATTAATCTATCTTTAGTAACTTTTATTGAAAGAACTAATATAAACCCTAAAATGCTTCTCTTAAAGATCCTAAAAGTTTAAAATCACACTCTTTAATGTTAGATTTTAGTTTATCGTAGCTTTCTGTTGAACAGTTTTCAGGTTTTTCTGATGGTAAGCAAACATTCTTATATTTTTCGCTAAACTGCTTCTCTACTCTCAAACAATTTAAATCATTAACATTTAACGTATTACCTGCAGCAAACATAGAGCCAAAAGTCACAGTACCTAAAAGTAATGATTTTAATATTTTTTTCATAATTACACCCTTTTATTTATTTTTCTAAGCGCTAACACTTAGTATCTTTAACAACAAAACTAAAAGTTCAGATAAACTATCTAAAACTCAGGTGATAAATATAACATTAATTATTAACAATCTTACAAATCATTTTTTAACAAGCAGTATTAAAAATTAACTAATCCTTTTATTACAGTCCTAGACTAAGTTATTTTCAAAATAGTCAGGTTTATTTTCTAAACATTAGAATAGGTAGTAAAATACAAATAAAACACTCTGTTACTATGGCTGGAGAAGATCTATTTGAGATAATTTTTCATGGCAAAGGTGGTCATGCAAGTACACCGATGACAGCTAATGATCTAATCATTATGGTATGTCAATTTGTCAACCAAGCACAAACTTTTGTTTCTATAAATCGTAACAGTTTTGATTCTGTCTGTAGTTGTCTTAATTACAGCTATATAGTCTGAATCAGAACATTTAATGCAATACCCAGCTCAAACCACATAAAAAGTATACGTTATCTAAGCCCTACACGAGTAAATATAGCTAAAACTCGTTTAAATGAAAAAGGCTGTTGAGTTAATCTAAGACCTTTTTCATGTCTCTTAATCTTGAGTATTTTTAGAGAAATCTGACTTTAAAATCCTTATTTTGTGTTTCATATCGGCATTTTGTACCGATATGAATACACCTATCCTAGTTAAGCCATTAAATTGACAGCTTTTAATGCGTTAAAACATATAGCTTTTAACAAAGCTTGCGCATTTACTTTTACTGTAGAGAAGTAACTAGCTCTAGTAAAGTTAAACTTTCTTTTCATCGTGCCAAAGCATTGTTCAACCTTATATCTAACTTTAGATATAAGAATGTTTCGTAATTTTTGTCTCTTAGTTAGTGGTTTATTTCTAACTGCTTTTTTAAGTACACGATTATTAATTTTGTTAGCTTTTAGTAATTCTCTATTAGCAGCAGTATCATATGCCTTATCTGCTAATAACTGTTTACAGTTAATATCTTCTAACATTGTTTCTAATCTATGAGCCTCATAGACTTCTGCTGACTCTGTATGTATTGTTTGTATGAAACCATACTTATCATCTACACTAGCAAAAACTTTATAGCCATAATGACTCTTATTACCTTTCTTAATCCATCTTGCATCTACATCTTTACCATATGAAATATCAGGAATAGAGGTTTTGTCTTCTTTTCTATCTTCTACTGGATTATCCATATGCTTATTAGGTCTGCCTGCAGATTCAACTAAGGTAGCATCTATAATTGCACCTTTGGCATTATTTATCGATAAGCCTAATGCTTCTAGCTGTTTGTTAAATTCTTTAAGTAGCCTTTTATATTTTTTCTTTTCTATTAATAAGTTTCTGAACTTATTAATAGTACTATAATCAGGTAAGTTAGACGTTGGCGTAAAACCTGTGAAATACATGAAATCAATTCTTAGCCTTAAACTAGATGCTAATTCTCTATCGCTTAGACTATACCACTGCCCTAGTAACAAAAGTTTAAACATCATTATACTATCATAGGCGGGTCTACCTTGCCTTGTCATATCTTGAGTATAGATACCCTTAAGTGTTTTCCTAAACTTTTCAAAGGTAACTAACTTGTTTAGCTTTACAAACTTATTATCACTACCTAATGATTCTTCTAATCCTAAAAAGAAAAAATCCATAACTGTTAAAATATAAATATCTACTGCTATAGCTATATTTTACAAAATTCATAAATTTATTGGCAGATTAAATCAACAGTCTTTGAAATAGCTAATAGCATTGCTGCTACTAAGGAAGTCTTTGGTAATGAAAATATTATTGATTCAAAAATACCTTGGATGGCATCAGTTGATTTCTAATATTTTGCTAAAGAAATTCCTGCTTGTTATGCATTATTTGGTGTTAAAAACAGAGAGAAAGAATTTAACCCGATGGTTCATGAACCATCTTTTAATTTATCAAATGATGCTATGCTTAATGGAGTCAAATACTTTATTACATTAGTACATTCATTTAACTAAAATAATAAGGCTACGAATAAACATAAGCTAATTTTATTAACATATTTAGCACTAATAAATAATAAATACCGAATTATTAAAGACTATTTATAAACTAAGCCACACTATAACTTAACTACCATATCTTTATTATTCTTATGATAGCCACCTTTCTTAAGATAAATAAATACTCCCAATAAGCCTACTAAACCACAAACCATGCCCACTATAGCAGGGCCTAAAAAGTGATATTGTGTTAATGTAATAATAGTTGTACTTACTAACGGAGCAATCCCGCCCACTGTTGCAAAAGCTAAATTATAACTTAGGCCAACTCCTGATAATCTCACATCCGTTGGGAAAAGATCACATAATAAAAATATAAAACTAGCAGCTATTAATGAATAAAACAGCATAATGATAATTGAAGTTACTATAATATAAAAAACTGTCCCAAAACAACTCATCAAATAAAATATTGGTAGAGAACTGATAATAACAAGTATAGCCCCTGCTGCAAACATTTTAGCTATACCAACTTTATCTGAAAAATAACCAAATATAAAAGTAAAACAAGTGAGAACTAGAACACTAGGGGTTAAAATTAGAGAAATCTGTCCAGAATTATAATTAACTAAAATGTCTTCAACAAATCTGTGCATATATAAAGTTAGCATCACTCCACCAAAAGCAACTATAATAACTATACATATCCCTGCAAAAAGATTAGCTCCATAAGTAGATACTAAAGAGCTAAAAGAATGTCTTTTTTGACTATCAATATTTTCAAACTCTGGAGTTTCATGAAGATTTCTACGTACATAATAGCCTACAAAACCTAACAAACCACCTATTATAAATCCTGCTCTCCAGGCATAGTTACCAAAAAGATGCTCTAATGCAAAACCTACAAAATCAGAAAATAAGAATCCTCCAGTTACAAATGTAAATAATATTGCGGTAGCAAATCCTATTCTACCTTTAACAGACTCATATACAATAACATAAGCGCCAGGTAACTCACCACCTAAAGCTATTCCTTGTAATATACGTAAGATTACAAAAGCAAAACTAGCAAATAGCCCCCACTGAGCATAGCCTGGCATTAACCCCATACATAATGAGCAACTTCCCATTAATAATATTGTAAATAAAAGTAATCTTCTTCGACCTATCAAATCTCCAACAATACCAAGTATAGTTCCTGCGAAAGGTCTTACTAAATATGCTATTGAAAATATTAGTATGGTTAAAAAAGCTTTAATTGTTGGGTTGGTAATTTCTGCAAAGAAAGTTGCTGATATTTCTTTAGAGAAAATCATATATAAAACAAAATCATAAAACTCTAAAATAGCTCCTATTCCAGCTAAAAGAATTACATTTCTACTATCTTTATCGTACATTTTGTAAACTTATTTAAGGTGTATTTGAAACATCATACAAGTTTTTTATCTAATTTAGAAGTTTTATAACAAACATAGCTCACAGTCTTTATTTTTAGATAAATTATATCTTTTTAACTCTATATTCTTTAAATCATATGTATATAAAGTAGAATCAAAAAAACTATCTTTATTTAGCAAAAAGTTAGTAACAATATTAACTAATATCATACCTTCTAGCCCTGCTGTAACGCCTAATACTCCAACTCTTTTACTATTTGTTAATTGCTTCATCTCTGGATATAAACAATTCAAGCATGCTGTATGATTATTTATATTAAAAATTCCTGCTTGAAAATTAAATCCCTGAACACCTCCAGATAACAAAACAACCTTATTAGCTATAGAAAGCTTATTTGATAAGACTTTAGTTTCAAAATTATCACTCGTATCTATAATCAAATCAAATTCACGAATATCAAGCTCAGAAGAGTTTTCTAGTGTTAATCTATCTGTAATAGTATTTATCTGGATATATGGATTTAATTTCTCTAGTTTATTCTTAGCTACCTCAGCTTTAAGCTTACCTATATTATCAACATCAAATAACACTTGCCTATGTAAGTTTGAAAAGCTTACAACATCATTATCCACTATTGTTAATGAGCCTATCCCTAAGCCAGTTAAATAAGTAGCAACAGGTGATCCTACACCGCCAACCCCTATAAGTAAAACAGATGCTTCTTTCAATTTTATTTGACCTTCAACTCCAAAATCTTTTAGCATTAACTGCCTTGCATAGTAGTCAGACTCATGCTGTGATAATTTTTCATTTAAATTCATATATCACCCTAAAAATTTAACTATTTCTCCTAACTCATCATCTGAAATTTCATCTACTAAACTGACTACAGAAATACCATCAACCCCAATATTTTTTATAGCTTTTAAATGCTGCTTTTTGATGCCTCCAATTACAACTAAAGGCACACCTAATATATCTAACCATTGGTAGATCTTACTCAAACCTTGAGGTTCAAACTTCATTTGTTTTGTCGTGGTAGAATAAATAGGCCCCAATGCTATATAACTAGGCTTAATAGCTAATGCTATTGCTAGCTCATAATAATCATGGGTACTTAACCCTAAAGCTATATTTGAGTTGCTAATTTTAAATAAGGTCTCACCATCTGTGTAAAATAACTTAAGTAAATCCTCATGCCCTAGATGTATACCAAAAGCATTATGATTAATAGCAATCTGATAATGATCATTTATAAAAAGCTGTAATTGATACCTATTCTGATACTCAATAGCCTTTATAATATTTTTCTCTATATAAGCGATATCTTTTGATTTAATTCTAAGTTGGATTGTTTTAACACCTAACTTAGCTAAACGAGGAATTTTATCAGCATTATCAACTATTGGATAAAAGCCAATTTTATTAATTGATCTAAACTTTAAATTAGAAAAAGCCTTATCAAAATAAATCCTTGGAAAATCACTATTAAAATTTAGAGAATCTTTAATGGCTAAGTGATTTGCTCCTGTAGTTATTCTTTGAGAATTTTTAATAGCATTAGTGATATATGCTTTAGCTAAGACTAAAGAATTATTAATATCAAACCCTTGTACTAGAAAACTAGCAATAGCACTTGATAATGTACAACCAGTTCCTCTGATTTTAATATTTTTTTGGTACTTTGATGAAACTAAACTATAGTTAAAACTATTATTACTATAATAAAAATCAGTACAAACATTTTTCTCTATATTATGTCCACCCTTGAGAAAAACATTCTTACAGTGATACTTTTTCTGTATTGCTTCAGCTATGTTATCAGGACTTTCTAAAACTAAAAAATCTGTATCTTCTAATAATATTTTTGCTTCATCTAAATTTGGCGTCAAAATATCTGCTAAAGGATATAAATTTAACCTAGCATACTCAACAATATCTCTTGAAACTAGCTCTTTTCCTGTTGTTGAAATCATCACAGGATCGCAAATATAAATAACTTCTTTAAATGTCTTTATAAAGTTTATAAGTATATCAATCTGTTCAATTGAAACTAAAATAGAACTCTTAATAACTTTAATATGAAAGTCATCTACAATCGTATTGAGTTGTTGTGAAAAGCTCTTTGCACTAAACTCTTGAATATCTAAAATAGTCATAGAGTTTTGTGCTGTAATACAACTAACAACTGTAGCTATGTTTACGCCAATATCACTAGCTGTTTTAATGTCTGCTTGGATTCCTGCACCAGATGAACTATCTGAGCCCCCTATTGTTAATAAAATATCTTTCATAAGATCTAATCCTGATGCCAAAATGGGGTTTCAAACAAATTTGTTGAAGGTGAGGCAAGATCTCTTTCAATCATTCTCTTTGATTCAAAAGCTTTTCTTCCTGACTCTATCGCAAGTTTAAATGCATTAGCCATAAGTATAGGATCACCAGCCAATGCAACCGCACTATTTAATAAAACTCCATCATAACCCATCTCCATAACTTCACAAGCTTCAGAAGGAACTCCTATGCCAGCATCAACTATGAGTTTAATATCACTAAAACGCTCTCTTAATACTTTTAAAGCATATGGATTAACAAGTCCCTTACCACTTCCAATTGGAGCTGCCCAAGGCATCAAGACTTTACAACCAACATCTACTAAGTATTTAGCAACTACTAAGTCATCTGTAGTATAGGGTAAGACATAAAAGCCTCTTTTTATAAGCTCTTTACAAGCTTTAACTAACTCTATAGTATCTGGCTGAAGGTTATAATCATCTCCTATAACTTCAACTTTTATAAAGTTTGTTTCAAAAATCTCTCGAGATACTTCTGCTATTTCTATTGCTTCATTAGCATTCCTACACCCAGCTGTATTAGGCAGAAATTTACATTTAGTTTGACTTAATTTATGCCAAAATTGATTTTGAGAATCACCATTTGTAACTGATTTTTTTAAAGATACGGTTAATAGCTGTGACTGTGACTGGTAAATAGCTTTAAGCATTACATCAAGATTTGGATATAATGCCGTACCAAGGATAAATCGCGAGCTAAACTTTTCACCATATAAATCTAGCATTAGCTTATCCTCCCTGCATTGGTTGTATAGTCACAACACTATCATTATCATTTAAAAAAGTACTAGCATAACTATCTTTAGCAACAAACTTATTATTAACCATTACAGCAAAGCACGATTCCTTGAACTCTTGTTCTTTTAACAACTCTTCAATATTTAAACTATTTTCTAATTCTAATTTTTTTTGATTAAAAATAATCTGCATTTTCACCTCTAAAAATTACTAAATTGTTGTATCACTTTATTAGCTAATGCTGGAGCAAATAAATATCCATGTCTTGATAATCCATTTAAATATATTGTCTTTCCAACACTCTTCAATATCGGCATATCATCACTACTTACCGGACGAACATTAGTTAATGTTTTTATAACTCTAGCCTCAGCAAAACGCTTATCTATTATCATTAATGAGCTAAGAAGTTCTAAAGTACCTTGAACTGAAATTTCAGAGTAATCATGACTCTCTATAGATGTAGCTCCTATGTAAAAAATACCATCTCCTCTTGGGATCAGATAAATAGAGTGGCGTGGATGTAATAATCTAATGACACTATTTAACTTAATACTAGTAGCCTTTACGACTATAGCCTCACCTCTAGATCCATATAGGGTATTTAGTTGATTATTCATAAAACCAGTACAGTCAAATATCTGTTGATAACTCGCGTCAAGTTTGTTTTCATAAAAGTCTTCTTTGGATAATTTTAGAGTTTTTATATTTTTATACTCTTTAAAAAACTGATCAGACAACTTAAGAAACCCTAGCACATTGACTAAAGCTTCATTAAGTTTTATTACATTATCATTAATACTATTAGATAGACATATCCCTTGCTCTTTAGAAAGAATATTTTGTTTATCACAGACTTTAAAATCTGTATGAGCCTTTTGACTTAGAGACTTAGATAGTTTATTGACCCTTAAATTAATGTTTCTAATCGCAAGATCTAACTCATACTTATCTTGGTTATGAGCTATTACATAAGTACTTGCTTTTTTTACAAACCTACTTGTAGTATTTAAGTGCTTATTAATAAAGCTATTTAAACTGCTCCATAGCTCATAACTATTATGCCCTATCTCATAAGCATGCTTTTCACAGCTAATAAGCTCAGATAATGGCGATAACATGCCCCCAGCACAATAACTACAACTATGTTTATAACTCGAACCTTTATCATATATATCAATCTGTAATTCAGGATAAGTCTTAGCTAAAGATACTGCCAAGACTCGACCCATTACACCAGATCCAAGAATTGCTATATTACTCATTTGTATGTTCTAAGTTCTTTAAATCTTGAGAAAGCTTCATAGAGCAGAAGCTAGGTCCGCACATTGAGCAAAAATGCGCAAATTTATGTCCTTCTTTAGGTAGCGTTTGATCGTGAAAATATCTAGCTTTCTCAGGATCTAGACCTAAATTAAATTGATCTTCCCACCTAAATTCAAACCTTGCTTTTGATAAAGCATTATCTCTAATCTGAGCTCCTGGAAAACCCTTAGCAAGATCCGCAGCGTGTGCAGCTAGTTTATAAGTAACAATACCCTCTCTAACATCATCTTTATTTGGCAATCCAAGATGTTCTTTTGGTGTTACATAACATAACATAGCTGTTCCATACCAAGCTATTTGTGCAGCACCTATCGCAGATGTGATATGGTCATACCCTGGAGCTATATCTGTAACTAATGGACCTAAAGTATAAAATGGAGCTTCAAAGCAATCTTTTAGTTCATAATCCATATTTTCTTTGATAAGCTGCATTGGCACATGTCCAGGACCTTCTATCATAACTTGCACATCATGTTGCCACGCAACTTTAGTTAACTCTCCTAGAGTTCTTAACTCAGATAATTGAGCACTATCATTTGCATCATTTATAGACCCAGGTCGTAACCCATCACCAAGTGAGAAACTTATATCATATGCTTTCATAATCTCACAAATCTCTTCAAAATGAGTATATAAAAAGTTTTCTTTATTATGATGTAAGCACCATTTAGCCAAGATTGATCCACCTCGTGAAACAATGCCTGTGATCCGATTACTAGCTAATGTTACAAATGCTTTTCTAACCCCAGCATGAATTGTGAAATAACTAACGCCTTGTTCAGCTTGTTCAATCAATGTATCTCGATAAATTTCCCAAGTTAAATTTTCAACTTTACCATTAACTTTCTCCAAGGCTTGATAAATTGGAACTGTACCTATTGGTACTGGACTGTTTCTGATAATCCACTCGCGTGTTTGATGAATATGCTTACCTGTTGAAAGGTCCATTACAGTATCAGCACCCCACTTTATGGATATCACCATTTTTTCAACTTCTTCTAACATTGATGATGTCACTGCTGATGTACCAATATTTGCATTAACTTTGACTAAAAAGTTTCTACCTATAATCATAGGCTCTAACTCAGGATGGTTAATATTTGCTGGAATAATGGCTCTACCAGCTGCTATTTCATCTCGAACAAACTCTGGAGTGATTTCTTTTTGAATGTTTGCACCAAAAGATATTCCTTGATGTTGATTTTTATACTCACTATCAAGGTGAAGATTTGCTCTTAGGATATTTTCCCTCATTGCAACGTAATACATTTCAGGTGTTATGATACCCTTTTTAGCATAATGCATCTGTGATACGTTCTTACCTTTCTTTGCCTTAAGAGGAATATGTCTATTTTTAAAGTTCAACCTTTCTTCTTTAAACTGAGAATTTGTATATTCTGAAGTGAAACTATCTAACTGATCTATATCTTTATTTTGCTCAAGCCACTCTAGCCTATGCCTACTTAAACCTTTTTCTATATTAACTGGAGTTTCTGAAGAATACTCACCAGAAGTATCATATATAAAGATATCAGGGTTTTTATTAATATTTCCATTTATGTTAGTGTCAGTTTGTTTAATCTTTCTAAATGGAACTTTTATTGGTTTACTTGGATATTCAATATAACACTTCTCAGAACTAAAATACTCTATAGATAGCGTTGATTTTTCTGTATTAGTTTGAATATCTTGATTTTTAGAGTTATTCATTTTCATCTCCTATTTTATCAATTCAAACTAGTATAGGTAGATGAGTATTAAGAATATAATTGATACAACTATAGATATAAGTAGTTATAATCAAAATCAAATTACACTTCCTACACTAGTACTAACTAGACCAGGTTCAAAGGGTTAGAAAAAATCCTCTCAGCATAGTTAAATAAACTATGCACCCCTGTGCTTCAAGACTAAAGTAAATATTATCTCTAAGACTATGTCAAGAATGTAAGTGGTAAAACTATGAAAATTTATTAAAAGTCTAAATTAACTATTTCAAGATATTGCATCTGTGTTTGTAAAAACATCTCACCCACAACTTTAAATTTAACTGGGATATCTGTAACATAAAATCTATATTCTGGATCTAATTTAGATGTATTTAAAATACTACTATCTATAAGTAATTCCTTTAGAATCTTGCTAGCTTGCAGGGAAGGATCTATCAAATCAACACTTAAAATATCAGATATACTTTGTTTGATAATAGGATAATGTGTACAACCTAAAATAAGTGCCTGAATATCTTTATCATTAAAATACTCAAGGTACTGCTTTGCAACTAACTCAACTATTTGCCCTTCAACAAACCCCTCTTCTATCATTGACACAAATAGCCCACAAGGCGTACTATAAACTTCTGTTTCAGGATTATTTTTATGGATTTGCAATGCATATGCATTACTATTTATTGTTGCGGGTGTAGCAATAACACCTACAGTATCTAGATCATTAACTAGGCTAACTCCAGCACTTATAACATCGATAACTGGGATACCTCTAGCAATATCCTGAACAATATCTTTAGCAAGTGCTGATATTGTGTTACAGGCTATTATTATAGCTTTAACTTCTTGTGCAATCAGAAATTTTGCTGTTTGGGCTGCAAACTTTTGAATAGTTGCTCGTGACTTAGTACCATAGGGAATCCTTGCAATATCACCAAAATAAATAATATTTTCATTAGGCAATATTTCCATTAGGTTTTTAACAACAGTTAAACCTCCTATACCAGAATCAAAGACACCTATAGGCCTGTTATTTTGCATTACTTTTTCTCAAGCTTTCTAATGATTTTCTTACGTGAGCGAGATGGAATTTTCTCCAAGTATTCTTCTTTTGCTTTAATAAACGGTAATAAATTCTTTAAAGGTAATACTGCCTGGTTTGCATCATCTGCAATAAAATTCTCACTCAATTGAGCATCATCATTTGCAAAAATAACAATGGTCACAACTGGTATACCTTTTATATAGATTCTTTGTTTATACAAATAAGTTTGCAATACCTTTTTCTGAGCAAATGTTTGTCTGATTGGATTCTTTATAGTTTTTGCATATACTTTATTATTCTGCGAGGTTTTTGAAACTTGCCATCTTTCAGCCATATTCTCAACTTGGATATAGCCACGATTATTTTTCACCTCAACAATATATATACCTTTACGTGATATTACTATAAAGTCTAATTCGCGATTTCCTACAGTAGATTTTTGATCCGGCAAAACAACTCTATTGAACAATACAAAATTATTATCTAATTTTTTTAACTCATCTAAAACTGTAGTTTCACCTTCTGCACCAGAAATAATAATATCAACAGGGTTGTCATCCTTTGTTATTAAAAAGAAAAATATAAATAAGATAACTGCTAGGGTAAAACCAATTTGTAAGGATTGAGTTACAAACTCAACATTACCTAAATATAAATCAACACCCACAATTAAACCACAAAGTATAATCGATGAATATAAGCTTTTTTTTGCCCTGATCAAGTAGTTCCTTAACCTTGCCCAAGTAAAACGCAAAAAAAGCCGATCTTTTTTTAATTTACTTTCTATTGCCATAATATAATAATTACTTCTTCTTAAGAGTTATAAATTAATAAACTTTTGTTTTATTTCAGATATTTTATCTCTAATTAAGGTTGCTTTTTCAAACTCTAGCTCTTTTGCATGAGCACGCATACGCTTTTCCAAAGCTTTAATAACCTTACTAGCCTCTGTCATACCTAGTATAGCCGAAACATCAACATCATCAACCTTTAAACGCGAATTATTTTTATATGCTCGTTTTTGTATCTCTGGTGAACTATCAAGCATATCATCAATATTTTTAATAATAGTTTTAGGTGTTATATTATGTTTTTTATTATATTCATCCTGAAGTTGACGCCGGCGCAAAGTTTCATCCATGGCTTTTTTCATCGACTTGGTGACTACATCTGCATATAGAATTGCTCGACCATTTTGGTTTCTCGCGACCCTACCAATGGTTTGTATAAGTGATTTTTCAGAACGTAAGAAACCTTCTTTATCTGCATCAAAAATAAGTAGCACGCCAACTTCTGGCATATCTAAGCCTTCTCTCAAAAGATTTATCCCCACAAGCACATCGAACACACCATGACGCAAATCATGAATAATTTGCACACGTTCAACTGTATCTATATCTGAATGTAAATACCTAACATTAACACTATGCTCAGATAAATACTCAGTAAGGTTTTCTGCCATTTTCTTAGTTAAAGTTGTAATTAGTACTCTTTCACCTTTGGCAATTGCTTTATTTATCTCAGATAAAGCATCTTCAACCTGTATTGCAACAGGACGGACAAAAACCTCAGGATCAAGTAATCCTGTTGGACGAATAATTTGTTCAACAGTATTTTCAGACCTATCTAACTCATAGTTTGCTGGAGTTGCCGAAACATAAACTGTTTGGGGTAAAAGCTTTTCAAATTCATCAAACTTTAATGGTCTATTATCTAAAGCTGATGGTAGTCTAAAACCATAATTAACAAGATTTGACTTACGAGATAAATCACCTTTATACATACCGCCAAACTGAGGCAGTGTTGCATGAGACTCATCAACTATTACAAGAGCATTTTCTGGTAAATAATCTATTAGTGTAGGTGGTGGATCTCCTGGTTCACGACCGGAAAGCAATCTTGAATAATTCTCAATACCTGTGCAATAGCCAAGCTCTTGAATCATTTCAATATCATATTTTGTTCTTTGCTCAATTCTTTGAGCCTCAAGAAGCTTACCTTCTTCTTCAAAATATTTGACTCTTTCTTTTAATTCTTTTTTTATTTCCTCTATTACGATTTCTTTACGCTCTTTAGAGGCTACATAGTGAGTACTTGGAAATATAGTTGCTCTATGGATAGATTTTATCTTTTTTGAAGTTAATGAATCAATAATACTAATTGCCTCTATTTCATCATCAAAGAACTCTACTCTAATAGCATCTTTTTCAGAATCTGCTGGGAATATATCTAATATTTCACCCCTAACACGAAAACTTCCGCGACTAAAATCCATATCATTACGTGAATACTGCATCTCTATTAGCTTTGTTTGAGCTTTTTTAAGCCCTAACTCCTCACCTACTTTTAAATGCAAGAGCATTTGCATATACTGCTCAGGATCACCTAAACCATAAATTGCAGAAACTGTTGCGACAATTATTACATCATTTCGCTCTAGAATAGCTTTTGTCGCAGATAAACGCATTTGCTCAATATGCTCATTTACTGATGAGTCTTTTTCTATATATGTATCAGATGCAGCAACATAAGCCTCTGGCTGATAATAATCATAATAAGAGACAAAATACTCAACAGCATTATCAGGAAAATACTGCTTAAATTCAGAATATAATTGTGCTGCTAAAGTTTTGTTATGAGCAACAATTAGACATGGTTTTTGAGTCTGCTGAATTACATTTGCCATTGTATAAGTTTTACCAGAGCCTGTAACCCCCAATAAAACTTGATGATGCAAGCCATTGTTAATCCCATCTACTAGAGATTGTATCGCCTCTGGCTGATCGCCACTTGGACTATATTTTGTTACTAAATTGAATTTATCCATTTCTTTTTAAAGCTTGTATTAAAGATTATTTAAATATATTTATCCTAATAAATATTAATAAACCTGCTATTAGTCAAGTAACCTATTGATAACTTTCCCTATAACAATTGTCATAATAAATGCAAAAATAGCTATTAATATATAAATCATAAAAGCATGGCTATATATAGATTTCATTTCTGCTATACCCAAATGCTTACTACTATTAATAGCCGCAAATTTTGCAATAATACCAGCAACAAAGCCACCTATACCACTTGAAACTAGCCATAATCCCATAAAAATGCCAAATTTATTTTTCATAGCTAATTTCGTAGCTAATGATAACCCTATAGGAGATATACAGATCTCACTTAAAGACAACATTAGATAAGCAAGTATCACCCAGTACCCTGCTATTTTCATCATTTGATTTGATGTATGAATCCCTATAACGACTATTAAAAATACAAAGCAGAGTAAAAACATCCCTAAAATATATTTTTTCACATCATCTAGATAGTTCCATAACTTAATAACAGAAAACCCAAATAATATAACTCCAACATTATTTGCAATAATAAATGATTGTGTCGTCATCGGTATACCCAAAAAGCTATGCTCTACCAACCTATTTATAAACAAATTCATGGATAAAAACATCTGGTTGTATATACCCCAAAATATTATGGCTATAGCTAGAAATAATAGATATGCTATTGTTTTTTTAAGTTGGTTTTGATCATCTTTACTTATTTTTATAATTACAAAGACACTAGCAAGTGTCACAGCAATAAAAAATATAACAGAGAAATTAGGGTTATATATTACAAATGTAGCAATTAGTATGCTGATAAATACAAAAGCTAAAGACTTTAGCCAATCATTTAATTTTACATTTGTTTTGACTGGCTTAAGATTTGCTAACTTGAATCCAAAGTAAAATATTATTGTCCCTAGCAATATTCCTGATGCTGCAATAAAAAAACTAACAATACTACCAAAATGCTCATAAAAATAACCGGCTGTGAAATTACCAAGCATCGAACCTATATTTATTCCGGAATAAAAAATAGTAAATCCTTTATCTCTTTTTGGATCTCCTTTTTCATAAGAAACCCCTAAATAACTAGAGATATTTGATTTTAAAAGCCCGGTACCTACACTAATAGAGCCCAGAGCAAGACTTAAAATTAGTAATGAAGGAGCTATCGCTAAAATTACATAACCTATTACTAATATAACACCACCTAATAAAACAGATCTATAATAACCAATAAACTTATCTGCTATATATCCTGCTATTATCGATGTTATATATAAAAGACCTGTAAATCCTCCTACTATAACAGCTGCTTGAGAATCATCTAAACCAAATCTTTTTAATAATACAAATACCAACAATCCTAAAAGAATCTTATAGCCAAATCTTTCCCACATTTCAGTAGTAAAGCAGACTGGTAAAGCAACAGGATGTTTTTGCGTTTGATGTTTAACCATTATTATTTTTCCTCATATATATCAAAAATTAGATACTTCTTTAGAACAAATATTCTTCTAATTCGTATAACAAAGCTTGTTGCTCTTCTGTCAGATCTTTATTGATTCGAACATCTTGCATTTCTTGATAAATATCTTCTAATGTCTTACGAGTCTTGCCACGATGATCTACTAACAACTCATCATTATCCAAACTTACAATTTTATTAAGGTACTCTTGAAATTCCATTTGAGATTTTTCAGGTAATTTTGAGAAATCTAACCTACCAATTATACGCACTGCTCTATCATAGAACTTACCTGGTAATTGATTAAGCATCTGGGCTTTTTGATATATAGCAGAACTGTGAAACTTATCACAACCTCTCTCATCAGCACTAGTCATAAAATCACTTTGGTAAATAGCAGCATCCACATCAATATTCTCAATCTCTGAATATTTATATTCCAATACATAATCAACAAAGTTAGCAAAAGTTTTAGGATTATTTTTTATAAATTCTTTATTTGCTTTAATAAGCTCTAACCTTTCTTGTGGTAGCTTGCCTACAAAGCGTGTCTTTGCAGGCAAAATTAATGGAATATCACCCCACTTTTTATTGATCGTCAAACGCCAATACTCAGCCTCTAAACTACCAAACTCTTCTATAAACTCACTAAAAAGATAACTATCTAAACGTAAGAATATTTCTTGATTTTTATAATGTCTATGCTGACCTAAATCTAAAATTGCCGATGTGAAATTATTTTTTGAACCAAAAATACCACTTATAGCTATAGCCTGCCTATACTCATGGTCTCCTATTTCCACACCAACATCTAACTGAGATAAAGTATTCTCATCATTTTGTTTATTAAACTTATCCAATAAAAATTGCCACATTTTTGGATTTGTTGATTTTAATTTTTTAGCAAGCTCTACAGTGACAATTACATCTGTAATCGCATCATGAGCTCTACCACCACTATAAAGGCTATTTTCTTGATTTAGATTCTCTAATTTTAAAGATATTTTTTGCTGGCCTTCATCATCTGTAACTTTAGGCCATTTTAGTCCTTGTTTGAAAAAAGCACTATAGCAAGCAACTATTGGAAATAAATCAGCTCTTGAGCAATTATTCTTAAATTGATGCGTGTACGGTGGCAACATATTTTTATAAAAAGCAAACCTTAAAAACTCATCATCAAAACCAAGAGTGTTATAACCAATACTAATAGTTCCTGGAGTATTTATTATTTTATGAATTTTTCGAATTGCGTCATATTCAGATATCCCAGTATTTGCTTGGGCAATCGAGATATGATGAGTGATTGTCGCCATAGGTGATGGAGTAGTATCTGGGTTTAGTTTAACAAAAAAATTAAACCTTTGGATCTCATTAAAATCCAAGTCTGTCCGAATCGCGGCAAACTGTAAAACCTGATCAAATGAGTTATTTATACCACTTGTCTCTAAGTCATAGAATAAGAAAGTCTGATTATCAAACATAATATATGGGCTATCTAATATTACTTTTAATTTATTTCAATTCTACGATTTTAACATATCTTTACAGTTAGTTAATTGAAATAATTAGCTAAGCAAAATATTCATTTTATAAACCATTTATTTAGGCTTATTAATTTAAAAAAATTAATCCAAGATAAAAAAACTTAAAAATGATACAATATTGGTAAATTATATATAGTAATAATTGATTGAAAAAACAAAGGAGTCGTTTTATGAAACTTAAGTGTTGCGCTATTAATTTATTTAACTTTTCAAATATTGATCTAGAAAAATATATAAGCAATCTATTTAAAATTATTTTTGTCTTAATAACAGCATTTCTAGTATTACATTTGTATGTGTTAAGTAGTATGTTCAAGCTTGGAGTAATATCTACAGATACTTTTGTTATTACAGGTATAGTCTATCTGCTAAAATTCTCTATTAGCTTAGGTCTAGTTAGAGCATTTTTAGAGATTCCTGTAGTTCTAAATAAAATCTATAAATCTCTCCAAGATAACTCAAGCAATAATTAAGCCGGCTGTCTAGTTGCAGCAATTACTACTTCACGGATATTAATATTTTGAGGCTGACTATACATAAACATAGCTGTTCTAGCTATATCATCTGCAACTAATACACCGCCCATAGACTCTTTCCAGCTCTCATAATCTTCTTTAATTTTATCAGAAGTTGTATGACTTAAAAGTTCAGTTTCAACAGCCCCTGGACAAATTGTCATAACTCTTACATTATCATCTGCAACCTCTTCACGCACATTTTCACTCATAGAAGAAACTGCAAACTTTGTACCAACATAAGCAGCATGATTTGGAAATGATTTTTTACCTGCTATAGAACTTACATTTATAATTGTTCCATTTTTTCTAGCTTTCATATCACCCAACACTGCTTGGATACCATTAAGTAGAGCTAATACGTTTACATCAAACATTTTTTGCCATTCAATTGGGTCTTGAGTGTCAACCTGACCTAGAAGCATTAATCCAGCATTATTTACTAAACAATCAACAGGTCCATACTCAGCTTCAGCATCTTTTATAGCTGCTTTCAAAGCTTGAGAATCTGTTACATCTACTTTACGAATCATTGTATTAGGTAGGTTTAACTCTTGAATCTTTTCTATTCTTCTACCGATAAGTAAAAGTGAATGGCCTGCCTCTGAAAAACGCTTAGCAATTGCAGCACCGATTCCTGAACTAGCTCCTGTTATTACTACTAATGATTTTGTCATTTTATTTCTCCTTTTTAATTAACTTGTTTTTGTATCGTTTTGTTGATTGTAAATTCTATAGAAAGCTATTAGACTAATAAATACCAATAATCATAAAACATTGTTATGAAATAATGAACAATATCCAATGGAGAGGTATTCAATCTTTTATTTATGTGGCTGAACAAGAAAGCTTTACTAAAGCAGCAGATATACTTGGTATTGCTAAATCAAACCTTAGTCAAAGTATAAAGGACTTAGAAAGTCAGTTAAAAGTCCAGCTTCTATATAGAAGTACGCGACATGTTCGACTTACCGAAATAGGACGAGAGTATTATCAAAAATGTAAAAAAGCATTTTATGATTTAGATATAGCAACACAACTTGCTACACAAGAAAATAGCGAATTAAATGGAAGTATTAATATAAACTGTGTAGGTGGTATTATTGGCGAAGATGTAATAGCTCCTATATTACTTAAGTTTCAACAACAAAACCCAGGCATAAATATACATCTAGATTTTTCAAGCAATCGAATAAATCTTTTAGATAGTGATTATGACTTAGTTATTCGCATGGGCAATTTACCTGATTCAAATTTGATAATATCGCCACTACGAAAAGTCTCAACAAAATATATTGCCAGCAATGATTTTATAAAACAATATGGTCAAATTACATGCCCAAGACAACTTGAAAAAGTTCCTTTAATTTATGGAAGTGTTAAACAATGGTCTTTTATTTCAGATAAAGATAACTACACACTACACATCCATAATAATGGTATTCATGTTACTAACGGTAGAATAATGAAACAAGCTGCTTTATTAGGTCTCGGTGTTACTAGATTAGTAGACATATATGTAGAATCTGATATTAAAAATAAAAATCTAGTTGAAATACTTCCTGAATATACCGAAACTACGCAGTTATCTATAGTATCGCTACCTGTAAAATATCAACTTAAGAGAATAAGCTCACTGATTAAATATATAAAGCAAAACTTTAATGAAAAATATTCTGAATTATTGACTTAAATTGTTTAGAACTAACCTTTTTTAGTTAACCTTTGATATCTAATAGTTATGTTTTTGAAATTTCTTTTAATTTTTTCTCTAGTATATTCATTCATATCTTTATATAAATCAGGTGCATAATTTTCTCTTTTAAGATCTAAAACACGATAGCTTCTTAAGCTCAATAATAACTCATCCATAAGTAACAAAACCCTTTTACATTCACGATAATTTTCCTTGCTTAAGAACTCATACTTTGCATCATACAGTAAATCATTTAATTTAATACTTCTTTCTATCAGTGGCATAATCTCACGGTTTGATATAGTGTTATCAATGTTTTCAACTATATTTTTTAATCTCAGATATGAATCTTCCATTTCCTTAACAACGATATGCAAGAACTTACGTCCTCGTGTAAGATATGTAACTAATACAATACTTGATGTTCCAATCAGGATACACAATACTCTAGCTAAAAACGTATATTTACTCCAACTTTCTAATAGACCAAAAAACATCACAATGTAGATATGAATAAAAAACACGCTAGTCGCATAATTTAGAAATGCTGTATACATATTTAAGCAGAGTCCTATTATGCACAAAATAGCAACTGTAAGAAAATAAAAATCGCCATGAATGTCTTTTTGTATTAGGAAAAGTATTGCTGATCCAAATGAAGTTCCTAGAATACAAAACATAATTATATACTTTGCCCTTGTGTATATAACATTTGTACTGCTACTTGCTGATACACTTGCTATAGCAATAACTACCCAATATATCCTTACTAAAAACTCATTTTGACCTATCAAAGTAAAAAGCACATAAGAAAATGATAAGCCTATAGCTGTAGCTATCAAAACTCTTACTGCTAATAAAGTTGTATCAGATAAGTTAGACCTGATTTTCAATAATTTCAAAATAAGCCTCTTTTATATTTTGTAAGCCAATTAACATATTTTCTAACAGCAAAATACTATCAAATAGTAATTTGGTTTTATCTCTATTATCAAGATACTTACTTGTATAAACGTTTTTAAAATCAGACTGTAGAGCAACCACTTTGGAAATTTTTCTATCTAATATCTTTTCATCGTAAACTACATAATTAGTTAGTACAATAGTCTCCTTAAATAGTCCCTCTAATTTACTTATAAGAGCTTGCTCTTGTTTTGTTTCATTAAAAGCTAAACTCATATATTTCAAACTAATCTTTTTATAGCCAAGTATAAACTTCTCAAACAGCCTGTTTAAAAGTATTATATTATGACAAAAGTATCGCCAACGCTCATGATCTGATCTTTTTAAAGACATAAGTCCATGATTCTGTAAAGAAGTTATAGTTTTCATCTTTTCTTGGCTAAATCTCATTATTTTAGCCTTTGTAAAATTACGATATTTGACATTTTCAAACTCTTCAATGTAGCTCTTATTAAAAGTTTTAAAAAAGCTGTCTATTATTATCTGCATTTCACTATAAGTCATAACTTTATATTGGCTTATAATCAAAATATAAAAAGCAATAACAATTAAAAAAGCCGTTAAAGTAAACTCAATATGCTTATCTGCTTCCAAAGGGAACCTAAAAAAGCAAATACTCATCATAATAACAAGCATAACTGGAAAAATTAAAAAAGCTTCGCCAAATCGGCGCATCCAAAATGCTACGAAGATAATAGGCAAAAATAACAAGATATTCTTATCTAAAATCACATGTACATAAGGTGAAGCATTTATCGCTATCACAGAAAAGAATACATATAAAAAAAATGCCTTTTTCTTTGACTCAATACTTCCAGTTAATATAGCTGCTGTCATATTAGCAATAAATAAAATTCCCAAAATTATGACATTTTTATTAACTTCTAAAAATATAGTTATTGTCAAAAAAGCAAACAATATTAGTGCAGATTTTAATGCTGCATTACGAAAAATTCTAGTAGGATCTTGATCTGTATATTTATGATAAATTTCATTAAGCCTAAGAAGCACTATAGATCTACTTTAAAAAACTAAAAACTTATTAAAATTATATTGTAAAAGTTAGCTAATTAATATCACCAAGGTAGTTATTTTTATAATAAAATGTAGTAAAATCTTAATTGATAAAAATAATATAAAATGTGCTTATATTTAAATATGATTTATAATAATACTTATGATGTTATCGTTGTTGGTGGTGGTCATGCAGGTGTTGAGGCAGCTACCGCTGCTGCAAGAGTAGGTGCAAAAACTCTTTTGCTAACACATAACATTGATACTATTGGCCAAATGTCTTGCAACCCTGCCATTGGCGGTATTGGTAAAGGACATTTAGTTAAAGAGATAGATGCTATGGGTGGTATCATGGCTAAAGCTATTGACATGGCCGGTATCCAATTTAGAACCCTTAACTCTCGTAAAGGTCCTGCAGTCAGAGCAACTAGAGCTCAAGCTGATAGGGTCTTATATAGAAAAGCGATAAACTCTTTAATTAATAATCAAGAAAACTTAGAAATTTTCCAAGATTCTGTCGATGACCTTGTTGTTGATAATGATATTGTTACAGGCGCAATAACAAAAACTGGTATTACATTTAAAGCTAAGAAAGTCATTCTAACTGTTGGTACTTTCCTTGGTGGTAAAATACATATCGGTAAAGTATCAAATTCTGGTGGTCGCGCAGGAGATCAACCTTCAAACGCTTTAGCAAAACGTCTACGAGCACTACCTTTTAGAGTTGATAGACTTAAAACAGGAACTCCTCCACGCATAGATAGAAGATCGGTTGATTTTAGTGTAATGGATACTCAGCCTGGCGATAATCCAGCACCTTACTTTTCATTTTTTTCAAAAGATAAAATAAACCATCCCGAGCAAGTTCCTTGTCATATAACCTATACAAATCCTAAAACACATGAGATTATAACTAGTAACCTTGATAAATCTGCTATGTATAGTGGACTAATTGAAGGAATTGGACCTCGTTATTGTCCATCCATAGAAGACAAAGTTGTTAGATTTGCAGATAAAGAAAGACACCAAGTTTTTGTTGAACCAGAAGGTTTAAATAGTATAGAGTTATATCCAAATGGTCTATCAACAAGCCTTCCATTTGAAGTTCAGTGTGAATATATCCGTTCAATAAAAGGCTTTGAAAACGCTTTTATTATGCGACCAGGATATGCAATTGAGTATGATTTTTTTGATCCAAGAGATTTAAAACCAACCTTAGAAACTAAATACATTAAAAATTTATATTTTGCAGGCCAAATAAATGGTACCACAGGCTACGAAGAAGCCGGAGCTCAGGGTCTTGTTGCGGGTATTAATGCTGCCATAAGTCTTGATAGTGATAAATCATGGTATCCAACTCGTGCAAATAGTTATATTGGTGTTCTTATCGATGATCTTATTACTAAAGGAACAAAAGAACCATATAGAATGTTTACATCTCGTGCCGAATATAGACTTATACTACGTGAAGATAATGCTGATTTACGTCTATCAGATGCTGCTTGTGAGCTTGGTCTTTTAAATTCAGAAGATGAAAAGTACTTCCTTGATAAGAAAAATGCTATCAATGAAAATATCAAAATGATGAAAAATACTTGGATAGGACCTCAAACACAAAAAGCTCGAGACTTAGAAAAGTTCTTAGATAAAAAGATGACTCGAGAAAGTACACTTTTTGATTTATTAAAACGTCCAGAACTAGATTATAGGAAACTTCAGCAAATACCTGAGTTAAACTTAGATCTAAATAATGAAGCTGTGATAGAACAAATAGAAATCTCAGCTAAATATTCAGGATATATAGAACGTCAAAGTAAAGACATAGCAAAACTATCAGTTTTTGAACAAAAACCAATACCTCTAGACTTTGACTATTCCCAAGTTAATGGCTTATCAAATGAAGTCTTACAAAAACTCACTGAACAAAAACCTACAACATTAGGTGAGGCATCAAGGATACCAGGTATTACACCTGCTGCTATATCTTTGTTAACTATTTACATGAAAAAGACTGGATTTATAAAATAGTAGGAGTAGCTATGACAAAAAGAGTTTTTAAAATATTTTTTCTTACTTGCTTGATAGCTACTCTATTTTCATGCGCTACTAGACAAAAATATATAGATCAGCAAAAAGCATGGATCGGTAAAAGTATCCAAGGATATATAAAAGAGTTTGGTTATCCTCAAAATGTAATTCAGGTTGCGCCAAACCCAGATATTGAAACATATGTTTATGTTAGGAAAGCTATAAATGCAGGCTCAATGCAACAAGCTGGTAATCCTATGAATAGTCTAATTATGGCAAATAGGAACCCTCAATTTGTACAGTTTGGAGCCCTAATGTGCACAACATGGGTATCTGTAAATAAAGATACAAAAATTATTAAAAATATAACTTTTCGTGGAAACTACTGCGCAATAAACTAAAAAATTAGGAAAATAAATGAATATTAAGCAAACATCAACTCCTTTAGTTATAGGCCTTGTTTCAACAGCTACTTGTTTTAGCTTTAGTTTTTTTACAAATGTTTTTAAGTATAATGGACTTGAGTTCTTTTATGCTTATATAGCTTTTCTAATATTACTTTGCTACCCAATGAATTTAGTTGCTATATATTTACAAAAAACTTTACCTGAGATAGGTTCACATAGCAGCTTAATCGCAAAAATTACTGGAACATCAAAACTTAAACCTATAAGTATTCTACTTGCTGGTGCGATGATTCTTTTAGTTTCATTAGTAATGTTTAATATGTCGACATATGTTTTAGACTTTTTTGATAATATTCCTGCTATTGATAAACTTAGTGATGCAAGCTTAAAATTTGATACAGACTTACCAATTTATTCGTCACTATCAGCTGTTTTCATTGTTATATTTATATTATTTGTTTTAGCTAACCTAGAAAAGATAAATCTTAATAATTTACTTAAAACAGCAGCTCATATATCTTTATACTTAGTTATAGTTTTAATGCTGATGGTTATCTATTTGCCACAAAGTATAAATGGTATTTATGATTTCCTATTTCAATTAAATTATCAAAGCACTGAACAGTTACGTAGTATGCTTGGTCTTGCATTAGTATATGCAATATTAAGTAACTTTATATCTATAGCATTTTATAAAAACTTAATAAATATAGTTGATAACGATTATAAAAAGCTTAAAGTCGCATCTTTTAAAAGCGTTTTTTATAATATTGTTTTCTCATTTATTATATGCATAACAATATATTCAATGTTGGGTAACTATAGAACCTATCTACAACCTCATGAATCAATGCCAATAGAACTGGTATTTCAGATTGTTAAAGCAAATTCACCAACATACTACTTATTACTTGAAGTTGTATTTACAACATTAAACCTTGTGGTATTTATCTCTGCTTTAAAATATATCTATAGATTAGGAAATAACATCTATACAAAACTGCTTTTTTTAATAATTCCTTTGATAATGACTATTGGTCTTATTGAAACAGGAATAGCATATATAGACTTTTCTGATATGTTTGGGCTTCACCTTTTAATAATGTTTTTATTCCTATTTGATGTTTTCATTATTGGTTGGATTTATGATGCTCAAAAATTAAGTTATGAAATTTTAAAGTATTCTGGTACAAAACTTTCACCTTTATTTAATATAATATTGCGTATAGTGATTCCTTTTATCTGTATATTTGTAGCTATCGGCTATATATTTTTACCAATGTCAATAATGTGGCAATTCATAGCTACTCTTGCATGTATAATTATATACATTGTAAAAGGAAGTATTTTTAGTAACATACTTAATCAGAGAAAATTTTAAAATGTTTTTTAATAAAAAAAGTAATCAAGATGATCTAAAAAAAGCTGCTGCTATTGAAGCTGCAAAATATATAAAATCAGAAATCACTTTAGGTGTTGGTACAGGAAGCACTGTTGGTTTTCTTATACAAGAACTGGTAAATTATAAAGACAAAATAAAAGCGGTTGTATCAAGTTCTGAAGACTCAACAAAAAAACTTAAAGAGTTAGGTTTTGAAGTTGTTGATCTTAACTATGCTGGAGATATTGATTTATATATTGATGGTGCAGATGAATGTAATAACCACAAAGAGCTTATCAAAGGCGGTGGTGCTGCCCTTACGCGTGAAAAAATATGTGTTGCGGCTGCAAAAAAATTCATCTGTATTATTGATGAGTCTAAAAAAGTAACTACGCTTGGTGAGTTCCCTCTTCCTGTTGAAGTTATACCTATGGCTAGAAGCTATGTTGCTAGAGAAATAGTTAAGTTAGGTGGTCAACCTGTATATAGAGAACAAACAGTTACAGATAATGGTAATGTTATCCTAGATGTATATAATCTAAAAATTGACAACCCTTTAAAATTTGAAACTGAGTTAAATCAAATCACAGGTGTTGTAACTAATGGCATTTTTGCTCTTAAACCCGCTGATACTGTTATTATGGCTAAGAAAAATGGCGAGATTGAGAGCTTTTAATCTTTTATTTTGGTAGTGGGATAAACTCTTTCTCATCACCATATACCTTTTTAAACTTACCATTTACCCAATCATTTTTTGCTTGATTAATTCTTTCTCTACTACTTGAAACAAAATTCCATTCAATAAATCTATGAGAAAGTTTATCTCCGCCAATTATAATAATCTGTGAATCAGACAAAGCAGTTAATTTAGACATTTCCTCACTATCTATCACAAGCATCGTGTGATTTTCTATAATCTTTTTATCATACTCGATCTTACCTTTAATTACATAGATAGCTAACTCTTCTTCAGCTGGTAATGTAATAGAGCTAGCCTTAGGAGTATTGATCTCAAGATATAAAGTTCGACTATATGTTTTTACTGGAGATTTATAGCCATAAGCATCGCCAATTAAAAGTTTAAAGCTTATATTATTAATATTAAACTCTGGTAACTCCTCACTAGAATAATGATAAAAAGCAGGCTCAACCTCTTCATAAGATTCAGGTAAAGCATACCAAAGTTGTATACCATGAAGAATACGCTTTTTTAGTTTAATTTCATCTCTTTCACGTTCAGAATGTGTTATCCCCTTACCTGCTACCATAAGATTTACTTCTCCTGGCAATATCAACTTAGCAGTCCCTAATGAATCTCTATGATAAATCTCTCCTTCAAATAAATACGTAACTGTTGCCAGATTAATATGAGGATGTGGCCTAACATCCATACAATCACCAGCCAATAATTCAACTGAACCAAAATGATCAAAAAATATCCATGGACCAACCATTCTTTGCTTTGCTGTTGGTAAAACTCGTTTAACCTCTAAGCTACCGATATTATTAACCTTTGCATTAATTATATGTTTTATTCTCATATAGACCACCCTACTATTCATTTAATTATTTCCTTTATAAAATCATCTACTTTTTCCTCTATTGTAGCCCAAGAAGTAACTAGTCGTACTATTGAGTTTTGCTCATCGATTTCATCCATAACAAAAAAAGAAAACTTCTCTTGAAGAGCTTTTATTAGAGTATTTGGAAAAATAGCAAAAACCTGATTACTCTGTGTAGGTTGTAATAATCTGAAACCAGCGTCAATTATTGCTTGTGAAAGCTTTTCTGCCATTTTATTAGCATAAATAGCTAGATCAAAGAAAAGATTATTAGAGAATAATTCTCTAAATTGAAGCCCTAAAACTCTACCTTTTGCTAACAAAGCTCCGCGTTGTTTAATATTAAAATCAAATTCATAAGCTAGCCTTTTATTTGGAATAACTATAGCCTCGCCAAATAAAATACCTATTTTAGTTCCACCAATCCAAAATATATCTACATATTCTACAATATTAGCTAAAGTTAAATCATTATCTTTAGCTGTCAAGGCAGCTCCTAATCTTGCACCATCAATAAATAATAATAGATTATTACGCTTACATGCTTTTGATAACTCTTGTAACTCAGCTTTTGTATATATAGTTCCAAGTTCTGTTGAATTTGATATATATACTAATTTAGGTTTTGCCATATGTGGGGCATGAGAATTGCTTTTAAGTACCTCTTCAATATCATTGGGGATTAATTTTCCATTATCTGAAAAAACTGAAATAATCTTATGTCCTGTCGCTTCAATTGCTCCAGCCTCTCGTAAAGCAATATGCCCACTACTAGCAGAAACTACAGCTTCATATGGCTTTAAAATACTTGAAATACATATCAAATTGGCAAGAGTTCCTCCTGCTACAAAATATACATCCGTACTATCTTTATTAAGATGTTTACATATTAATTCTTTTGCCTGACTTGAGTATTCATCATTACCATAAGCCGTTTGTTGAATCAAATTAGTATCATTTAATACTCTAAGAATATTAGGATGACACCCCTCACTATAATCATCCATAAAACTATATTTAGGCATATCAGCATTCCTTTCTAAATTTTAAAATAAACTTGTCTATAGTATATATATTTATTTTAAGTTATCTTATTATGTATTAGTTAATTATTTCTGGAAATTACTATGTTATCAGGGGCTCAAATTGTTGTTAAATGTTTAGAAAGTCAAAATGTAGAATATGTCTTTGGTATACCCGGTGCAAAAATTGATGCAGTCTTTGATGCTCTAGTAGATTCAAACATTAAAGTCATACTATGTAGGCATGAACAAAACGCTGCTTTTATGGCTGCTGCATATGGTAGAGTTACGGGTAAACCAGGGGTTGTCTTAGTTACATCAGGTCCTGGCGTAGCAAACTTAGCTACTGGCCTTCTAACAGCAAATACAGAAGGTGATCCTATTGTTGCCCTAGGAGGTAACGTTCCGTTAAATATGAAGTTTAGAGAAACTCATCAAAATACTGATAATGTAAAGCTTCTTGAGAGTATTACAAAATCATCTATTGAAGTAACAACTGCAGATATAATTCCCGAAGCCATAGCTAATGCTTTTAGGCTTTCAACATCGCCTCAAGCTGGTGCATGCTTTATAAGTCTTCCGCAAGATATACTTACCAACCAAACTCAAGCTAAACCATGCTCTAATTTGCTAAAAATCAATTATGGTCATGCAAATAAACAAGCAATTGAAAAAGCTTGTCAATATATTGCAAATGCTAAAAAACCTATTCTACTCTTAGGTCAAGAAGCATCAAGACCTGAAAACACAGAAGATATTATTAAACTTATACGCAAATATCAAATTCCTGCAATATCAACTTATCAAGGAGCAGGAGTTATCCCTAAAGATCTTCTGTTTTGCTTTTATGGTAGAGTTGGGTTATTCAAAAATCAGCCAGGTGATAAGCTACTTCAAAAATCTGATTTAGTAATAACTGTAGGATTTAATCTATGTGAATATGATCCAGAAATTTGGAATGAGAACTCATCCAAAAAGATAATTCATATAAATTATAACCCTGCAAATATACATACAACATATCAACCTGAGTGCGAGCTACTCGGTAATATAAAAGAAAACGTTAAAAGTTTAGCAAAACACATAATAGATATTAGTATTCATTCATATAAAAACCTTCAAGATGAGCTCTTTGACAAAATCAGACAGGGTAAAAATAAAATTGGTAAAAATAATACCATCCATCCTTTACGATTCATATATGAACTTAATAAAGTTATCGACGATGATACTATTATTTGTTGTGATGTTGGAACTGTATATATGTGGCTAGCTAGATATCTAATATCTCATAAACCCCATCAGTTGCTCTTTAGTAATGGACAACAAACCTTAGGAGTTGGGCTACCTTGGGCAATAGCTGTTAAACTAGCTAATCCAAATAAAAAAGTTATTAGTATTTCTGGTGATGGCGGTTTCTTATTTTCAGCAATGGAACTAGAAACTGCAATTCGTGAAAATATTAATATTATCCATTTTGTTTGGAGAGATGGTAGTTATGACATGGTAAAAGAACAACAAGTGATGAAATATAAGCGAGAATCTGCTGTTGAACTTGGAAAGATTGATATACCAAAATTTGCCGAAGCTTTTGGTGCTAATGGAGATCAGATAAAACAACCTGAGGATATTACAAAGGTATATAATAATTCCCTAAACATTGATAAACCCACTATAATCGATATAGAGATAGATTATTCTGATAATATTGACTTATTTGTTAAAGCGCATGAGGAAAATTTAGGTAATTAATTATGATTTTTTTAGAAAAGCAAAATGATAACGCTCAAACTCTAGCATATATTGGCCATGTTGATAATGTCATCCAAGGCATAGTTCCAGAAGAACTAAAACACAAGCGTTTTCTTGCTAGTGATTTTGATTATGGTTTTGAACTTGGCTCGCCTCAAAGTGTTTATAACCTAGGTGAGTGTATTTTACTTAATAATATGATTTATTCTTCACGAACAGATATAAGTCGCACAGAAAGAGATCCTCTAATGTGGGGCCCCGAATTCGTTACAACGGGTATTTTTCTTATTCCTAAAAATACACCTATTAACTACTATGTTAAGTATTTTTCTTTTGACAAAGAATATTCTCTAGCTGATATATACAAGCATATATATAAACAATTGAAGGGACCTTTTGCTGTGGTCGGTTGTGTACAATTCTCTACAATTAATGCTGAAGCAATAACTAAAGCTCCTATAAATCAAGAGAATATCTTTAGTAATTCAGAAAATTATTATGATGAAAAAAAATATGAAGACAATGATGTAAACTTTGCTATTATGGGGGTAGTTAGCAATCCTGATGATAAAAGACTAACAGAAGTTAATAAGGAATTATCATCTGTACTTTATCATAATCCTTTTGCTAATAAAAATAAACTTTTGACTCATACTCATGGCCTAATGTTAAATAGATCTATAATAGATATCGATAAAGTAAAACCAAAAAATGCAAAAGAAGTCTTACATGTTCAGGATAAATCTTTAGTACGTTACCTTAAGCTAAAAGTTTATAAAATAAAAGGCTTAACAAAATACGCTTAAATATTTGCTATTTTTTCTTTTTATGATAGTAAGTCTTAAATATAAAAGGCAACAAAGACATTATTCCTAATATGCTTACAGCCAATATAAACTTATAATCAACAAAACTATCAACTGTATTTTCTAATACTGCACTTTTTAGATGTACTCCAAACCAAACATATATAAATGTAAAAGGTATAATTCCAAAGAAAGTAGTAAAAAAGAAAATACTATTTCTAACCTTTAATATAGCTGCTAAAACATTAGGTATAAAAAAAGGTATCGGTGTTAATCTAGCAACAAACAGTACTAAAATAGGATGCTTAACTACAAGAGATTTAAATTTAGAAATAATCCTAATTTTAGAGTGATTTGAACTCTCTCCCCAACTATATTTTATAACTAAAAAAGTCATTGTAGCACCTATAGTTGCAGCAAACAGAGAGACTATAAAACCTAACCATAAACCGAACAAAAGCCCTCCTAATATTTTTAAAAAAGGCTTAATTGGTATTGAAAAAAAAACAGCTAATATATATGTTATCGCATATATAAAAATAGACATAGTCATATATTCACTAACATATAGATCTGCTCTATTATACGCTGCTTGAAGCTCTTTAAGATCAAAATACTTATAGCCGTTTAGAATAAAAAATAGAAAGACTCCAAAACTAAAAAAAAATACAAGAAATAATCTTTTTATAAGTAGTGGATTTATGTGTTTCACTTAGATTTTATGAAATATTAGAATGTGTTATATAAAGATTAAGCTAAAGCAGCTTTTGCTTTCTCTACAACTGCAGCAAATGCATCTTTGTTGTATACTGCTAATTCAGCCAATGCTTTTCTATCTAGCTCAACACCAGCTTTGTTCAGACCATTAATTAATTGGCTATAGCTAATATCGTGTTGTCTAGCAGCAGCATTAATACGAACGATCCAAAGTGATCTAAATGTTCTTTTCTTAACTTTACGGTCTCTATAAGCATATTGACCTGCTTTAATTACAGCTTGTTTAGCTACTCTGTATACTCTTGAACGAGCACCGTAGTAACCTTTAGCTTGATTTAAAACTTTCTTATGACGTGCGCGTGCTGTTACGCCTCTTTTTACTCTTGACATAATTTAATCTCCACTTTAAAAATTGATAAACAAATCTAGGTTCAATACTATGCGTAAGGCATTTGTTGAACTAAGCTAGGTGCGTCGACCTTAGCTACTTGATTCATACCTCTTAAATGACGTTTTCTTTTAGTTGTCATTTTAGTGTTGATATGAGCACGATTTGCACAACGGTGTTTGAAACCACCTTTACCAGTCTTTTTAAAGCGCTTAGCAGCACCACTCTTAGTTTTTAACTTAGGCATTTTTAAATACTCCGCATTGTATTAATTGTTATTTTTATTTACTACTTTTTCTTTGGTCCTAAAACCATAATCATTTGGCGACCTTCCATTTTAGGTTGGTGTTCCACTACACCGTGTTCAGCAGCATCGTTTGCCATACGCTTAAGCATTTCCATACCTAATTCTTTGTGTGACATTTCTCTACCTCTGAATCTCAGCGTAACTTTTACTTTATCGCCTTTTTCTAAGAACTTTATCAGGTTGCGTAGTTTTACCTGATAGTCCCCTACATCAGTCACTGGTCTAAGTTTTACTTCTTTTACCTGTGTCTGTTTTTGGTTCTTTTTAGCTTGTGCTTTTTTCTTACCTTGTTCAAATAAGTATTTACCATAGTCCATCAAACGACAAACTGGTGGTTTAGCATTTGCTACCATTTCAACCAAATCAACATCAGCCTGCTCAGCTAATGTTAAAGCCTCATTGATAGATACAATTCCGATTTGCTCTCCATCAACACCAACTAGACGCACCTCTTTAGCTTTAATTTGCTCATTTATAGGTGCTTTTTTATCCGTCTTAATAACTTTTTTCCTCCACAGAAATTATTATTTTTTAGCTTCAATTTGTTCTTTTAAAAAAACACAAAACTCTTCCACAGTTATTTGTCCTAGAGCCTCACCATTATGTTTTCTTATGTTTACAACCTTTTGCTCTTGTTCATTTTTACCAAGGATAACAAGGTAAGGAACACGCAAAAGAGTATGCTCACGTATTTTAAACCCTATTTTCTCATTTCTCAAGTCTATTTTAGTACGAATACCATTTTTTTCTAGAGTTTCAAAGACTTCTCTACAATATTCATCTTGATAATTACTAATTCCAGTTACAACAGCTTGAGTAGGAGTTAGCCATAATGGTAAATTACCAGCATAGTGCTCTATAAGCATACCAATAAATCTCTCTAAAGAACCAACTATAGCTCTATGTAACATTACAGGAACTTGCTTATCGCCATTTTTATCAATATAAGTAGCACCAAGTCTTTGAGGCATAGAGAAGTCTAACTGTATTGTTCCGCATTGCCAGCTTCTGCCAATGGCATCTTTTAAATGAAACTCTATCTTAGGTCCATAAAAAGCTCCTTCACCTGGTAACAATTCATAGCTAACATCATTAGCTTCTAAAGCATTCTTAAGCATTTGCTCAGACTTATCCCAAGTCTCGTCATCACCAATTCTATTTTCTGGTCTTAGAGCAATTTTGACATCAAAATCATTAAAGCCAAAATCTTTGTAAACTTCAAAACATTGCTTAACCATTAGGATAACTTCTTCTTCAACTTGCTCAGGCGTACAAAAAGCATGACCATCATCTTGAGTAAAGCTTCTTACTCTTAACAATCCATGTAAAGAACCTGATGGCTCATTTCTATGCACTATTCCAAATTCTGCCATTCTAACAGGCAAATCTCTATAGCTATGAAGTTTTGTATTGTATACCTGTACACAAGTAGGACAGTTCATTGGTCTAATTGCAAAATCTCTATTCTCAGATTTAGTAGCAAACATGTTTTCAGCATACTTTGATGCATGACCAGACTTTTCCCATAGACTAAAATCTGCAATCAAAGGAGTTCTAATTTCACTACAACCATATTTATTATTAGAAGCGCGCATATAGTCTTCCACTTGACGCCAAATTCTCACACCATTATCATGCCAAAATGGTATTCCTGGAGAGTCTTCTTGAAAGTGAAATAGATCTAAAGCTTTACCAATTTTTCTATGATCACGCTTTTCAGCTTCTTCTAGCATATGTAAATATTGTTCTAAATCTTCTTTTGTAGCCCAGCAAGTACCATAAATTCTAGTTAACATTTCATTACTAGAATCACCTCGCCAATATGCTCCAGCTAGTTTAGTCAATTTAAATGCTTTTATAACTGATGTACTTGGGATATGAGGACCACGACATAAGTCACTAAACTCACCTTGCGTATAGATTTTAATCTGCTGATCTGCTGGAATACTATCGATAATATCAACTTTATAGTTTTCACCTTGAGCTTTAAAAAACTCTATTGCTTCATCTTTAGAAACGACTCTATAGCTAACGGGAGCACCCTTTTTAGCAAGCTCTTTCATCTTCTTCTCTATCTTTGGAAGATCTGACTCACCAATATTCTCTTTAAAAGAAAAATCATAGTAAAAACCATTATCAACAACAGGTCCTATAGTAACTTCTGTCGCAGGATACAGTTCTTTAACAGCATGAGCTAAAAGATGAGCACATGAATGACGTAAGATCTCTAACCCCTCAGAGTCTTTTGTCGTAATAAGTTTTAGCTCACAATCACTCTCTATTATATCTTTAGCATCTCTTAACTGACCATTTATATACACTCCCACGGTCGCTTTAGCTAAACCAGGAGATATAGACTTTGCAATTTGTAATGAGTTAACACCCTTTTCAAACTCTTTTATAGAACCATCTGGAAATGTAATATTTATCATATTTTTCTTCTTTTTTAAATTAATATAAAATTACGCACGAGCTATATTATATGGCATAGCATTAACTATGTAAATTACTTATCTAGATTGGTCAACTATATTAACTTACTTAGTTTGCATCTAATATAAATCGACACCATTAGGCTGATTTAAATCAAACAATAAGAAATGCATAATTTTTCTTAAAGGAGTTTCTACAAAACTTCATAAGATTCTAATTCTACATATATAATTCAGACTTTTAACTAATAAATATAAATAAATAAAACTATTTTTTTTTAACAAGGCTTGTTGAAAATAACTAAACCAAAATCTGATAATTAATGATACTTTTATTCCATGTACTTTATAAAGACAGCTTTTTTATGAAGTATTTTTTAATTTACTCAAATGCATATATTTAAATAAATTTAAGGAGTTTATATAGATGAAACTAAAAAAGATCTCATTATTAACTAGCTTAGCATTATTAGCTAGTTCACAAGCATATTCTCACGGCTATGTTGAAAGTCCTAGTTCTCGTTCATACTTATGTGACAAACACCAAAATACTAATTGTTCAGATGTAGTAGGTGATGCTCAGTCCCTTGAAGCAGCCGATGGTTTATTTGATAATGGTGGACTAGATAATAAAATGGGTTCTGTTGGACATGGTTGGGCTGAAAGTTTAGATGAACAAAATGAAAGTAGATGGGCTAAGACTGCTGTATCTCCAGGTCAAACATTAACTTTCAAATGGCACTTCACAGCAGCACACAGAGGAAAACATTTTAAATTCTATATAACTAAACCAGATTGGAATCCAAATGAGCTACTAACTAGAGATAGTTTTGAAGATCAACCATTAAACTGCTATAATCCTCAGCCTTTCTGGCAAGCCCCTGATGTTGTTCCTGATGATTTAACATTTACTTGTACAATGCCTGAAAGAACTGGCTATCAAGTAATTATGGCTGAGTGGGATGTTTATGATACTGGTGCAAGCTTTTATAACCTTATAGATCTAGATTTTACAAATGAGCATACCGCAGGCACTCTTATCCTTCCAGAGGGAGGAACAGGTGAAGCTGGCATATCTGCATATGATCCAAATAAGGAGTATCCAGGTAGTGGTATACAAGTAGTATATGATGGTAAAATCTATGAAAATCAATGGTGGGTAAACCCAGGCGAAGCTCCTCCAGGTGAAAATAGTGCTTGGATATATGTTGGTGATTATGAAGAAGATACTCCTGTTAATCCTAATGATAGGTACCCTATTGAAGCAACTAGATTTAGTCTAAACCCATCTAAGGTTAGAGAAGGCGATATAATAAGCTTAGAGCTATCAAAAGCATCTGATACTACTATAGAAAAAATAAAACTTCTAGATGTACCTGCAAACATGTCTTCAGAGACTCTTCTAACTACATTAGCTGAGAAAATCAATGAAATAAGTTCACAACAGTTAAATGAAGCTCTTATCGCTGGAGAGAAAAATGCTGAAGGAGCTGTTGTTCCTAGCACAAGTGCTTTATATGTTTACCAAACAGCAGATAAACTTTATAATCATGTTGGCTTCATTCAAGATATTGCTGATCATAATTTAGTAAATGAACTACACTTAATGGACTTTAATGAAGTATATACTTTAGACTCCTCTGGAAACTTAAATATTAATGCAAAAATAATGTCTCATAGTTCTGAAGAAGTAAATGTTACTGTTACATTACTAGATAAAGATGGCAATCAAGTATATAGAAAAGATGATATTAAAATTGCTCCTATGAATACCTATGATCTAGATATGCAAGTTGAGAACTTAGCTGCGGGAGATTATGACCTTGTCATATATAGTCAGCTTACAGGAACTGACGCTTGGCAAAAAGATTTAAATATCACAGTTAATGAATATACAGGTGCTACAGATGAAGATCTTGCTAAATACCCTGAGTATAAAGAAGGTACTAAATATCAAAATGGTGATATCGTAAGAAATGAAAACAAGCTTTATCAGTGTACAGAGGCAGGATGGTGTTCTGGAGTAGCTTGGGCATATGCTCCTGGTACTGGTAGTGATTGGACAAAAGCATGGGAAGAATATACTCCAGAATCTGAAAAGCCTGCTGATGAACCTGAAGAAGAAATAAGCGAAGAAGTAGCTCAATATCCTGAGTATTCTGAAACAACTACATATAGCCAAGGTGATATAGTTAGAGAAGGTAATCAACTTTATGTATGTGATGTACAAGGATGGTGTAATCAAGATCCTTCAGTATATGCGCCTGGTACTGGTAGAGCTTGGGATGATGCTTGGAATGTTTATGGCCCAGAAGCTCAAAACCTGCTGATGATCCTGAAGAGGAAATAAGCGAAGAAGTAGCTCAATATCCTGAGTATTCTGAAACAACTACATATAGTCATGGAGATGTAGTTAGAGAAGGTAATGAACTTTACGTATGTGATGTACAAGGATGGTGTAATCAAGATCCTTCAGTATATGCACCTGGTACTGGTAGAGCTTGGGATGATGCTTGGAATGTTTATGACCCAGAAGCTCAAGAAGATGCTAATAAGCCTGAAGTTCAGGAACCTACTGATGAGCCTCAAGCCTTTGAATATCCAACTTATGTAATGGGCAAAAACTACAGTATTGGTGACATAGTCACATATAATGGTGGCAATCATTATCGTTGCATCTCTTCTTTATGTTCAGTTGCATCAATTCGATATAAGCCAAATGGTGCAAATGGAAATCTTGCTTGGGAAAAATTATAAAATATTCATCTAAAAAAGACCTTAAATAACAATAATATCGTTATTTAACGATAAAACCTTCTACTATAAATTAATTATAAGCCTAATTTAATACACAAGTTTTTGACCTTACTTAAAATATTAAGTAAGGATTCTTTTATTATAAATCAAGAATAGTTTTCTATTAACAGGTTTGATATCAACTATTTGCTACCAACATATAGTAGTAATAGATAGGATAAGCTAACAACCTGACAAAAAACTTATAACATGTATAGCTAATCCGAATAACTTTTGAAGCCATTTTTGTCATCCTATGGCTTGACCATAGGATCCATTTTATTATGAGCTTTAAACTTGGATTGTATCTTATAAACAGTGATTAATCTTGTATTCTATCATCCTTGATAAAATATAAGAAAGAGATGAGACTTTGACCTTGGATTGGTTATTGAAAACCGTGAGAATCAAAAAGCTCATCTCAATCACGACTTTAAAACGCGAACGGTAGAAAGGTCATCAAAGACCGAATGTACAATCCCGCGATTATGAGCCTAATAAAAAGGATACCAAACATGACAGATAAAACAATAAAGTATTTAGGAATAGATATATCAAAAAAGTGGATAGATGTTTGCTATGGCGATAAAGGCAAAGTTAAGCGTATAGCCATGAAAAAGAGTAGCATCAACTCTTTCATAAAAAAGCATTTTGAAGAAAACGAAGCTGTTTTAGCAGTATTAGAAAGTACTGGAGGTTATGAAGTTCTGCCAGCAAAATGTTTAGAAAGCTTTGGCATAAAAGTCCACATAGCTCACCCTAACAAGGTGGTTTCATTTGCTAAAGCCATGGGATGTTTAGCAAAAACTGATGCTATAGATGCAAAAGTACTAAAGGCTTATGGTGCGTTTATTAAAGACGATGATATACGAGGCTTACCTAGCGATCAAGATCTAGAGTTGAATGCACTAAGCTCTCGCCTAGGTCAGCTTAAAGAGACTCATCATCAAGAGGCTTGTCGTTTAGGTTTGGTTAAAGATAAAATCTTGAAATCATCGAGTGAAAGAATGCTTAAATACCTGAAGAAAGAGATAGAGAAAATAGAGCAACACATGATGGCAATCATAAATGAAGATAAAGTACTAGCTAACAAGTTTGACATATTAACATCGATGCCTGGTATTGGTGCAAATACTGCCTGCTGTATTGTATGTGATTTACCTGAAATTGGCAGAATTAACAATAAAGAAATAGCTGCTTTAGTTGGTGTAGCACCTATTACAAATCAGAGTGGTATGAAAAGCGGCTATTCTGCAATTAAGTATGGTCGCTCTAAAGTACGCAAAACATTGTATATGGCTGCATTAGTAGCTACTAGGTTTAACTCTAGGATGAAGGATTTTTATAATCGTTTATTAGAAAATGGTAAAATCAAAAAGGTTGCTATAGTTGCTGTTATGAGAAAAATGCTTGTAACTCTCAATGCTATGGTTAAGCAAAATATGCAATTTAGTGCTTGATTTTCAAGACGGTAGATTCTACGATCAAGTCGTAGAATGGCATATTTCTTTTGGATTAACTCTATCTTGAAAGATAGAGAATTTATAGATAAAGGTGGCTAAGCTAGCAATCCCCTGAGAATATTAACTATACTATTAGAACCAAAGACGATCTTAGCGCGATTTATTCTAGAAAATTTAGTTATCTCGCCTATCAAAATCATCATTATAAAGTACATGCATTGTAGCTATCACTTTATTTGTATTATAAAGACCTTGATAACCATTCATTACTGCTCTACATTTGTTATTATATTTTTCGTTACATAATCTTAGATAGTATTTACAAAAATCTACGGATATTTTTGTATGCGTTTCATACTCAATACCTTTCTTAGGATTATATATTTTACAATAATCAAGATATTTTTGTGAGGCAAATGTGTTAAAAGATAAAAAAAATAAAAAGACTAATACAAAGTAATTTTTACTCAACATGATTCTTATAATCTTCTGGGTTCAAAAGATTACTCAATTCTTCATTATTATCAATTTGTATCTCAAATATCCAACCATCGCTGTAACAAGACTCATTAATAAGCTTAGGATTATTTACTAACTCTTCATTAACTTTAACAATCTTCCCTGATAATGGCGAATAAATATCTGATGCTGTTTTGACAGATTCTATAACACAAACCTCATCATCTTTAGAATATTCTTGACCAACTTTTGGTAAATCAACATAAACAATCTCACCAAACTCATTTTGAGAATAATCATCTATACCAACTCTTGCAATATTATCTTTAACCTCAACCCACTCATTAGATTCAGTATATAAATAACTTTGATTAATTTCTGACATATTTCCTCTTTGACAAACCGAATTTTTTTATTTTATCTAATTGATGATAATAGCATAAAAATCCTTTAAAATTAATTTGTAAAAAACAAATTTTTAGTCATCAAAGTATATGAATCTTGAAAACAAAAATATCATTATAACTGCAGGTGGAACAGGTGGACATATATATCCAGCTTTAGCTGTAGCAGAGTTATTAAAAGAAAATAAAGCTAATGTAATTTGGGTAGGTACTCCTAATAGTATGGAAGCAAATATTGTTCCTGATTACTTTAATATCCAATTTATAAAATCATCTGGAGTTAGAAGAAAAGGAATAATAAAGAAAATCACATTCCCTATAAAGTTAATAATTAGTACTCTTAAGGCACGATCAATATTAAAAAAATTCAAAACAGATCTTGTTATTGGTTTTGGAGGATATGTTTCTGGGCCAATATGTCTTGCAGCTGTCCAAAAAAAGATCCCTATCATAATCCATGAACAAAATGCAAAAATTGGTCTAACTAACAGGATCTTAGCTAAATTAGCTAGTAAAATATGCTTAGCTTTTGATATTGATAATATCGAAAACTATTTTTCTAAAAAACAACTTGCGAGAACAAAGGTTGTTGGTAATCCTGTAAGAAAAGATATTGTCGCTTTAAACGATAAAGTAAAAGATTTTTCTAATCATCAACTAAAACTCTTAATTCTTGGAGGTAGTCAAGGAGCAAAAGCGATAAATGAAATTATCCCAACCTTAATCACAAAAGCTGTTGAGCAAAATATAGATATCAAAGTTTGGCACCAAACAGGTAAGCTAACACTTGAGCAAACTAAAGATAACTATAAAAATATTCCTGCAAAAAATATCAAGGATATTTCAGCGTTTATCTTTGATATGGCAGAGGCTTATGAATGGGCAGATTTAATAATTTGTAGAGCTGGTGCACTAACAGTCTCAGAATGTGCTGTTGCGGGCTTACCTACAATATTTATACCTTTGCCATCAGCTGTAGACGATCATCAGTTTTTCAATGCTCAAAATATCGTTAAAAATAATGCCGGCTTTTGCTTAAGACAACAAGAGATGACTTTAGAAAATTTAATCGATATAATAAAACCTCTAGCACAAAACAAAGCCAAACTTGAAAAAATATCAGAAATTGCAAAAAAAACATTGATAAAAGACTCAAGTGAACAAATATTAAGTTGTGTAAAAGAAATTTTAAATAAGAATAAATAAGGATTACAAATGAACTTTGATATGTCAAAGCTAATGCAACAAGCTCAAAAGATGCAAGAACAAATGAAAAAAGCTCAAGAAGAACGTGATAATATGGAAGTTAATGGTGAATCTGGAGCTGGCCTTGTTAAAGTAACTATGACTGGTAAATATGATGTTAAATCTGTAAATATAGATGATTCTTTAATGAAAGAAGATAAAGAAATGTTAGAAGATTTAATCGCAGCTGCTGTAAATAGTGCTGTTAAAAAAATAGAAGAAAACTCTTCTTCAAGCGACCTTCAACAAATGGCTAAAGATGCTGGTATCGATATACCAGGTGGCATGAACTTTCCTAAATAATGAATAATAAAATATTTTCGCCAAAAATTACAGCTGTAATAGAATCTTTACGTAAATTGCCGACTATTGGTAAAAAATCATCACAGCGGCTTGCATTACATTTACTAGATAAATCTCCTGAGACAGCTATTGCTATTGCTAATTCGCTTTTAGAAGCAACTCAAACGATTACAAAATGTCAGCAATGCCAAGCTTTAACAGAAAACTCTGTTTGTGATATATGTAATAGTACAAGTCGTAATGATACAAAGTTATGTATTGTTGAAAGTATGCTTGATATGATAGCTATTGAGGAAGCTGGCTTTTTTAAAGGTAAATATTTCATATTGAATGGAAGAATATCACCTCTAGATGGAGTTGGGCCTAACGAACTTAAGTTAGATATTTTATCTCAAATAATTGAATCTCGTGAAATTGATGAAATAATACTTGCAATAAGTCCGACAGTTGAGGGAGAAACTACTGCTCACTTTATTTCTCAAATGATTAGAAGTGATATTAAAATTTCTCGAATTGGCTTAGGAGTTCCTTTTGGAGGAGAATTAGAGTATCTAGATCAACAAACATTACTGCATGCATTTAATGCAAGAACTAATATTTAATCTTTATTTATATTAAGAATTCTTTCTACATTTTCACAAGTATCTATTTTTCTTATCAAACGAGTTAATAAATAAAGCTCTCTTCTATTTCTAACAATTACAATAGAGGCTAACTTAGCATGCTTATTATCTACTGATATCATATCAAAAGTTCGAATATCAACACCTTCTCTAGCAAGGGTTGCTGTTATTTTCGCAATTGAACCTGGTATATTTTTAAGTGTAATAATAATACGTGTTTTAAAGCTTGGATCATCATCATTGTTTACAAACCAATCTGCTTCAATCTGTTTAGCATCTTGTCTTGTTAATTTTGCATATAGTTCATTACAACTTTTTCTATGTACTTCAACATTTCCATCATCATTAACAATTCCGGTAATCTCATCATTTGGTATCGGCAAACAGCAATCAGCAATACGCGGATCATCCCCATACCTGATCTGTATTTTTGATACTGAAGACTTATTATAAGAATTACGCATATCGTCAAAATATTTAGCTACAAACTCAATAAAGTTATTTGGATCTATCAGACCTAAGCCTGTATCTAGATAAAAACGATTTATAGTGTCAATACCCTCATAATTAAATAAAGCTCCATCTATAATCTCATTTGGTACTTCTTTTAAGTCTACATCTAATGATTTAAGTCTATCTTCGATGATTTCTTTACCTTTAATATAGTCTGTATTTTTATACTGTTGTTTTAAGAATTCTTTGATAGCTGACTTAGCACGACCAGTCTCAACAAAATTCAACCAACTAGGATTTGGATCAGCAACAGCTGAAGTAATTACCTCAACATGATCACCCTGTTTAAGCCTGTAATTAAGAGGAACCACTTTCCTATTAACCTTTGCAGAGACACATTTATTACCAATATCAGTATGTATAAAATAAGCAAAATCAACACATGTTGAATTTATAGGTAATTCAATAATCTCTCCTTGAGGCGTAAAGACAAAAACATCATTATTGAACACATCTGCTTTAACATTTTCCAAAAACTCAACTGAACTAGCTGTATAAACGTTAATATCTGATATTTTCTTAAGCCATCTTTGTAAAGCTTTATCTGTTTTTTCGCCTATTTTATAACTCCAATGAGCAGCAATACCATATTCAGCCTGGCGATCCATTTGTTCAGTTTTAATTTGTATTTCTAGAGGAATGTTATAAGGTCCTGAAACAACAGTATGTATTGATCTATAACCATTAGCCTTTGGTGTTGCGATATAATCTTTAAATCTCTGCGGGATTGGCTTATATAATTCATGAACCTTGCCTAAGGCAACATAACAGTCAATCCTATTAGGAACAATAACTTTATAAGCATACATGTCCATAATTTCATCAAAAGAAATTCCTTTTTTGCGCATTTTGTTATAAATACTAAATAAGGTTTTCTTTCTAGATTTTATATCATCTGGAGTAACTAAATCTCCTAACTTTTCAATCAATGCTTCTTTAACTTGGTAAAAAACTTTTTCTTTATTTTTTTCTACCTTTCTAACCTTTTCTTCTAAGATATGATACCTATAAGGATGCATTCCTTCAAAAGCAAGCGTTTCTAGCTGTTCTTTTAAAGTGTTAATACCTAATCTATGAGCTAAAGGAGCAAATACATCTAGAGTTTCTTTAGATACTCTTCTTTTTTTCTCGGGTTTCAGAGGTGCCAAAGTACGCATATTATGCAATCTATCAGCAAGTTTTATGAAAATAACCCTAACATCTTTTGTTACCGATAAGAGCAGCTTACGGAAATTTTCCGCTTGTTGTTCAACTTTATTCTTGTGTCTTATTTGGGTAAGTTTTGTTACTCCCTCTACAAGTTGAGAAACTTTTTCACCAAAGCGCTCTGTTATATCCTCAGCTGTATACTCAGTATCCTCAACAACATCATGTAAGAGTGCTGCTATAACTGTATCAACATCCATTTTAAGATCTGCTAATATACAAGCTACTGCAACTGGATGAGTAAAATAAGGCTCACCTGAGCTTCTCACTTGTGTCTCATGCGCATCAGCTCCAAATATAAAGGCTTGAGCTATTTTTAATCTTTCTTCAACTGGAAGATATCTTGAGATGAGTTTATTGAGTTCATAATAACAAAACATATTAACTAAATTAATTTATATATATTAGTTAAATGATAAATTGAAATAAAAATCAAAGCAATTTATAACTACTTTGTTTTAAAAGAAATTAAGTATTTTCTTGAAATAAACGCCATAAATATTATTAAAGCGATATCTATTATTAGTAAGATCGCAGCTAAAGTTGTATTATATTTTTTCTGAGAGAAAACAGCACCTTGTCCAGGTGGTACAATACTACTTGGATTATATACTAAACCATAATCTTTAATTATCGAAGTATTTATATCTCTAACATTTATAACTGGAATATCTTCTTTCAAAAAGTTAACTGCAACAGAATTCACAGTCTTATACTCAGGTGGTAAACTTTTTGTAACTCCAGCAGGGAAACTATGCAACTTAATAGTAGTCTTAGAAGAATTATCTTCTTTTGACTTTTTCTTATCTTCAGTTACCTTTTTATTTGTATCTTTGTTCTTATCAGTGTCTTTTTTGTCTACTTTTTTTGTATCCAGCTGTTTAAGGCCTATAGATGCCATATTACCACCAACATTTATATAAGCCTTAATCTTGTTATCACCTGCGGCTTTTTTATAAATTTCCATACGTTTTTTGATAGAAGTGTTAGTAGCATCTTTATAAGGTACATTAATAACCTTATAACCATTTCTCTTAATCGCATCATTAAGTTTTAAGATAGCTCTTGGAGTCATACCATAACCATTATCATGAGAACCTCCTAAAGTTATGCCTAACACATCAAAATCAAATAATTTTTTCTCAACCAAATTATGATAAATATCTGGCCAAGTAAAGTTTGGTCTATTTGCACCAAACTGCGAAGCACCAGCAGAAAAAATAACTAAAGGCTTTAATTTCAGTGTTTTTATTGCTGCTAACATCGCTATGTCTAAAGCTGGATAAGAACCTGTCTCTTGGATAGCAACAGTATCGCCTTCTTTTAGATTAAGCTGACTTAACCAATCAACAAAGAGTGCTGACATATTAGGGTTTACTGAAGATCTTTTTGCATATAAATCGCCAGAATCAGTAGTTATTTCTGTCATTGACAAGCCTATTAAGCCAGTGCAAGAAATATCTCCCATTTTCTGACATAGGTAACCTTTTGACATAAAAAATCTTTCAGTCAGCTCAAATGCTCTATCTGTCATTTTTGCTGCTTGTATCTTCTGTGTATATCCTTTTGTTTCAACAACTAAATTGCCCTCAACTATATATAATGAAATAATCATAAATACTGTTAAAAACAAAATTATATAACGTGATAAAAATTTACGGTGCCAATACATCGTCTTCATACTATATCCCTACTATTTGAGGTCCAATTAAAACTATTAATAATAAACGTATAACAATAGAAGCTATTAATAAAGATCCTATTGTCTCAATAAGTCCCTGTCTATCTATAGACAAAGTTATAAGTCCCGGAATAATATATCCTATTACTTGAAGATTATTAGAATAAAAGCTAGTAGTTAGATATTGTGAGAACAAAGCATTACATATAGTACCTAGTATAAATGATAGCAATACTGTAATAGCAATTCTTCTTCTACCATATATAATCATAAATTTTGACATTAATCTAACTATACCAAATATTACTATTGATATTAAAATAGTGACTATAACCCTATCAGGAGCCCCCATTTCTAAAGCAAAATATCCAGGTACTACCATACCACCAGTAGATAAACCTAAAAGTGATACAAAAACCAGTCCAACTATTAGACCGATCCCAATCGAGAGCGTTAATGGATCCATATTTTCTCCTATTTATATTCTAAAAAATTACAAATCATGTTTATTCTTATGGCTTTGATCACAGTAATCTACTAAATCCATACCTATATCTTTAATATTACCTACCCCTACAAGCATATAGGATTCAGCCTTTTGTGTTGCATAAACTTTTTCAAGAATTTCTAAAGGTTTCATATCCTCACATACTATAACTTCTGCAGTTTTTACACCTAGAGATTTAGCATATTTTTTGTAAAAAGATACAAACACATCTGTTCCTGTGCCAATAAGAGTAACTAAATCAGGTTTTTCCCAACCTAAAATAGCCTCTGCGATTTGTTTAGATCTATCTTCCCTATCTGCTCTGCAGTTTACAACAAGAACTTTCTTTTCACATTCTTGATACTTTTCATAAAGCTTATCCCACAGCATTTTAGTAGATACAGGATCATTAGCAGCAAATGCATTAGCAAAATTCATCTCAGAATCTTTGACATCAAAATTATACTCAGTCATTGCCCCTGGATCTGGAGTTGCTTCCCACATACCTTTAAGTGCAACTTCTCGAGGAATGCCAAGATCATCAGTAACCTTTAAAGCTAAGGCGACATTGATTTTAAATTCTGAATACACAAACTTATTAATTTCATCATCAGATATTTTTTCAGCATCATCAGCTGTAGCTGCTATTAGTTGAGTATTTCTGTCTTTACATGCGTAATCAAAGAAATCTAAATGAATATCTTCGGCTGTAAAATATTTAGAATTAACTGGAACTGTCCCTGCTAATGCCTTAGCAACATCTCTTTCTGTTGGCCCCATTACATCTAAATGGTCAGGTCGTGCATTTGTTAATACACCATGTGTTGCTTTTATGAGTTTAAGTTCACATAAAGATTGTAGTAAAGGCTGTAACGCCATACATTCTATAATAATAGCATCTGCTTTTGCCCTTTTTGCCTTAAACATAATTTTAACTTGTTCGGCAATATTACTAAAACCTATCCTAAATACTGGGGTTTCTGAACCATCAACATCGATATATCTTGCTAAAGTTCCAGTAGTTTTCGCTACAGTTGTATATCCACCAGCCCTAACACCAGCAGCAATAAGCCTAGCAACACTAGATTTTCCTCTAGTACCATTGACATGAATTCTAACTGGAATACTTTTGATACTAATATTATGAATTATATTCTCTATTATCAAATATAAACATAAAACTACAAAAACACCTATAATTAACCAAAAATCCAAAGCAGCCACCTTGTTACCTAAGACATCTATTAAATTATAGCACTTAAAATATTATATAAAAGCCTATAAATTATTTATATTTAAAGTTTAATATTATCTAGTCTCAGGCATGAGATATACTACTGGAAGCATTATAATCGAAGCTATAACTAAGAGCCATGCTGGTGCTTGCATACTCCCTGTTAAAACTACCAATGAAGTTGCAATAAAAGGAATTGTTCCTCCAAAGAAAGAGTTACCTATGTTATAGCTTAAGGCATTACCACTATAGCGATATTTTGTTTTAAACAACTCTGGCGCAAAAGCTCCGTAAGATCCCCAAACAGCCATTAAAGGGATACTCAAAATGATCATAGAAATAACAAGGTAAACAAGTCCTTGTCCCATTAGCATAAAACAAGGATATGATAAGAATATATAAATAAATATAGAAAACTTTATTAAAGGCTTTCTGCCTATATAATCACTTAAAAATCCCCATAAAGGAGCTGAAAATGAAAAAAGTAAACTAAAAATAGTAACTATGGCTAAAGAATAAAATTCAGAATAATCCAATTCAGTAAAATGTGATTGTAAATATGAAAGAACTAAATAATAAATAATATTGGCATATGCTGATAAAGCAATAGCAAAAAATAAAGGCTTTGTCTGTTTTTTAAACATTTCTCGAACGGGTGTTGCACATACTTCACCTTCGGCTTGCAACTCCTCAAAAGAATAACTCTCAGGTATTGATAACCTCATGAACAAAGATATTATTGCTAAAACTAATCCAATAATATATCCAACTCTCCATCCCCATAAATTTATACTTTCTTGACTAAATATACCAAACAGCAACATCACAACTAAAGAAGCTAAAAAAACACCTGTTCCAGATGACATAGTAGCAAAACTTGCGACAAAGGCTCTGCGATTCGGTTTAGCAGATTCAATCATAAAAACCATTACTCCTCCATAAGATCCACCTATAGAAAACCCTTGAAGAAGTCTCATTAATACTAATATTAGTGGTGCTAAAATTCCTATAGAGCTATATACAGGCAAACACGTTATGACAAACATTGGTACTATCATCATAGTTATAGATAAAATTAATGCTTTCTTTCTACCAAATCGGTCACCAAAGCTACCCATTACAACACTTCCTACTGGCCCCATAAAAAATCCAGCGGCGAAAACTCCAAAAGTCATTAATATAGCAGTATACTTACCAACATCTGGAAAAAATATATGAGCAATAACAGGTGTTAAATATGCAAAAAGCATAAAATCATACCATTCAACTATAGTGCTAGCTGATGCAAATAAAATATGTTTTTTTGAAAGTTTATTCATCAAGCTTAAAAATTTAAAATTAGAAAATATAATAAAGAACTAACTTTATACTTTGAGAAGTATCTTTGCAAGTTAATTTTTTTGAAACAATATGAAGATAAAGAGTGGTGCGGACGGGGAGACTCGAACTCCCACGGTTGCCCGCTGGAACCTAAATCCAGTGCGTCTACCAATTTCGCCACGTCCGCAATATCTGGGGTGATTGATGGGACTTGAACCCACGACAACCGGAATCACAATCCGGGGCTCTACCAACTGAGCTACAACCACCATTACAAATTGCAATCAATTATGTAATGGCACGTCCGGCAGGATTCGAACCTGCTACCCTCGGCTTAGAAGGCCGATGCTCTATCCAGATGAGCTACGGACGCACAAATAATGGTCGGAGCAGAGGGATTTGAACCCCCGACCCTCTGGTCCCAAACCAGATGCGCTACCAAACTGCGCTATGCTCCGACAATTTCTAAATAATGGTGGCCTGAGGCGGAATCGAACCACCGACACGAGGATTTTCAATCCTCTGCTCTACCGACTGAGCTATCAGGCCAATGACGTATATTATTACGTAATCTTGCCTTTAAGTCAACACATTTTTACAAGATTTTTTCATCATAAAAAGTTTTTATCTTTTCACCATCTGCATATGCATATAAAGTCTGTGCTACTGATGTAGATCCAGAGCAAATATTGCCTTTTTTATCTATTGCTATTAGACCAACATAGTCACCGAATTCATCACTCTCTGTGATCGACTTATTTACAGCTTCATATAAATTCATACCATCTTTTACTCTTGTAGCAATTTTGGCTCCTACTGCTTGATTTAAAATATGTTCACCAATACCAGTGCAAGATATTCCCATTTCATCATTTGCAAAGTTACCAGCAACTGTAGGGCTATCTCCCACTCGACCAGGATACTCAAAGCCAGCTCCTCCGGTAGAAGTTACAGCACATATTTTTCCTTTAGAATCCAAAACCACTACACCTATAGTGCCAGTATAACCTTTCTTAAGCTCAAGATACTCTTGATATCTTTTTTCTGTCATAGGATTATACTTCGAAAGTTTCATAACATCATGAGCAAATGTAGTAGCTTGCTCCGCTGATAATACACTATGATGTTGTTGCATTAGCCTACTTGCAACCTCAATTGGATTTTTAACATTCTGAATATTGATAACGCCGGCAAATTTCTTATGCTGACTATCCATTATTGAGGCAGACATCCTTATTTGACCATCTTGCTGAACTCTAGAACCCGTACCAGCATTAAAGATCTCATTATCCTCTAAAAGCTTTGCAGCAAATATTGCTGCTTGATTAGCATCATCTACCTGTCTGAGATAATCATAAGATTTTTCAACTATAGGCAATAAATGTTGATGATAATCGCCAAAGGAAGTATTTTTATCCTCTCTAGCACCACAACCACCATGAATTATAATTTTCTGCATATTTAAATCCTATTAAAAGTTAAAGTAGTATTAATAAGTTTAGTCTGACTGACTTATAAAGATTATAAAAGAAATTTTAAGATTAGTATTCAACTAAACAAGTATTTAGATCAAATTTTTGTTCTTCTAATAACATATGCATACGAATATCTACTAAACTAATTGGCGCATTGTTACGAGCATTATGTAATGACGAATGTTTTAAATGAGAGAAATCAATAACTGTTACCATACCTGAGCCAACAACTTCGATAACATTCTCAGAGTTCAATAATGCAGCAGTATCTTCATCAATACCCACACCAACCATATAAGGATTATATGATAATGCTGCTAGAAGTCTACCTAATCTATCTCTTTGAGAAAAGTGCTGATCTACTAAAAGCTTATTTGTTAAGCCAAGACCTGGAGCTAAGTTAACCATATTACATCTAGGCATAAGTCCTGCTTGACCTCCAGCAATCATAAAGCCAGAAATAAATGCTGCTCCTGCAGATGTCCCTGCAACATTAACACCTTTTGCATTTAATCTACGAATAAGCTGAGCTATTGGAGTACCACCAAGAGTTGTAGAAAGTAACAGTTGGTTACCGCCAGTCATAAATATACCTGTACACTGAGAGAGTAAATCTTGATACTCTTTATTTGTAGTAGCCTCAAGGCGAGTTTCTATTTTTAAATTATAAGCATCTTTGACACCCATCTTTTTAAAAATATCAACATAAATATCACCAGTATCTGGCAGCTTAGATGCTGTAGGTATTACAGCTATTTTTGCATCTTCTCCACCTGATAACTCTATAAACTTCTCCAACACTGTAGGACTTGCGAATTTATCTTCTCCACCCCCGATAGGCATAATAAATCCACGGTGATCCTTTTTAACTGGTTTAGAAGGCATTTTTAAAATCTCCTTTAATATTTAAAAAATCTTTATAGTAAAAAATAACATTTTGGTGAAATAATACTAATTAATGAATAATTTTTCTATAAAAAAGGTTTATTTTTTCAAATCTTTAAGGTATTTAAAACATTTACGCCTCTTTTATTTGATGATATGCTATCTAGCAAATAATTTATTTAGCTATAAAACCTTAAAATGAAAACTCTTAAAGCTTTAACTATTGGTGGCGCGACACTAGATACGATTATCGAGTATGAAGAGATGTTCACCATGAACATGCAAAAGAAAGATACCACTCAATCTTTTATGTTACTTGAAGAAGGAGCAAAAATAGAAGTAAAAGAACATAACTCTTTTTCTGGTGGTGGAGCTACTAACGCAGCTGTTTCTTTTAAAAAGCAAAATATTGATGTTAGCTTTTTTGGAAAAATAGGTAAGGATATTACAGGTGAAAAGATAGCTCAAGAGCTTAAAGACTTTGGTATAGATATATCAAATATAAGATACTCTAATAATTACGGTACGGCTACATCTTACGTAATCCCAACATTAAGTGGTGATAGAACTATTTTTGCTTATAGAGGTGCCAATAAAGATATACTGAAAGATGACCTACCATCTCAAGCAATCATCGACAGTGACTTTATATATATAACATCTTTAAGTAAATCTTCAGCTGCTAGACTACCTGAGATAGTACAACTTGCCTCAGAAAATAATACAAAAGTAGCTATTAATCCAGGCTCAAGTCAACTAAGTGTTGGTGAGAGCTTTATAAAAGATTCGATGTTTGGTATTGATATATTAGTTTTAAATTATCAAGAAGCTCAAAAACTTATGCTTTCTCTACTTTCTTCAGATGATGAAGAGATAGCAGAATCAAAAGATAGGTTAGAAACAGTACATGATGAAGAAAGAAGAGACTTTCTAAACGCTACTTTTAGATTAAAAGACTTTTTTAAAATATGTTTAGATCTAGGAGTTAGACTAATCATGGTAACTGATGGCTCAAATGGCGTCTATGCAGCAACTAAAGATAAAATATATCATAGTGAATCATTGCGTATCAAAAATGTCCTAAATACACTTGGGGCTGGAGATGCATTTAGTTCAACATTCTGTGCAAATATCTACAAAGGAAACAGCGTTGAGGATTCTATAAAATTTGCTTTAATTAATGCTAGTCATGTAATTCAGTATTCTGATGCAAAATCTGGACTACAAACATCTGAAAGCCTAGAAAGAATCAAGTCAAAAATGAACTGTGGTCTAGATAAAAAGATAACTGTTACAGCTTGGTAAATACCATAGATTCTTTGTCATTCCCTCGTAGGAGGGAATCTCATAAATCATAACCATCAGCTAAAAGATCCCCTCGGTCACTGAGCGGAGTCGAATGTGCGCGGGTATAACTATACATTTCTTGATCATTCCGGACTTGATCCGGAATCTCTATACCTATCACCATATCTAGGAGATCCTGTACTTCAACCACGCTCAGCAGCCAGTTCAAGATAACTGTATTCTTTTTTCACTATCTTCTAGCTAAATAGTTACCTTCAAAAAAAGACTCCACATCTTTCACATAATAATCAATTTCCTGATTATCATAGAAATTAGCCTCTGACTTATGATCATCGGCATGAATTAATACAGTTTCCATTCCTAAATGCTTAGCTGGCACTAAATTGTGTGAAGAGTCTTCAAAGAAAATAGCATTGGTAAAATCAATATCGAACTTATCTCTGCCTATCTCAAAGTATTTTGTTTTTGGTTTAGAGACTAAACCCGTATCCTCAATAGTCAAAATTCCATCAAAACTGTTATCTAAGCCTAACTGTTTAAGTACCCTATCTGTATGAAAATTAGAAGCATTGGTGAAAATATAAGTACGATTATCTTTTCTTAGATCATTTATATACTTATTTAGCCTTTCATTTGGCTTGAAGTGACTAATCTCAATATCATCTATATAATCTAGAAACTCCCTGGATTCAATGCCATGATAGCGCATCATACCAAGCATAGTAGAGCCAAATTCATAATATAACTCATCTCGAATGGCATCAGCTTTTTCAGTATCTGAGATATCTAGTTTAAGTTTAATATAATCACTCATTCTCGCCATTTGGTTATCAAATAAACCATTGTTGTATGGATAAAGTGTATTATCTAAGTCGAATATGTAGGTTTTCATACAAACAAAACCTTATTTAAATAAAAATATCTTAAGTATAACAATATTATTACACATGAGAATACCTAAATTTTATTCAAAGTTTTCTTCAGTAATTTAAACCTCTGAATATTTTTTTTCTTAAATAAAAATGTTAATTGTAATAAGAAAATTAGAAAACATATAAAGTAAATTATTACTCCTAAATTTTCCTCTCTACTTATAACAAATAGAATACAGAATAATACTATATTTAAAATTGAAAATTTATTATTCAACCTATATGGAAAAAGATATTGATTACTATACATTTTTACAAGGAAAAATAACAAAGACCCTATTACCAAAGACAAAGCAGCTCCTTCAGCTCCCAACATAGGTATAAAGATAAAACAACTTATTATATTAGCTAAGAATCCTAAAACGCTTGCCCAAATATTCCACACAGTTTTTTTAGTTTTAATGATACCTGCATTAAGTAATTGCCCTAGAAGATTAAAAAATGGAATAAATAAAAGCCACATAAAAATATTGATAGCTTCGCGGAACTTCTCACCTAATATAAAAGACAACGGTTCTCTAAACAAAAATACAAAAAGTATACCAACAAAGAATAAAGACATTAAATTTTGGTATAAAAATGAATAAATAACTTTTGCTTTGTTAGGAGTATGCAATAAAAGTTTATTACCCATAGGAGTCCACATAGTACTAAAAGTTGACTGCAAGATAACCAAAGGAGCAATTAATGTAAAACTAGCACTATATATACCTAACTCATAAAAACTACCATATTTTATTAAAAATAATCGATCTATATATTGCATTCCCCAAATAGTTATAAAAGAAAATATAAATGGCCAGCTATATTTAAATATTTCTTTTAATGATCCTTTGTAAAATACTGATGAATCAAGATATTTAACCAAATTCCATTTATCCAAATCTAACAGAATTAAAAATAGTGAAACAAGAGATAATGAGGTTATTTGAGAATATATAATTAATTTAAAGCTAAAGATTTTGAAAATATAATAAAAAACAAATAATCCTATTAAATAACCTATAGAATTTAAAATCTGCGCTAATGAATATAGAAATGCTTTTTGCTGTATACGAATAGATAGCATTACAAAACGATTTAATATAAAAAGAGCCAAACCATATATAATTGCTAGATATAACACAAAACTATTTGACTGAAAGAAAAACTCTAAAATATAAACTCTAGTAAAGAAAAATACTACAGAAACAAAAAGAGCTAAAATCAAAACTATAAAAAGACACTGATAAAAAAGTTTTATTTGATATTCTTTAGTCTTACGCTCATAAAAAAAACGCATATATCCCATATCTAAACCAGCATTAGATATGTAAAATAAGAGTGTAATAATAGTTATATATAGTGTGCCTATACCATAATTATCAGGAGATAAAACCCTAGTTATAAAAGGAACTGTAAGAAAGCTAATAGCAGCCGAACCTATTGACCCAATTCCATAAGTTAGAAATTTTTTAATCATTATTTTCCAATACACTCTTATAAACTTGATGGTACTTACTTGCTACTACTTTTTGAGAAAAATTATCTTTACAATATTTTTTTATAAATTCCTTTTTATTAGACCATTGTCGTTTATGGTTATATAAATCCAGCATAGCACTAGCTAATTCGTCAATATTATTTTTCTCCACTAAATACCCTACATCCTCATTGACAATAGATTCAGGACCTCCACATTTTGTCGCAATTATAGGTAAACCACAAGCTAGTGCCTCTACAAAAACAACACCAAAAGTCTCATAACGACTAGCTAATACAAAAGCATCTGAGTTTTGCATTATACTTAAAGTTTCTTTTCTAGATAATTTACCTAAAAAAACTACTCTATCAGATACTTTCAAGTCTTTAGATAACTCTTCAAGACTATTCCTTTCTACTCCATCACCACCTATTATAAGTCTAACATTATCAATATTTTGAAAAACTTTACAAAAGGCATCAATTAAAATATCAAAACCTTTATTTAAATTTAATCCCGCAAGACTAAGAAAATCAAAAAAATTGCTATTTCTATCATTATTTAATTTTTCAAAAAACATCTGATTAACACTATTTGGAATATAAATAAAATTACTGTTAAAAGATTTTGAAAGATAATTTGCAAGGCTACTTGATACAGCTACATTTTTAGAGCTATATTTAAAAACCATATTAATCAAACACAATTGCTTTTGTGAAAACTTTTCTCTTTGAAAAGCTGAACTATGTTCCGTTACAATATATGGAATATTATATTTTTTATAAATTTGCAAAGCTGTAAGTCCAGCTTGCCATGCAGAATGTACATGAATTAAATCAGGTTTACCATTTTGCTTTACATATTCTTTAAATATATTGAGCGTTTTATTTACATATCTTTTTGCCTGAAATTGCCGTAACTTAGGGATGGAAACTCCTGTTTTTATGATAGTTAATACACCATTATCAATATCATTAATATTTAATTTATGACCTATCTTTCTTAAACTATAAAAATGCTGATATATAACACCTACTTTAGCATTAGGAAAATAGTTTTTATAAGCTATGGTTTGTTCCTTAAAAAAAGAACCTGAGAAATCTCCATCATACAAAGGATACCAAGATGGTAATACTAAAATATGCATATAAAGAATCAATTATCCATTACTATTTTATTTGCTATTTCTACAACTCGACTACAAGCTAACTTATCATCATACGATAAAAACATCTGCTTAACATGGTTTCTTTTTTCTTCCCATTCTGGAGATCTTTGTATAATTGATAAACATGCTCCCTCAAAATCTTTATATGAATTTATAAGTGGGCCAGGACTTATACATTCATAGTCATATGCCATACCTCTTTTTTCCATATACATATCAAAATCAAAAGGTATAAAAGCACATGGTTTATTAGCTACTAAAAAATCTATATATATAGAAGAATAATCAGTTATGACAGCATCTGATTCATTTATAAGAACAATATTATCATCGAACTCATCTGAAGACCCATCTTCAAATACTTGAGGATATAAGCTAACTAACTCTTTTAAATGATCTATTGACGATTTATCACTAGGATGGGGACGAAGAATAAAGATTAAATCATTACTCTTCGCAAATTTAATAAATCTATCTAATAAAAAGTCTTTAAAAGGAAAAAATAAGCTTTCCCCTAATATATCATAATCTCTAAATGTAGGAGCGTAAAGCACTCTAGTTACTGTTTTTCTATTATTATAACTTGTTTCAATCCTATCATGACGAGGTAATCCAGTAATGTAAACATTATCTATACTACAACCTGTATATGCACAAGTATAATATGTATCTATTTTTGACGAAGCAATAATTCCAGAATAATACTTTGTTTCTCGATTAATATATCGATTTTTTCTATCAGAATCGAACTTTTTATCCAATAAACCACAAGATTTTGTAGTCACTGCATGCCAAAGCATCAATACTTTCTTCTGTCTAACTATAAAATAGTAATATCCATAATCACCAAAACTATGCGACATGACAATTAAGCTTGCTCTTGATATCATGTAAAAACCATAAAGGCTATATTTTTTAACAAACTTAAGTTTTGGCTCTATTCTTTTATTATCAATATTTGGTTTTAATCTATCATAAAGCCATACAGCTTCTATATTCGTTTCTTCTTTTGAAATATACTCAAACAAAGCTTTCTGATTATCAGCGTATCTATCATTCCGCATAGAGAATATAAAAAGATTTTTCTTTTGAGGAATAAAAATTGAGACTATTCCTAAAAAATATTTAATCTGAACGATTAATATCTTTTTTATAGTTTTTTTTACTAAATTACTCATTATCAACTCTTAAAATAAATCTAGCTACATGAGCATCATCACTTTTATACTTAGCATAACCAAAACCTTCAACAAAATAATCAACTTTAAAACCATATTTGATAACACGATTCATAAAATCGAGAGGAGATATATATCGTCTATAATGTAGATCTGTCTCTTTACTTTGACTTTCATCTCTATTAGTCCTAAACTCTAAAGCAACAAGATCATTATTTCTACAAATAGATTTACATAGTTTAAAAAAGGCTTTTTCTAACTCATCGTCAATAGCATGCAGGAAAAATCTAGCATATATCATATTGATAGCTTCATTTTCTTTATTAAACCATTCTCTTAAGTACTCATAGTCTTGACTTGAAATATCATACTCTTGAAAATCAACGTCTATGTTTTTATTTTTAGCTTTTTTATTACATAACTGAATTACATTTGAAGATGCATCTAAACCTAATACTTTTTTATGAAGTGAACCAAAGAAAAATGTATCTCTACCCATTCCACAGCCTATCTCCAATACTTTATTAACATAGTTATATTCACTCATAACAAAGGCAGCAAACTGCGATGGAATATTTTCAATACCTAAAGTTTTACTTTTATAAAAATTATCCCAGTATTCCTTTTCTCTTTTTAAATCCATTATGATACCTTCAAACAAATAGTTTAATTATTAATATAAATTAATCGGCAAACTCAAAACAGTATCACACAAGTTTTGAGAACCTGTAAAACAATCCAACTCTATCAATTTATTTTTAAAAGCTCCTTGCTTATGCATCGGCTTATTATAATAAATCATAGTTGGTACATCTTTATTAGCATACTCTTTTTGTAAATTATCTCTAGCTTCTTTTGACTCTAACCTAATAGTATATTGGGCAAAACTAGAAATATATCTTTCTGGAATATATGGTAATTGATAGCCTTTAGCCTTTAACTCTTGATTATAATTATCTGCTAACTTATTTACCGAATCTAGCTCATAATCTTTGAAAGCCTCTAGCTTAACTCGTAAAACAGCAGCTTGAATACTATCTAACCTAGAATTAACACCTATACGAATATTATCATACTTATCATCGCCATTTTTACCATGCACCACATACGAGCGTATAAAAGTAGCTAACTCATCATTATTAGTAAATATAGCCCCACCATCACCATAACACCCTAAAGGCTTAGCTGGAAAAAATGAAGTGGTAGCAACATCACCAAAGCTACAAGCTTTCTGACCGTTAATACTACCGCCAAATCCTTGAGCAGCATCTTCTATTATAAAAAGGTTATATTTATCTGCTATTTTTTGGATCTCTGAATAATTTGCTGGTAGTCCAAATAAGTCGACAGTCATTATAGCTTTTATTTGATTGCCATAACCTTTTTGCTGTAACTCTAAAATAGTTTCCTCAATTTTCTGTGGACAAATATTATATGTTTGCTCATCGACATCCACAAACACCGGAGTAGCTCCTACAAAAGCTACAGATTCTGCAGATGCAAAAAATGTGAAATCAGGTACTAGAACAATATCATCTTTACCAATACCTAACGCTGTAAGTGATATAGTCAAAGCATCCGTACCATTAGCACATGTAATACAATGCTTAACTCCGACATATTCAGCTAGTTCTTTCTCAAGCTCTTTAACCTCAGTCCCACCAATATATTGTCCAGATTCTAAAACGTTAAAAATAGCTGTATCAATCTCTTTTTTTAAATACTTATATTGTGCTTTTAGGTCTCTAAATTCCATTATATTTGCACCAGTTTATTATCTTCTAATTTATATTTTCTGTTACAATCATCACATTTATTTATGTTTTCAAGTACACTACCACATTTACAAGCCCAGCCTATTTGCTTAGCGGGTATACCTGCAACTAAAGCATAATCAGCTACATCCTTTGTAACAACCGCTCCAGAAGCTATCATAGCCCACCTACCTACAGTATTACCACAGACTATAGTTGCATTTGCTCCTATTGATGCACCATATTTAACTAATGTTTTCTTATATGCTTCTTTACCTTTAGGGTATTTTGCCCTAGGAGTTAAATCATTAGTAAAAACCATTGAGGGACCACAAAATACGTAATCCTCAAGCTCTACACCCTCGTATACAGAAACATTGTTTTGTATTTTAACACCATTACCAATTTTGACATTATTACCAACATTTACATTTTGACCTAATGAACATTTAGATCCAATATTAGCACCTGAATGAATATGGCAGAAATGCCAAATCTTTGTGTCTTCGCCAATTGTTACATTATCATCCATAAAGGAGGACGGGTGAAGGAAGAAGGAAGAAGATTTTTTATTAGACATTTCTGCCTCCTTTTACTGTTATTAACTTGTTTAACATTTTTTCAATCTCTATTGATAATTTTAGAATATTTTCTATATCGTTTATATATTTAAAACTCTTTGCTAACTCTAATTGAGTCTGTAGTTCATATAATGAGCCCAAAGATATTTGTAAAAATCTTACAAATTCTTTATCCGTATTTCTACCTTTTCCCTCAGCTATATTACTAGGAATTGATATTGAAGATCTTTTTATTTGAGAAGTTAAACCATAAACTTCTTCTTTTGGAAAGTCATTTGTAATTACATAGACTTGTTTTGTAAGTTCCATAGCCTTTTGCCACACAACTAAATCACGATAACTACTTGCCATTTCCCTTCTACCTTCTACCTTCTACCTTCTACCTTCTACAACCTTCTCACAAAACGGATGATACTCTCCTTCAAGGCCAACAGCAGGCAGATTCCTAATAGTTGAAACAGTGCGAATAGATCCATAAGCTTCATCAAGACCAAAGCCACCACCATCTAGAATATGCTCATAGCTTTTAGTATGTAAATCAGTAAAACCACCGCTAAACTCTATTTCATCGCCATCTACAGTAATAGAGCGATATGTTCTAAGACCTTTTGCTTTTACATCCTCTGGAATATAGTCATAGTTTACAGAAAGAAACCATCTAACAGTAGCATTCTTTAATTTGAAGTATCCTGCATTTGTATCTACTTGCTTAATATGAACGATATTTTCTTCTACTTCTCCAAATATCCAACAAAGCATATCATAAAAATGAACACCTATATTTGATGCTATACCTCCAGACTTATCTTCTTTACTTTTCCAAGATTCAAAATACCATTTACCACGACTTGTTAAGTATGTTAAATCTATATCATATATTTTGTTAGGATTCTCTTTTAGCTCTTTTGTAACTTTTTCCTTTAACGCGATAATAGAATCATGTAGCCGTAATTGCAGAATATTATAAACTTTTTTACCAGTCTCTTTTTCTATAAGCTTTAACTCATCTATATCTAGTGTATTTAAAACAAGAGGCTTTTCACATATAGCATCTGCACCACTTTTAAGAGCTACACGAATATGACTTTTGTGTAAATAGTTTGGTGTCGTTATACCTATATAATCTATTTGTTTCTTTCTATTAAATTTTTCTATAAAATCCTCAAATCTTTCTAGCTCTGTAAAAAACTCAGCTTCTGGAAAATTACTATCCATAATACCAATCCCATCATATACATCATACGATGCAACCAGGTTATTACCTGTTTCTTTAATAGCTTTCATATGCCTTGGCGCTATATATCCAGCAGCTCCAATTAATGCAAAGTTTTTCATTTATTCACCTTTTTCATAGCTTAAAATAGTTTCTATAATTATTCTACTAGCATTACCATCTCCATATAAACTATTTGAGAAATTCAATTTAGTTTTATCTAGATCATTATAGGCTTTTAATATGTTTGTTTTATCAGCTCCCACAAGAATATTTACCCCAAGACTAACTAATTCAACCCATTCAGTCTCATCTCTTAGAGTAATACATGGCTTAGCAAAAAAATAAGCTTCTTTCTGAAGACCTCCACTATCTGTCATCACAAGCTCACAATTATCTATTAACCAAACCATTTCTAAATAACCTACTGGATCAATAACTGTTAAATTAGCAGAAGAAATATCATATTTCTCTAAAATATTTTTTGTACGAGGATGAAGAGGTAAGATTATTTGTTTCTCTTTGGCAATTTCATTAAGTGCTGAAAAAATTTCTTTCAATCTATCTATATTATCAGTGTTTTCGGCCCTATGAATAGTACAAAGGATAAAGTTAGAAGATTGAAGGCTAAAGATTGAAGGCTTTTTAGCTAAGTTTTTATAAAAGATTGCTCCATCTTGCATTACATCACCAACTTTAACAACATGTCCAAAACAACTGCTCTGTCCTTCTGCCTTCCGCCCTCCGCCTTCTCCCTCAACCACAAAGCCCTCACTTTTGAGATTCTGTATAGCAGTATCAGTTGGACAAAAAAGTAAATTACTAACTCTATCGGTTAAAATCCTATTTACCTCTTCTGGCATTTGCATATTAAAGCTTCTTAGCCCCGCCTCTATATGAGCTAATTTAATATGTAGTTTACTTGCAACTATAGCTCCAGCTAAAGTAGAGTTAGTATCACCATACACCATAATCCAATCAGGCATTTCTTTTAAGGCAACTTCTTCAATTTTCTCAATCATCTGCCCAGTCATAGCACCATGAGATTTGCCACCTATACCTAGAAAATAGTCTGGCTTAGGAATTTTCATCTCATCAAAAAATATATCAGACATATTAGCATCATAATGCTGGCCTGTATGAACTATTATTTCCTCAATACTTCGACCTTCTTCCTTCTGCCTTTTTATTTCTCGACTTACTGAGCCAGCTTTGATAAATTGAGGTCTTGCACCTAGTATGGTTAGTATTTTCATTTTCCATCAACACCAATTAAAAAGTTTTCTATCTTCTGCATTTGACTCTTGTATATACATTTTTCTTTTACAATTTTGCTATTTATTTTATAGAAATCGTCTAACTCTATTTCATTCAACAAACTAAGCTTTCTTATAAACTCATCTTTAGTCTTAAACAAGTAACCATTAACACCATCTAAAACCCAACTCCTATTAGATACAATATTAGAAACCAAAGGGATTGCTTCATAAGCCATAGCTTCCAATAACGACAAAGATGAACCATCTGATTTAGTAGCACTTACATACACTTTACTTCTACTAACCATATTAATCATATTGCTATGACTAACTGCTCTATAAAACTTTATAAATGGATATTTATTTTCTAATCTAATAAATTCAGCTTCTTGGATATGAGGTAATACAAAAACAATATTTAACCTAGATTGTCTAAAATGCTCTAAATATTCTAATAATAATTCAATTCTAGAATTTTCAACATAATTTCTATTAGATAATATATCTATATCTTTTTTGATTGGTAAGTTATTAAAGACTTCTATACCATACTGACCTACAAAGACATTATCAATGTTAATACCAAGACATTCTATCTTATCTCTAATTTGATCTGAAACAGCAAAGATCTTATTAGCTTTCTTTAAAACATATTTATTAACTAAATTTAAAGGTGAATATGTTTTTGGTTTTAGGATATCTGAACCATGACAAACAACACTAAATTCAGCACTTAATCTAGCCTTCTTCTTTGCAAGTATTGCTATAAGACCCATACTATAGCTAAAGTGTGCATTAATATAGTCTGGCTTAATATCTTTTAGAATTTTTGCTAATTTATTTATGGATAGTAAATAATAGTAATTACCTCCAAAAATATTAGATTTTTTATCACTTAAAAAATAAATCTTTTTGCATTTTGTTTTATTCAATTGTGAAAAGGTAGCTAAGTAAACATCAAATTTTCTATCCACAAACCAATCAACCCATTTAGCTGTATGTACTGAATTAGCATCTGCAACAAAAAAAAATTTTCTAACTTTCACTGAGAACCTTCTTAAAGAATTCTAATCGCTGTTTTTCTTTTATTTTAAAATCTAGGTAACTAACTGCATAATTTCTAGCTTTTAACCTTATTTCTTTCGAGTTAAAGACTCTTTCAACAAAACTTTGTATTTTTTTATAATCAACATTATTTTCACTATTTTCCAATTTTAGTCCAAATGATTTCACCTCTTGAATATCAGTATCTTCATAAGCATATATCATTGGTATTCCACAAGCTAAATACTGCCTAGTTTTTAATGGAGAAGCTTCAAACATATTGTTTTTATATAGAGATAAAGTTCCTATTCCTATATCACTTTTTTGTATAACTTCTGTAGCCTCTTGCATATTTAAATAACCAAAGTATTTTAAATTAGAGGTATTTTGACCATCATAACCAATTATATTAAAGTCATAATCTTTAAAATATTCAGCCATTTGTAGTATCTTATCAAAACCATGCCATGGCTGATTTGGAGTTGCTATGAATACAAATATTGGTCGATTATTATTATTAGCAACACAATTAAATTTATCTGTATTTATGCCATTAGCAATAACTTCAACAGGTCTGTTAAAGCTAGTAAATCTTTTCTTTAATTCATTACTTACACTAATAAAAGCATTAACATTTTTTAAAATAATATTTCTAGTAAATAAATTATAGCAATATGTAATTTTAGAGTTTAATTTATATTCTGAAACATCATCTGAATTTATTTCCATTACTATGGTGTTTTTCTTAAGAATCTTAGTAAAGAAAGGTATGTACAACTGATACCTCATATAAATAATATCAAATCTCATCCCTGTAATTAGTTTGTTTATATAAAAACTATTAAACAATAGATTTAAAAAAGTTCCTATCTTTTTAAATTTAAAGTTTGATGGTCGTAGTTTAGTAATTTTATCAAGTTTACTATCATACATAGTCAATGTTTTTAATGATACTATATAAACATCATGTCCATACTCAGACCACTGTTTAGTTTGCTGAAGTATCTTATAAACAACACCACTATTTGTACTAATATCATAATTAACTAAATATGCTATTCTCAAATTACAAAACCTCAATATTAGATTTATCAAATAAATCAGCAGTTGCATTTTTAGCATCAAAAATAACTTCGGCATTTTTTTGTACTAAGTCATAGTCAAAACTACTATGATTTGCTCCTATAAAAATTAAGTCAGCACTATTTAAATGACTAGTACTCAAATCTTTTAAGCCAGTTTTTTTAATATTTTTATACTTATATTCGTTAATATACGGATCATAAAACTCAATATTTGCTCCCATCGAATCAAGAATATCTATGATTTTTAAGATAGGACTTTCTCTATAGTCATCAATATTATTTTTATAGGCAACACCTAGCACTAATATTTTTGAGCCATTTATAGACTTTTTATATTTATTTAAAACCTTAGAGACTCTTTCCACACAGTACTCTGGCATACGGTCATTAACCATCATAGATGCTTCTATCATAGAAGTATGAAAACCAAACTCTCTAGCTTTCCAGGATAAATAATACGGATCCAAAGGTATACAGTGTCCACCTAACCCAGGGCCTGGATAAAATGCCTGAAAACCAAATGGTTTAGTTTTAGCAGCTTCTACAACCTCCCAATAGTTAATACCCATTCTTTCACTAAGAATCGCCATCTCATTTGCTAGACCAATATTTATATTTCTATAAGTATTTTCTAATATCTTCGTCATCTCAGCTACTGCTGGTGTAGATGTCACAAATACATCTCCTTCTAAAACTTGCCTATAAACCTCAGAAATAATCTCTTTGGCATCTTCACCTATTGCTCCTACTACTTTAGGGGTATTTTTTGTTTTAAATTGCTTATTACCTGGATCAACTCTCTCAGGTGAAAAACCTAAGTAAAAGTCTTCTCCACATTTCATCCCAGAACCTTCTTCTAAAATTGGTTTTAGAAGCTCTTCTGTAGTACCCGGATATGTTGTTGATTCAAGTACTATCATAGCGCCTTTTTTAAGGTACTTAGCAACTTCTTTTGCAGAATCTCTCACATAACTAATATCTGGTTGTTGATAGGCATCTAATGGTGTTGGTACACATAAAGCCACGAAATCAACATTTTTTATAAAGCTAAAGTCATTCGTAGCCTTCAATAAACCACTATCAACGGCCTTTGATAAATCAGAGTCAATAATATCTCCAATATAGTTCTCACCTTTATTAACTTTATCTACTTTGACATCTTGAATATCAAAACCTATAGTTTTAAATCCAACTAAGGCTTTCTCTACAGCTAAAGGTAAACCTACATAACCTAAACCAACAACTCCTATAGTTATATTTTTAGATTTTATCCTTTTTAATAAACTAGCTTTCATAATTATTTTTTAACCTTTATAAGAATATTTTCTAATCTTTCTGCATGATTTTTAAAGTCAAAACTATTAGCTTGATGTATAGAGTTAGAAATATATTTCTCTTTACTATGACTATCTAATAAATATATTCTATCAATAGCATTAATTATATTATCTGTAGTTAAAGGATAGACATTCAGTCCACAACCTCTTTTCACTATAAAGTTATTGTCTTCGGCTGGATTTGTTAATATTATTGGTTTTGCTGATGCCAGATATTCAAATAACTTATTCATTGAAATACCATACTTATATAAGTTTGGCTTATCATCGATAACAATAATATTTAAATCTGCTTTTGATATAATTGACGGAATATATTTTTTTTCGACTCTTCCTTTAAACTCTATGTTGCTTAGACTTTTTGATAAACAATAGTTTTTTAGTTTACTTTCCTCTGAACCTTCACCAAAAATAATAATTTTTATTTTTTTATTTTTAAGCTGTTCTGCAAGATTGACAAGTTCTTTAATCCTGTTTACTTTCGATATAGTACCTGTATAAACAATTTTAAATAGGTCTGGATTATCTAAATCAGTGTCACTATAAATATACTTTTCTTTATTTTTATTAAATGTCTCTAAACAAACCCCATTGTTAATATAGTGAACTTTTTCAAGATCTATATCACTATCCCATCCTTTATCTTTGATGTATTGTTTGCCACCTTCTAGAGTAAACACTATTGCAGCCGCTTTTTTATAACACCATTTTTCTAGCTTATATAACGCTTTTATAATTAGATTCTTATCAGTTAAACGTGAATACTCAACTATAGAAAGTGGCCATAAATCTCTGACTTCACAAACGCAAGGAATATTCATTTTTTTTGCAATGTGTAAACCAGCATGAAGCGTTGATAGAGGCCCACTAGAAGCAATAATAATATCTGTGTCTTTAGGTATTATTTTTTTATAACGAAAAAAAAGCTTAAAATAAAAATCTAAAACATTCAGCCATCTTCGCTTAGATTGTACAGGTTTATATTTTAATGTATTTACAAAAACCCAATCATTATTATTATCATCTTTTAGAGTCTTAGAAATATTCTTACTTGTATTAACAATATAATCACTATGATGATCTACATTAGCGCAGACTACTTTTACATTATGACCTTTTCTAGCTAGCTCTCTAGCAAAGTAGTACTGACGCCCACCTTTGCCTTTATAGGCTCTAGTAGCATAGTGATCTATAATAACTATATTCATTTTATTAAATATTATTCTCTTTCGCGTAATTTTGCCATCTAACCATATGTTGACAGATATCGTCTATACTTTTTTTTGTTTCAAAACTCAGCTCTTTCTTAGCTTTAGAAACATCTGCAAAACTTGCAGCAATATCACCAGCTCGCCTATCTACTATTTGATAAGGAATTTCCTTACCTAATGCTTTTTCATAAGCTTTGACAAGCTCTAATACAGAATAACCATTACCTGAGCCTAGATTATATGCTCGCCAATCAGATTTATCTTGTGCTAGTTTCTCTAATGCCAAAATATGACCAATTGCTAGATCCACCACATGAATATAATCTCTTACTCCAGTACCATCTCTAGTCTCATAGTCTCCACCAAAAATACTGAGCTTTGACAACTTACCAGCACCAACTTGCCCAACATATGGCATGAGGTTGTTTGGAATTCCTTGAGGATCTTCACCAATCATACCACTCTTATGAGCTCCTACTGGATTAAAATATCTTAGACAAGTAATATTAAATTTATTGTTTGCATTCTGAAGATCTTTCAAGATTTCTTCTAATATCAACTTTGTAGCACCATAAGGATTTGTCGTACTCAGAGGCATATCCTCTGTAAATGGAGGTTCATTATTCATTCCATAAACAGTCGCTGATGAACTAAAAACAAAATCATATACTTTATAGTCCTGCATCAGCTCAAGCAAATTTATAGTTCCTTGAATATTATTATGATAGTACTCTAAAGGTTTTTCTACACTTTCACCAACAGCTTTAAATCCAGCAAAATGTATCACAGCATCAATTTTGTGCTTTTGAAAAATGCTCTCTAAATTAGACTTATGCAAAAGATCTACCTGATAAAAATCAAATTCTTTACCTGTAATAGCTTTAACTCTATCTACTACAGATACTTTACTATTTGAAAGATTATCTACCACTATCACTTGGTAATCTCTATTTAGAAGCTCTACTACAGTATGACTACCTATATAGCCTATTCCACCTGTTACTAATATTTTTTTATTCATAAATATACTCTATATAGTTTTGGTTTTTTACTTCTTTTATTTGCGTATTCTTAATTTTTTTCTTAGGCAAAAATATACCCAGAACCTTTTTAGAAATTACTCTTACTGTTTCAATAATAATAAGTAAATCAAAGATAAAACTCCATCTACGAATGTAAATGAGATCTAATTTTAATTTATTTTCAGGCAATGTGTCATAATTAGTAAGAACTTGTGCATATCCAGTAATGCCTGCTTTAACTTTAGTTCTATAGCTAAATTCAGGGGTATCCTTAGTAAACTCTTCAATTAACTCTTGTCTTTCTGGACGAGGACCTACTATAGACATATCTCCTCTTAAGACATTGAAAAACTGTGGTAACTCATCTATCCATATAGGTCTAATTATTTTACCAACTCTCGTAATTCTATTATCAGATTTAGATGCCCAAACTGCTCCTGTTTTAGATTCTGCACCTAGTTGCATACTTCTGAATTTTATAAGCTTGAATTTTATATTATCTTTGGTAATTCTTTCCTGTACAAAAAAAGGTGATTTTCTATCTTCTAAAAAGATAGCTAAAGCTATTACAAACATTATTGGAAATGTTAATAAAATAAAAAAGCAACTTAGAATAATATCAAAAATTCTTTTTATCACTTGAGCTTCAAAAGATAATCCAAAGTTTTTAACACTCATTGCTACACTATCCCCCAAAGGTACAAGTATAGCCCCCCATATAGATATTTCATACTTTCTTGGAATAAGAACTATTTCGACATTGTATTTACTTAACAATGATAAATCACTATCAGGCATTCTTTTCAAGCCTTTATCTGAAATAAAAACTTTTGTATATCCATCAATAATATCTGATAAGTTAACTCCCTTGACATCTAAACTAAGATAACCTGCGACAACTTCTTTAGGCAACTTACAATCTTCTGTTTTTTTAAACATCCAGCCTCTTTCTTCAGCAAGACCTAAAACTAATATACTGTTCTCTATAGCTCTTCTCATAAGACATCTAAAAAAAACTCTAGATATAGATAATAAAACGACTTGAATAAAGAAACCAAATAAAATCAAACTTCTTGGAAAAGAAAATCCTCTCAAGAAAAAGGCTAATGCTGTTACGATTATTGTTATTGCACAACAGCATAAAATTACTTTTAAAATATTTTTTGATTTTGATATTTTTTCTCCATTTGTATACTCAGCAGTTAAAAATACAAATAAAGAGGTTATTATGATAAATATAACTAGAAAATCGAAACTACTGAAGTTGCGAGTATTATATTTTAAAAGATGTAACGGTATGGAATAACTTAGCAGAACAGTAACTACTGATGCTATTATTTCTACAATCTTTAAAGAAATAAGTGTTCTATTAGACTTTTGCAAGCTCATTCCTCATAGACATTATAGTTTCTTTATAACTTTGAGAATTAAAAATAGCTGAACCTGCAACAAAGGCATTTACTCCATAACTTGCAATTTCTGCAATGTTACTTGGATTAACTCCACCATCTATTTCTAATAAAATATCCCTACCTGTAGACTTTATCCATTGAGAAACCTCTCTAGATTTATCAAGCATATTTGGAATAAACTTCTGACCTCCAAAACCAGGGTTTACAGACATTATCAAAACTCTATCAATATGACTTTCAACATATTTTAGACAATCAATGGTTGTAGCAGGATTTAATGCAAGACCTGCATCAATACCGAATGATTTAATAAGTTGTAAGCTTCTATCTATATGCTCACTAGCCTCTGGATGAAACACTATACTACTAGCACCAGCCTTAGCAAAACTTTCAATAAGACTATCTACAGGTTTTACCATAAGATGGACATCCATACCTACATCAACCCCATAATCTCTCAATGCTTTTAATACCATCGGTCCAAAAGTAAGATTTGGTACATAATGGTTATCCATAACATCGAAATGAATATTATCAGCTCCAGCGTCTAATACATCTTTTACATCATCACCTAATCTTGCTAAGTTTGCAGATAAAATAGAGGGATTAATTTGAAAGTTCTTCATAAAATTTATTTTTTATGTATAAAATAATAAAGATAATTTTAGCATAACAGTATAAAATATTTGAGTAAATAATAGTTTAAAACCATAACAGTTCTAGTTTACAGCATTTTAAAATAGAGGATAAATACAAAATGAGTCATATAGAGAATGCAAAAAAAACCTTTGAAATGGAAATAACAGCATTAGAAAACCTAAAAGATTCTATAGGACAAAGTTTTAAAAAAGCCTGCGATATCATTCTAACTAATAATAAAGGACGAGTGATTATTACAGGAATGGGAAAATCTGGCCATATTGGCAAGAAAATGGCGGCAACTCTTGCCAGTACAGGAACACCTGCATTTTTTGTTCATCCAGGAGAAGCTGGTCATGGAGATTTTGGTATGATCACATCTAATGATATATTAATAGCTATATCAAACTCTGGAAACTCAAGTGAAATAATGGGGTTAATGCCAATGATTAAACACCTGAGCATCCCTATGATCTCAATAACTAGTAATCCTGATTCACTTATGGCAAAAAATAGTGATATACACTTAAATCTTGGCGTAGATAAAGAAGCTTGCCCATTAAATCTAGCTCCTACATCAAGTACAACAGCTACTTTAGTCTTAGGAGATGCTTTAGCCATAGCTTTACTTAAAGCAAAGAACTTTTCAGCTGAAGATTTTGCATTCTCACATCCAAGTGGCGCTCTTGGTAGAAAACTAATATTGAGAGTTGAAAATATTATGCGCAAAGGTTCAGAAATACCTCAGATAAACCCTTCTGATACTATCCGCAAAGCTATACTTGAGATAAGCAATAAAGGAATAGGCAATACACTTGTCACTTGCCAAGATAGTAAGCTTCTTGGTATATTTACAGATGGTGATTTACGTAGAATTTTTGAATCTGATAATTTTGACTCTCATCTGCCTATTTCTAACGTGATGAGTAAGCACCCAAAAGTTATATCAAAAGATGATATGGCAATGACAGCTTTAGAAACAATGGAAAGATTTGAAATTATGAGTCTTGCAGTTGTAGACAATGAACATCACGTTTTAGGAGTTGTAACTATGCATGATCTTATTAAATTAGGGCTAAAATAATAAATTTATATAAAAAAATTATATTTTCATAATTGAATTTAAAACCTAAACAGCTCTTTTTAATATCTATACTAGCTTTAAGTTTATTTAAGTAATCCTTTATTTTAAGTTTTGAGACTAACGCTTATAAATTAAGACAAAAGATATGATCTTGTTAATATAGCTAACTATAGATAAAAATGTCATGCTGAATTTACTACTTTTATGCCTAGCAGGCTATAGCGTAATGATCACTTTAGAATTATAACAACTATGACTTAATTAAATTATGGCAAGATGAACTGGCTTTTTACTTTTTGATGAATATCTTTTTTAACCAATGATCAGCACTCACATATCTTCCACCGCCATATAGGAATAATGTAAATAACATGATAAAATATGTAACAGAAAATTCCATACCACCATTTAACATTACAGGATCACCTAAAGCTGTAACATAGTTATATCTATCAGGAAAGTTTTGCGATAACCATACAAATAAATCATTTAACCTTTGTGTAGATTCTGCAGTTTTATCTGCAATGGCAGGCCAACCATGAGCCCAATGTACCATAGCACCGGCAACACCCATTACAAACATCATCGGAATTGAAACAAGTCTAGTAAATAGTCCAAAGGCAATACCAATACACCCTATAACCTCCGCAGAAGTTGCCAAGAATGCCATCACCTCTGGAAAAGGCATACCCAAACCACCTTGCGAAGCCGGAGCACCAAACCATGCTACCGTTGTACTAAATCCTTCAACTTTTGATCTAGCACCTACAAACATTGTAGGCACTAAATATAATCGTATTCCCAACAAAAGTAAAAAGTCAATGAACTGAAACTTTTGGATAATCTTGTAATATATTTCATATATCCTATTTATCATAAATTGCTCCTTATACTGATAAAGTAATCATATTTTGGTTGTGCCAAGAGACTAGACTCTTGATTAACTGTTCTTTATATTTCTTGTCTATTTGTTGAAAATCATCTAAATCAAAAATACTAACACTTTTTTCTAGTACAGAACTGAGAACTGCAAATTCTAATGGCGATAGCCTTTGATATGAAGTCCTATAATTTACATTGCGATAAATTGCATAGAGAATATTTTGGTCCGCACTTATTTTTTCATCCAAATCATTTATATCAAATGGTAATGATATAAAAGTTAATGTTGGATTTGATTCTATGTTTTTTATATCTTTAAAATTTAAATTTTTAGCAATTTCTATATTCTTAAAAACTTTAGATTCATCTATCTCTATAGAAAAAAGCAGCCACTCGAACTCTATTAACTTAGACAGTCCTTCACTCATTTCCACATGCCTTGAAGATTCTAATATCCCTGTAGCAATCTGATGAAATGCTGGTTCTGATGCAATGTTATCCTCAAAGAAAACTTTTAAGATAGCATTCTTCAACTCTTGAGATGCATGAATATTAAAATAAGGAAAAGTGTTCTCCAAAACACTCGAAATATTACCTACTATGAACTCACGATACATTTGTATCTTATCATCAGTTGAGCTACCATAACGGATAGCATGAGTAAAGTTTTGCATTTTACTTTTTATAGATTCTGATATATTCATATTTTTCCCTCTATAATATTTGTTATGCTATTTAGTTCATTCACTAAGTCATCAAGCTTAGGTACAAAATGATCTCTCTCAAGTAACATTGGATGCCAGCCATGTTGCTCAACTGCAAACTTAGCAAGCTCTTTTACCTCCTGTATTACATCTTTACCATGAGTATCTAAAATGAAATCATCTTTTTTATAATGTCCTGCAATATGGTAATAATTGATACTGCCTTTATTTATGCCTTTTATAAACTCATAAGCATCATAGTTGTGATTATGTCCATTGACATAAACATTATTTATATCAAGAAGCATTTTCGCACCACTTCTTTGTAAAATTTCATTAATAAAATCTAGTTCACTCATATCATTATCATATTGGTAATAATATGAGATATTTTCTAAGGTGAGGGGTCTTTTTATAATCTCTTGAACTTGATCTATACGATCACAAATATAAGAAATATTTTCCTTTTCTCTAGGCACTGGTAAAAGATCATACAAATATCCTTTCTCATCATCAGAAAAACATAAATGATCACTATAAACTTCTATCTTATAATCATCTAAAAATGCTCTGATTTCATTCAAAAATCTCTTATTAAGTGGTTGAAAACCGCCAATTGATAAACTCAAACCATGAGCTATGATAGGATAAATATTGGCAACTCTATCAAGGTAGTCTTGCTTAAAACCTCCTAAATTCATCCAGTTTTCTGGAGAAAGCTCTAAGAAATCAATTCCGTCAACTTTTTGTTTTGATAATATTGATTGATGCTCAGATCTTAATCCAATACCTTGAAACTTACCAGTCATTGCCCACATACCCCATTAGAGCATTTTCCTAATTGTGCTACTTCTTGCTTATGTTGCTTACCATAGATTTTCTCTACTTTAGTACCACACTTGCCATCTCTTGCTCTTACAAGTTTGCCATCTTGCTCATCAGAGTTAACATCAACTACACCAAACTTTTTAAGTGAACCACATTTACCACTAGCACATTTACCTTCACCTTGAGCGATTGGACTACTTTCAGATGACTCTTGAGCTTGGGTAATGGGCGCTTTAGCTTCTTCTGCTAAAGCAACTCCAAATGACATAGAAGCTGTTAAAGCGATTGTTAAAGGTATTTTTTTCATTTCAAACTCTCCTTATTTAACTCCATCAACGGGAAAACATGCTAAATCTCTACCCTCATATACAAGACCTTTATAGTATTTCTGTACAATCTTAGTAGACTCATCTTTAAGTAATAAACCCTTACCTAAGAAATGACTTAGAACTAATGCTTTTGGATTAACTGCAGCAGCAACTTGTCCAATTACAGATGGTTTAGCATGTAAGAAACTGCCCGCTGCATCTGCATTTTCATCAATTGGCATAGGCATCATTAGAATATCTGCATTTTTTGCAAACTTAATAAAAGCATCTCTAAATTTATCATGCTCATTACTACCGCCTGCACCAGCCACAACAATAGTACCTTTCTTAGATACTATCTTATATGCTAAAGTTGGAACATCTCCTTTAGGAATTCCCAATGCCCAAACAGTAAATTCATCATTTGAAAGAATTTTCGTTGGTCCCAACTTTGTATAATCAACATTTGTTACAGGATCAAGTTTAAAAGGAAAACCGTCTGTACCTGTAAGTATTCCATGTAAATATGCAAAAGCTCCATGATCTTCTCCAAATACTCTTTGAAGGAAATCAGTTGCACTAGGGAAAAGGCCAGAACCAGTTGGGCCAGATAAAGGTAAATCTTCTTTTCTATCAGAGAAGTATGCTCCTTTTAATATTGCTGGTAAATCTGCTGAATGATCTGCATGGAAGTGTGTCATACTGATTGACTTTAAATCCTCTAATCGAGCACCTGATTGACCAAATCTAAGATATGTGCCACCACCAGCATCAACCAAAACCTTAGATTTGCCATCAATCCATATCAACTCACCTGCAGATGCTCTAGCATCATCTGTAATTGGTCCTCCAGAACCAAGAAGCTGTAATGTGAAAGATTTATCTAAGCATTGTGGATTTGTTTGTGCGACACCTTGCGATACTCCAAAAATACACATTGAAGCAAGTACAAAGTTAAAAGCTCTTTTTTTCATAAACAACCTTATAATTTACATTATGTAAGGTCATTATTAGCTATTAAGATAAATAATAAAAACTAATATTTTTTTATAAAACATATCAGTTTTATTTATATGTATAAAATAAGATTGAATTAGATTTATTTAGAGAGAATTAAAGAACATTACCCATTAATACACTATGATAACCAGCATCTACGTGAATATTTTCACCTGTAATACCCGAAGCCATATCTGAGCATAAGAAAGCTACTGTATTACCAACTTCCATAATATCAACATTTTTCTTAAGTGGTGATACTGATGCATTATAATCTAACATCTTCTTGAAGTTTGAAATACCTGAAGCAGCAAGAGTTTTAATTGGTCCAGCCGATACACAGTTCACATTGATTCCATCTTGACCTAAAGCAAGAGCTGTATATCTCATAGTAGCTTCTAGAGATGCTTTTGCAACACCCATTGTATTATAACTTGGCATAGCTTTTTCTGCACCGATGTAAGTAAGACCTACGATAGAACCATTTCTACCTTTCATCATTGCACGACCTTCTCTAGCTAAAGCAGCAAAAGAGTAAGCACTTATATCATGAGCAACTGAGAATCCTTCACGAGTTACAGTATCAACGAAATCACCACCTAATTGATCACGTGGAGCAAATGCAATTGAATGGATAATACCATCAAGACCATCCCAAACCTTTCCAAGCTCTACAAATAAATCTTTAATTTCTTGATCAGATGTAACATCACAAGGAAGAACAGCTGCTGGCTCAAACTCAGCACTAAGCTTTTCAACTCTTTCTTTGAATTGGCCAACATAAGTAAATGCTAGTTCAGCACCTTCCCTGTGTAGAGCTTTTGCAATACCATAAGCAATTGACTTATTACTTAAAAGACCAGTTACTACTATTTTCTTTCCTGCTAGAAAACCCATTTAAATTCTCCTTTGTGAATTTTTTATTAAATCTTTAACCTCTTGTGTATCAACATTAATGATTATATGTACAAATACACTAAACTAATAGTTATAATTATAGTTAATCATAAAATAAAACACTAGCATAATTTATTAAGAGAGATATTCTATGAGTCGTAATAATAAGAAAATAGTCCCAACGCATAATGGTGAAGTAACTTTTGATCGCGCTAAAGAAACATGGAATATATTAAAAATAACCTCTGAGCTTGTTGAAGGTTTTGAACGCTTAGACAAGCTCACTCCAGCAATTAGTATATTTGGATCAGCAAGATTAAAAAAAGATAATAAGTACTATTTAAAAACTATCGAAATAGCAGAAAAATTATCTAATCATGGATTTACAATCATTACAGGTGGCGGACCTGGAATTATGGAAGCCGGTAACAAAGGAGCACTAGAAGGATCCTCTTCAAGTGTTGGCTTAAATATAACATTACCTCATGAACAAAAACCTAATGCATACCAAGATATTAATCTTAGTTATAGATATTTTTTTACTCGAAAAGCAATGTTTATTAAACACTCAATGGCTTACATTGTTATGCCTGGAGGTTTTGGTACCATGGATGAGTTATTTGATATAGCTACTTTGATACAGACTGAGAAAAAAACATACATGCCTGTTATACTTTTTGGTAAAGACTTTTGGGGCGGCTTAGTAGATTGGATTAAAACAACAATGTTAGAAAATGGTGTTGTTAATAAAAATGATCTGAAGATTTTACATCTTGTTGATACAATCGATGAGGCTATTGAAATTATTCGTGAATATTATCAGAACTCATACCACTCTAAAGAGCATGCTCATATAGTTTTTTAAAGGTTTATTTATATGGATATTAATACTATTTCTTCGACTTTGATACATAATTCCCTACCTATAATTGTTGCTTTTAATGTCTTAATACATATTTTTTGTGGTTTAGGAATTGCAAAAGATATTCCTAAGATTTTAGATAAGAGACTAACTACAATCTTACTACCAAAAAATATCTGGATTTTAGTGGGACTAGTTTTTGGCATATGGGGATTATTAATATATTGGTTATTTCATCATTCAACTATCTCTAGGGGATAAAATAAGGAATCTTTATGAGTAATAACAATTTATGGCAACCTAAATCATACAACTCTACTGGAAAATTTGTTACACAATACGGTAATGAAGTTGTTGAACTTTTAAACCCATCTAAGGGAGAAAATATTCTAGACCTAGGATGTGGCACAGGTGAGCTTACTAACATAATAAAAAATACTGGTGCTAAAGTTATAGGTGCTGACATTTCAGAGAATATGCTTAAAAAAGCAAAAGAGAACTACTCTGAAATTGAGTTTATACAAATAGATGCTCAACAGGATATAGATCTTAAAAAAGAAAGTTTTGATGCCGTCTTTTCAAATGCTGCTTTACATTGGATGACAAACCCTCTTGCTGTTATAAAAAATATAAATCATATATTAAAAAAAGATGGTAGGTTTGTATTTGAAATGGGTGGCAAAGGTAATATTAAAGAAGTATTATCCAGCTTAGATAATACGGCTAAGAAATATCAAATCGAAGATTATGATATCGATAACTTCTATCCAAGTATTTCAGAGTATAGTACTCTTCTTGAAAAAAATGGTTTTACTGTAAAATATATGATTTTATTTGAAAGACTTACTCTGCTTGAAGGAAATGATGGTTTTAAGAACTGGGTAAAAACTTTTAGAGTAAACTTACTAGATAAAATTAATAACGTTGCTGAGTTTCTCAATGATGCTGAAGTACTAGCATATAAAAATCTTTTCAAAGATGGTAAATGGTATGCTGATTATGTAAGACTTAGAGGTGTTGCTGCAAAAAGCTAAAACTCTTTTAGATGACTCACTGATTAAATTAAACCTCAGGGGCTCCAACAGGTACGCTATTCTCTGGTCTATCTCCAGCACCACGAACAGTATCAGCAAACTGAGAATCTTCTAATAGTGCATCTTTAGCTGCATTGTATTCTTGATTTGATAAGGTGATCGCCTGTGAATAACTATAATTTTCAATTTCTTCACGAGGAGTCCCATCAGGTATATCAAGGTTTTTGGTGTCTGCCTCTACTGTAGCGTAGCGAGCTTCTGCATTAGAAACTTGTGAAGTATAATCATTATAAGAATTAGTGCTATTGGTTTGAGCTATTGTTTTATTATTTTCTAATAATGTTACTTCATCTTCCAAAACAGATATATCATTTCTTAATGTTGTAGCATTTGCCTCTGCTGCTTCTGCACTTGCTTGAAAAGTCGCTGCTAATTCAGTATCATCATTTGCTTCAGCTGTTGCCTGATTAGCTCTATGAGCAGCTGCTTCTGCCTCATATTGCGAAGCATCAGTATCTTTTTGGTCTATTAAGTCATTTCTACTAGTTATTTCACTATTTATTGTCGCTATCTCATTTTGATAGTTATTGTAGTCAGCTAGTGCATTATCTCTGGCTGTAATATAACCTTGGTATTCTGCATCCGCTGTAAGGGCATCGTCTCTTCTTTGGTTCCATGCAGTTAGAGCGTTATTAAAGTTAGTATCTACGGTACTAGATAATTCATCGAGTAAACTTTCAAACTCTAGTAAATCATCATTTAACTCCTCGCTTGTCTCATTACAACCATTAGGCATTACACCAGAGGGAGGACTACCTGTTGGCTGGTTAGGGTCTACAGTCTCATCAGTACGATTATCATAACCAATATCACACTCCCAATTAACTAAAGTTCCATTATTATTTATTCTTGGAGTTATTGCTATTTGATATGCGATACCTTGTACTACTGGATGGCTAATTAATCTGCCATTATTTTGTCTAAACTCATTCATAATAGCGACATTATCATCACCAAAGTAGTCGTCTTTCATATCAGCTATTCCTGATTGAAATTCCTCATCACTACTTATACCTTGTTCTTGAATATAAACTGCAACTGCTTTACGATAATTATCCATTTTATCAATCTCATCTTGCAGTCTAACTTTAGTTATATGATTTGCATACGATACTATTGCAGCGACTGCCAATATACCAACTATTGCTATCACAACCATCAGTTCAACAAGAGAGAAACCTTTATTGTTTCTTACCATATTTTTATAAAAAAATAATAAATGTAATGTATATTTTATACTTTTATAAAATTTTATGCAGTTACAATTTATTAAAGTTGCTGATTATTACTTGAAATTAAGCGAATATCTCTTTTTATAATATTCTCAATGACCTCATCATTTAAAGTATGATCTAGATCTTTAATTAGATTAACTTCTCCCCAAGTACTCTCAAAAAATTTATTATCAACGATAGTGTCATTCTCTGTAAGAGTAACTCTAATATTCTCATTAAACTTACCTAGTTTGCCATTCATAAGCAATAAAAAATATGCACCAAGCATTTTTCTAAGCCTAACTTTTCTAAGAACTCGCATTGTCTTATGATGAATAAAAAATGGTGTAATTAAGTGTAATTTCTTATAGAGCTCTTCATCTATTAATGATGAGATTCCTGCTGACATAGAAATTGCATAAATTAAATCATAGTTTTCACTACTAATTTTATATTTATTTATGATTCGTTTTAACTTTCTTTTGACAAAAACTGGTCGACCTAAAGCTACAGTAGTTATTCTGACTTTTATACCATTAATATCAGCATGTACAACTGAGTCACCCTTACTAAAGTAACCTCTTATTATTATAATATTTAGTGTATCTTTTGTATCTATAGTATTCATTTAAGCTTTTTCAATAAGTTCTATTTGATAACCATCTGGATCTTTTATAAAAGCAATAACAGTGCTTCCACCTTTGACAGGCCCTGCTTCTCTACTTACAATTCCACCTTTTGCTTTAACATCTTCACAAGCCTTATAGACATCTTCTACTTGCATGCATAAGTGTCCAAATGCATTACCATGATCATATTCATGATCACCCCAGTTATATGTTAGCTCTAAAACCGTATGATTAGAAATATCTCCATAGCCTAAAAACACTAAAGTATATTTATATTCTGGATTATCTGCTTTTTTTTGAACAGACATTCCCAAGATATTTTTATAAAAATCAATCGATTTATCTAAATCTTTAACTCTTAACATTACATGTGCAAAACGCATAAAATACTCCGCAAATATAAATTTGTTATTAATAAATAGTTTTGTTATATTATAGCAGATTTTAAATCCCCTGTTCGTAACTATCCAGGGTAAACAAAACTAAAGGCAAACAAATGAGCAATTTTGATATTTTAATCCTATTTACATTTATAGACTTCTTTATATTATTTCTAGCTTTTAAGCTTTTTGGCAAAAAAGGATTGCATGTATTTATTGTCATTAGCGTAATAGCTGCAAACATCCAAGTTAATAGGGGTGTTGCTTATGATATTGCTGGATTTCATATAATTGCGACTTTAGGTAATGTAATGTTTGGCGGCATATTTACTGCTAATGACTTACTTAATGAAAAATATGGCCGACAAGAAGCTAGAAAAGCTGTACTTAAATCAATATTCTTTGGTTTATCATTTGTACTTCTAATGTTTATGGCTACACTATTTAACTCTATTAATGACTCTTTCTATAAACAAACAAATGAAGCTTTTGATTTATTTTTTTCGATTAATGGTGGTGCGTTAAAGGCTGTAATAATCGGTAACTGCGTTTATCTAATTTCTCAATTATTTGATGTACTTATTTATTCGAAACTTAGAAGTCTCAGTTCTGATATAAAATGGCTATGGTTCAGAAATACAGGCTCAACCTTAATATCTCAAATACTTGATACAACTCTTATAACTTACGGATTTGCTTTTGCTGGGATTCTACCTATAGAAAGCGCTTTTGAAATAATAATCTCAACTTTAGTTATAAAATATATAATAGCTTTTATAAATGCGCCTTTATTTTATATTCTAGCTTTCACAAAACCTAAAGAATCATAACTATCAGTATAATAATCATAATCACTAAGTAAGCCCAGTTTTGTGCTTTTTGAGGGATCTTGCCTGATAGCTTAACTCCAATTGATACACCAACAAAAGAACCTACAACTATACTAATAGCAACAGGTAAATAAATATAACCTAAACAGTAATTAGGTAAATTTGGATCACTAAAGCCAACTATAACATATGAAATAGCTCCAAAAAGTGCTAAGAAAGGTACTATAGCCGCTGCAATTGCTGCTGCATTTGTAAGCCTATAATTTCGCCCTCTCAAAAAAGGAACAACTATGATGCTTCCACCAATACCCAATATAACAGAAACAAAACCAGTAAAGAGACCATAAGCATATAATAATTTTGATGAAGGCTCATTTTCGTTACCACAAATCTCTTTAGAGTTAGGCTTAGAATTATTAAGCATCTTTAATATCAATTTTAATACAGTATATATTAGAAATATAATAAATAATGCTTCTAATAAGATACTTGAAAGATAACTAGCTATAGCTGCTCCTAAAACAGTCCCTATTATCAACCCTAGCTTTAGCTTCAGCGCAACACTCCAAATTATATTATTAGCCTTATGATGGGCATATGTTGTTTTCATTGATGTAAATAACATAACAAGTAAAGATGTCGCAACAGCAATATGCATAGAGTTTGACGCATATGCTGGCTCATATATCGAAATAAACGTTGAAATAGCAGGAACAACAATTATTCCACCACCAAAACCAAACAAGCCCGCTAAAATACCTACCAAAAGACCTATTAGCGCAAAACAAAAAATAACAAAAATCATATTTTAATACATATCCAAAACTAAATTGACAACTAAATTAGGCCAAGCTTAACTAAACCATAATACACCCCATCATGGTAGTTTGCTTTAGTTATTAAACTAGCCTTTTCTTTTAACTTATCTGAGGCATTTTCCATAGCAATAGCCACATCAACTCTATCAAACATCTCTAAATCATTATTACCATCGCCAAATGCGTATGTTTCATACTCAGCTAAACTAAGATTCTCAACAACCTTATCTATACCATCAGCTTTTGTATGTCCTGCCAGGTAACAATCAACATAACCATTTTCGTTATGTGGAGCGATAACATAACTATCGCCTAAAGTATGCTGCAATGCAACACTATCAACATTTTTACCTAAAACTAAAGCATTATAAATAGTGACATTATATAAATTATGAGTTGTAACAATCTTATCCTTATTAACTATGACATGATTATAGAAGTAGCTCAGATCTTCTGACTCTAAATTATTTACATACGCATACTCACCTTCAAAAAGCCAGTCATGATTATGCTTTTCACAAAACTTTAAAACATCATCTATAGCACTTTGAGGAAAAAGTTTTTCATAAATTAATTTTCCACCAACGTTTACAACAGAACCGTTTGCTGTGATAAAACCATCCATAGGTAAATCTAATACTGCTTCAGGAATAAATCCTTGAGTACGTCCTGTTGCTATAAAAGTTTTATAACCCTGTTTTCTTAAGTCTTTTATAGCTTGGATATTTTTATCAGAAACAAAGAGCTTGCCTTTTTTCTCATGCACTAAAGTTCCATCAATATCAAAAAAGAATGCTTTTTTCATTATACTCCTTAAATTTAAAGTAAGTCATCCTCGTGCTTGACACGGGGATCTCCTAGCTACTTGAGGGATTCCCACCTCCGTGGGAATGACTATAATTATTAAATTAATACTTCAATTAATAAATAAACATCGCATCACCATAACTAAAAAATCTATATTTTTCAGCTATGGCATGTTCATATGCTTTCATTATTTTTTCTTTGTCTGCAAATGCTGATACAAGCATTATTAATGTGGATTTAGGTAAATGAAAATTTGTAATCATTGCATCAATTACATTAAATCTTTTACCTGGATACAAGAAAATATCAGTTTCGCCGTGATAAGGTTCAATCTGTCCACTTTGCCCTGCTGTCTCAAGTGATCGTACAGAAGTTGTACCAATTGCTATTACTCTACCACCATTTGCTTTTGTTTGGCGAATTTTCTCACAAACATCTTCTGGTACAGATATAACTTCTGCATGCATCTTATGATTATTAACATCGTCCACTTGCACAGGTTTAAAAGTTCCAGAGCCTACATGTAATGTTATATAAGCTATATCGACACCTTTATCTTTTATCTGCTGCATCAACTCTTGACTAAAATGTAATCCCGCAGTAGGAGCAGCAACAGAACCTAAATCCTTAGCGTAAACTGTTTGGTATCTATCAGCATCAAACTCTTCATCATCTCGCTTCATATATGGAGGTAAAGGAACATGGCCAAACTCTTCCATAATTTGATAAATATCTTTATCGCCCTGTAACTCAAGCAGATACATTCCACCATCTTTTTCTAATACTGTAGCTGGCGTATCTTGAACAAAGATCTCACTATCTATAGCTGGCGAACGATTTGCTTTTATATGAGTTTCAAAAACTTTTGGCGAATGCACTCTTTCTATGAGATACTCAAGTTTTGCACCTGTAGTTTTTTCACCATATAAACGTGCTAACATTACTTTACTATTATTAAAAATAAGTAAATCTTTATTAGTTATAAAGTCTATAAAATCAGTAAATTTATGATCTACTATTCCACCTGTTTGCTTATTTAACTTTAATAATCTACTAGCATCACGATTTTCTAAAGGATAACTAGCTATTAATTCTTCTGGCAATTTATAATCAAAATCATCTGTTTTCATTTTTAATATTCTTTTTTCCTTTCTCTTCTTTATTTTTTTTACTTCTCACTGGATTAAGTTTACTTGGAGGAACTCCCTCTATTACAAAATATCCTTTACTCCATAAAAATAAGTGTATATATAAGGATGCATATTTTTTCTTATTTATAAATAACCTCACCAACTTCTACTTTGATGGTTTTGGTTTAACTTTTGATGGCTGAGCAGACTTTTTTTCAGGTTTAGTAACCACAATTTTAGATAATGGTGCTGAATCTTGAGCATATTTGATATTAATAGTTTTTTTAGAGTTATTACTTTTTGACATAACACTTATCCTCCAACAACAATTATTACAATAAAAATAAAGCTAAATATTAACGATAAAATAAAAGACCACCGATAAGAGGCTTCCATAATCTCAACAATTCTAAATCTTTCATTCTCAAGACTATCATAAACTTCACTTATTATCTTTTGACTTTTTATTATTGTATAAACAGATATAACAATAGTAGCTATAAAACAAAATACACATAATAAAAAAAGTATCTTTAAATAACAATTTAAATTTTGAATCATTTCTAACTTACTAACAAATAAGCCTACAACAATAAGTGATGAACTTGGTATAAGCTTTTCCATAAATTTAGAATTCTCTTTATAAAACTCTAAAAGCATTTTTTGATATTCTTCTTTCTCCAAGCTCAGCCTCCTAAAATCTATTTTACAAAGCCTGCTTCACTACAAAACTTTTAACAATACTATTCTTATCAACAAACTCAAATCCAGCTCTACGAGCTTTTTTGATATAATCATTCTCACTAGCAAAGACTTCTTTAAAGCCTTTCATAAGAGCTATCATTTTTTTATTATCAAGTCTTCTTTCGCGTTGATACTTATCAAGAGTTGAAATATGACCAATCAATCTACCTTTAGCAAAAGCTTCACTAAGAACTTTAGTAAGAGCAATCACATCTTTAAAACCAATATTGACACCTTGTCCAGCCAGAGGATGAATAGTATGAGCAGCATCTCCAACTAATACTACATTATCTTTTACATAGCTTGTAGCATGGCGCTGGATTAGCTCAAAACTAAATCTTTTTGATAAAAGTTTTATACTCCCAAGAGTATTATCAATTGCTTTTGCTAACTCTAATTCAAATTTCTCATCAGCTAAACTCATCAAGAAATTAGCATAATCAGTTTTTACAGACCAAACTATTGATGCTTTATTAGAGTTTTCTAACGGTAAAAAGGCTAACACTCCTTTATCATAAAATCGTTGATATGCTATTTGCTGATGCTCTTTTTCAAGCTCAAGTGTAGCTACTATAGCAGTATGTTTATATGGCTTAACCTTCGTTTCAAAATTAAAATAATCACGAATAAAAGAGTTAGCTCCATCAGCTCCAACTATTAGGCTAGTTTCGATACATATATTTTTTTTCACGTCATCCTGAACTTGTTTCAGGATCTCACCATTATGTTTATTCGAATTAGTAGAATTAGATTCCGGATCGGAGTCCGGAATGACAGATTGTAGGAGAACCTTTTCAGTATTTCCATTTCTTTGAATCTTCTGTATTTTTTGATTCGCAAAAATCTCAATACTAGTATCGTTAATTTTTTCAACTAATGCTTGAGTTATTACATCATTTTCAACTATACATCCCAGGCTGTGCTCAGATATTTCTTCAGCTGCAATATTAATACTCTCACTAACAATATCATCCCATACTCGCATTTGATAATATGGTGATATACGATTGCTTTTAATCTTACTCCAGACACATAGCTCTTGCAGCAATCTCTTTGAGGTGTGATTAATTGCACTAACTCTGGTCTCTACTCTGTTAGAATCTAGAGGTTTTTGATTAACATCTCTAGCTTCAACAACTGCAACTTGCAAACCACTTTTATGTAGTGCTAAAGCCAAGCTAAGCCCGACCATACCACCACCAACAATTACAACATCATATTTTTTCATTTTGTTGAACTCCACATGTATAAGAAGATCCCTGAGCGGAGTCGAAGGGTCGTGGATTATTTTTTGAATGTGTTTCATTCATACACTCAGCTAACCTTACTAACTCTTCAGAAAAATTGTTTATTAAAGCATTCTTTTTTGCTCTAGCCCATTTTTGAACTTGCTTCTCTCTACCAAATGCCTCGTCTATTCTGTTACACTCTTCAAAATATACTAATTTTACAGGCAACCTTTTTGATGTATACTTTGCACCCTCTCCAGTCATATGTTGATAGAGCCTATACTCAAGATTATTAGTACTTCCAGTATAATACGAACCATCATTACATTTTAAAATATACATATAAGCACTCATTCTTTACTTAACTTCCCCGACCCTTCGACTCCGCTCAGGGATCTTTACTGATTCTTAAAAAAGTTACTCATCTTCAACCACCTTTCTCATCAAAGTTGAACCTTTTGTAAGCTTGCCCATCATTACTCGCGATAAAGCTTTCTTAGCTAATTTGCTTCTTTGTAATAAGTGTAAACCTACATTTCTACTTGCAACCAATTTACGATCATTTGAGACAAACCATTTCACAAAGCCGTGTGTTATATTAATTGTTCTATCATGATCAGGCTTTCTAACTTTCTCAAACTCTTGCAAGATAATTTTTATCTCAAAAGGATTAAATATATCAGAAGCACTTCGACTCTGCTCAGTGACCTGTTTATTAATTAAATCATACAAAAACCCAATATCACGAATACTCAAATTCATGCCTTGACCAGATACTGGATGTAAAAAATGTAATGCATTACCAAAAAATAATACATTATCTTTATATACTTCATTTGACTGAACAAGATATAAGGGAAAAACTGCAGGTTTTGTGGCAACCTTAACTTCACCTAATCTATACCCAAACCTATCTTGTACTAGCTCTTCAAATTCTTTTTTATCTAAATTCAACTTTACCTTTGAATCTTGTCGATCAACAGTCCAAACACATCCCATAGTAGTCTTTGACTTAGGAAGCATTGCAAGCACTCCATCTGTCATAAATCTCTCATATGCGGTATTTTCATTATCCAAATCTGTTTGAATATCAAAAACAACTGCATCCTGCTTATAATCAGTAGTTTGTGCATCAACATCTAGCATTTTGCGCATACTTGAATTTGCACCATCACAAGCAATTATTAACCCTGCCCGTATAGTGCTTTTTTGCCCTTGTTTTTCAACTACTAAAGAATATTCATCCGCTTCTTTCTTAAGATTGGTAACATTAGTCTCAAAAGATTTAATAATATTTGGACTCTCAGTAACACTTTGTAAAGCAACAGCCAAAAGCTCTCGCATCGGCGCAATAGCTCCTAAAAATGGTAAATTTTCATCTTTAGCAAATATCTCTGCTCTTCCATATCTACCTTTATCAGAAATATGAACTTCCTTAATAACTTGAGTCGTACTTGCAACTCTATCCCATAAGCCGAGGGTATTTAAAAATGCTATTGATGAGTAAGATACTGCAATACTTCTATTATCATTTTTAACTTGTAGTTGATCTTTTTCAATATGAATAATTTTACAACCAGTTTTTGCAAGTGCTAGAGAAGTTAATAAACCAACTATCCCTCCTCCCACGATTGCCACATCATATTTAATATTCATTTTAAATCTCAAACTTTTTCACTATCTATAAGTAGAACTGCGACTTTTGTATATTCAAGTAATTCCATAAAATCATCTTCACAACTCTCATCTTGACCTAAAGAATCATAATCCATATATGATATTTGCATTAGATCATGAATTGCCTCTTTGACTTCTTTGTCTTTTGAGTTTTCAAAGTCTAAACCAAATAAGCCAACCCCAGATAAGAAGCCCTTTATCCAATAAGTGAGCGCCTCAGCCCTATAGCTTAGAGGCTCATTATCTTCAGGAATAAATAGATCAAAACTTAGGCCTTTCTCATCAAATTGAGACTTGGTATAATCATAAAGTTTTTTCATAGTTTTTAACGCTGAAGCTGCAACTAAATCTCCTCCCTCAATCGTTTTTGTCATCAAAGAATCAGACCATGCGGTAAATTTAACTTCCGCACCAAAACTAAAAAGTGCACAAAGTAAGCCATGAGCCTCAGAAGCAGAGCTCAAAGCCTGCATTACTTTTAGAGCCTCAGTAACATCTTCAAAATTAGGTTTTTCATTTTTCATAGAAACTTATATTTTTTATCTTATATATTGTTAATTATTTTACTGTATCTAGATAATTAGTTATAGGTATTTTTCAGATTAGCTAAAGAAATTTTAAATTATCTTACAATAAGATAATTACTAAATATAATTTATGAAATAGAACTAAATATATATTGATTCTTTTAAGAATAAGTATCAAGAAACAAAACTAAGATTGATAATTTGGTGGCTCTTTTGTAATTGTCACATTATGAACGTGAGATTCATTAAATCCAGCACCTGTAATTTGGACAAATGTTGGCTGTGTACGCATCGTTTGAATATCTTTCGATCCAGTATATCCCATACTAGATTTTAGTCCTCCAATTAACTGGTGAATAACCGCTGAAAGTAAACCTTTGTAAGGTACTCTTCCTTCTACACCTTCAGGAACAAATTTTTTAGAGTCTGTATTACTTTGGAAATATCTATCTGAAGATCCTTGCTCCATAGCACCAAGTGACCCCATACCACGATAAGATTTATATGAACGACCTTGGAAAAGTTCTACTTCACCAGGAGATTCTTCTGTGCCAGCAAAAAGCCCTCCAATCATAACGACAGATGCTCCAGCAACAATAGATTTTGCAATATCACCAGAAAATCTAATTCCACCATCAGCAATAACTGGGACTCCAGTACCTTCTAAAGCTTCGGCAACATTAGATATCGCTGTAATTTGTGGCACCCCAACACCTGCAACGATTCTTGTTGTACATATCGAACCAGGACCAATACCAACTTTAACCGCATCAGCTCCAGCTTCAACTAAATCTTTAGCTGCTTCAGCAGTTGCAATATTACCACCGATAACCTGAATCTTAGGATAAGTATCTTTCACCCATTTAACCATATCAAGTACACCTTGGGAATGTCCATGAGCAGTATCTACAACTATAATATCAACGCCTTCAGCTGCTAAAGCTGCAACACGCTCCTTAGTATTTTCTGCTGTTCCTACTGCTGCGCCAACTCTTAATCGACCTAAAGAATCTTTACAAGCATTTGGTTTATTTTGTGATCTTTCAATATCTTTCGTTGTGATTAAACCTACAAGTTCACCTTTATTATCTACAACTAAAAGTTTCTCAATTTTATGTTCATGTAAACTCTTTTTGATAGATCCTTGAGAAGCATCTTCAGCAACAGTAACAAGCTTCTCTTTAGTAGTCATTATAGAGCTAACTGGCTCATCTAAATCTTTAGCAAACCTAAAATCACGTCTTGTAACAATTCCTACAATGTGATTATTTTGATCTACAACAGGGAATCCAGAGAAGTTATGCTCTCTTGCTAATAGCATTATTTCTTTAATTGAGCTTTCTGGCTTAACTGTAATAGGATCTATTACCATACCATTCTCAAATCTTTTTACTTTTTTAACTTCTTGAGCTTGAGCTTCTATAGACATATTTTTATGGATAATACCTATACCGCCCTCTTGAGCTATAGAAATAGCTAAGCGAGACTCCGTAACTGTATCCATTGCAGCTGACACTAGAGGAATATTTAGTTTGATATCTCTAGTTATATTTGTTTTCAAGTCAACCTGATGAGGTAAAACATTTGAATATCTAGGTGAAAGCAATACATCATCAAAAGTGATTGCTTCTTGAGTAATTCTTAACATTATTGATCTCCGTAATTAAAGTCTAGAGTTTGAATTTAATTACAGTCGTATTTTATCACATATGAGAAAATATACTAGAGAAAAATGAAATTACTTCAAAATAAAAATATCTAAAAATGTTGCCACCAAATTACCCTAACCTATATTTAGCAATACAAACATTTATAATTGGTAAACAGTTTACTACTTATCAAGCTAATTAACTAAGCTTTTCTCTGGAAGAACCATCCATCTTCTCAAACATTGAACCAAAATAAAGCTAAATAACACTGTAACAAAACCAATAAGTGCATAACATAAAAAAGCATTTGAGAAAGTCTGTTTTAAAACAACAATTTGAGAACTACTAATTTTTCCTTGAAAGCTATCCTGAATTCTCTCAGGTATTACCACTATCTTCGCTAACCATCCACCTAGATACCCTCCTATGCCAAGAGATACATAGAATATTCCCATCATATATGAAACAATTCTTGGTGGCGATAATTTTGTAACCATCGAAAGACCTACTGGTGATAATAGAATCTCAGAAACAGCTACCGACACATAAACAAACAAAATTAACGCTGGCTTTATTAGGGCTGTTTGATTACTAAAAGAAACAACCAAATATAAAAAGAAGAAACAAAAAGTGATAGTTAACATTGCTAAAAAGAATTTTATACTACTATCAACTGAAGGCATCTTATGATAAAAACGCTTAAATAAAATTCCTAGTAGAGGCCCTAAAACAACCAACCCAATTGATTCTACTGCAATATAATAAGATTCATAAAAATTAAAACCAAGAAATGTTTTACTGACACAATATGAAATAAAAACAACCAAAGACAAAAAAACTTGGAAATATAACATCCAATAAATAGCTGATATTACACAGAGAAACAAAATCACAAAAATTCTCTTTCTTTGTATACCAACTTCTTTAATAGCAAAATATATTAAACTACCAATGCTAAAAAACACTAATCCACCAAACGCTATAAGAGCAAGTGTATATATGGTAAAAAACAAATAAAACGCCACCCAAGTAATACCACAAATAAGAAGTGCTTTAATAATATTTTTAAATTGGAATCTTGTTTTTCTTATATCTTGAACTTTAAAAAAGAAAACAGATACCATTAATAAAACAAAAGCAAACAGCATACTTGCTGATGCTAAGATAAAAGGATCACTCCAATTGTCTGTATGCTCTTGTACCCATTGCGGTATAAAAGAACCTAATGTTATACCGAATGCCATTAAAGCGTAGTAAATACTAAACCCACTATCTCTATGTTTATCACCAGGTTTATAAAGTCCTCCAATTAAACATGCCAAATTAGGTTTTAACAACCCTGTACCAATAGCAGCACCTGTAAGAGCAATATAAACAGCATCAAGACTATTTATAGAAATGCTAAAAATAGCATAACTAATACCAAGAAAAAAAATTCCTAGCATCACCGCCATTCGCTGAGCAATTAATCTATCTGCAATATAACCACCTATTAATGGTGAGATATATGATATAGCAGTAAATGTCCCTGTTATTATATATGCATCAGTACTATCAATTCGCAAATGATCAAGTAAGAATAAAAGTAAAAGCGCTTGAATTGTATAGAATCCATAACGTTCCCACATTTCTGTAAGAGAAAGAGGATACAAGGACATTGGTTGTTTTATATCTGACATAAAGAATTCCTACGTTCTATTTTTTTCATATCGTAAAAGATAAATTGTTTGCTTAGAATTCAACAAAACAAACACTATTTTCTTTAAGAGTATCTCTTAAAATCAAACTTTTTTAAATCTTTATTATTAAATCTTTCGTAAAAGCTGACCAAAAAATAATACTATTAATGATATATTATTATATTTTTCAAAAAAACGATCAAAACAAAAACCTGTTTTTTCATGCTATAATCGTATAGGTTGAGTAGAACTCTACTTCGCTTGAGATAGTAAATAGTGAATTAATAAGGGTACTGGTCTACCTGTAGCCTTGCAATTAATGAAATCTCCCATTGCAGAACCTGCAATATCAAGATGCGCCCACTCATAATCTTCTGTGAATTTTGATAAGAATAAAGCCGCACATATTGACCCTGCTGCTCTGTCATGATTTGCATGATCTATATCTGCTACTTTACTATCTAATTTTTTAAGATATGGCTTATGTAAAGGTAATCTCCACACAAGATCATTAGATGCGTTAGCAGCCTGCTGTAAACTATTTGCTAGCTTATCACTATTTGCCATTAAACCGGAGAAAGCATCTCCAAGAGATACTATCATAGCACCTGTTAAAGTCGCCATATTTATAACAGCTTTTGGCTTGTACTTACCAACGTAAGTCAGCGTATCACATAATACTAACCTACCTTCAGCATCAGTATTACTTACTTCAACTGTTATACCCTTCATACTCTTAAGTACATCACCAGGTCTATAAGATCTAGCATCAACAGCATTTTCAGCAAGTCCCATTACACCCACCACATTAATCGGTAAGTTAAGCATGGCCAATGCTTTCATAATACCCATTACAGCTGCAGCTCCACCCATATCCATTTTCATAGTGCTCATACCGGCTGCAGGCTTAATACATATACCACCATTATCAAAGACTAGACCCTTTCCTACTAAAACTATCGGAGCTTGACCTTCTTCACCACCATTATACTCCATACAAACAGTATAATTAGACATGTCAGAGCCTCTGCCTACAGCCAAAGCACATCCCATACCTAGCTCAGCCATATCATCCTGATCTAAATAATCTAAATTAAACGTTTCATACCTAGATGTAAGTTCTCTAGCTTCATTTAACATATAGTCTGTATTACAAATATTTGCAGGTAAATTCTGTAGATCTTTAGCATAATTTTGACCACAAGCAATAACTGAGCCAATCTTAGCAGCTTCTTCAATATCTTGCTCTCCAGAATAAACTAGTTCAATATGCTCTAATGAATAATTTTCTTTTTTTGATTTTAACTGATCGAAAACATAAGTCTCTGATATAAGCGCTCTTACAGTATCTAGTGTAAGTTGCTTAGCATCACCACTTTCAAATGCGTAATCAATATTTACCGAAACTTCTTTTATATTGAGTTTCTTTAGTTGCTCTGCAGCTTTTGATATTATTTTGTCATACTCAGAAAACAAGAAATCCTGTCTTAAACCAAGTCCTAAAAGAACAACTGTTTTATCTGTATGCAACAGAGGTAAAACTTCTCCAGAAGTTGCTTTAAAGACCTTTCTATCTAACAAAGATTTAGAATTCGGACATTTTGTCTCGTCAATAAGTTTTTGTAAATTTTCTTGCGCTACTATTAATATCTCAGCAGACGTCGTTGCCTGACTATTTACTACCAGTTTCATTTACGCTCCGTTTGTAATTTTAAAATAAATTTTAGAAACATAATAACAAAAAACCATAACTAAAACATTAAAATTTAAGTGCGGCTAATTGTTAACTACTGACTTTTGCTTATAAAAAATATAAAATTAGTGTTAGTTTAATTTTTTATTATAAAATAGAGCTAAGCTTTGATTCTAGAAAAATACTACAATAGAGATATAGTTAACACATTCACATCTATAACTTTATTCATAATATCGATAGTATCTGCCAACCTTCTTATTAGGCTTTTCCATGAAGCTTACTCAAGAGGTCTAGGAATAGATTCGATAATAAAATTTGTTATTTTAACACTACCTGAAAATGTAAGTCTCATAGCTCCAATAGCAATGTTTCTAGCAATTGTCATTTGTTTTGGTAAATACTTCTCCAACAACGAGATGTTTGTAACTCTTGCAGGTGGTGTAACATGGATGGAAATAGTTAAAAATACCTTAAAGCCTGCTGTGGTACTAACTATTATAACTCTAGCAACAACAATGTATCTAACTCCTCTTTCAAAACAAACTTTAGATATATATCAATCATCCTTATCAGCTCAAGCACTCTTATCATCGGTAACTGACGATAAAATTATAAAAATCCCAGATGGAAGAGTTTTATATATAAAAGATAAATCAGGAAGTAATTTACACAATGTGTTTTTATATCAAAAAACCGCAAAAGATAATGAATACAAAGTTATTACAGCTCCTAATGCACAAATAGATTCAAATAAAAAAGCAGCTTATGTTGATTTTAAAGATGTAAATATCTATACAAGAAATCCAAAGAACTTTGAAACAAGCTATGGTAAAGCTGATAAAGCTATTTATACAATCTATGACGATACTATTAGAGATTTTGATCATAGAAGAGTTGATAGATACTATATGCATTCTTTAATAGAGAACTTTGATAATAAAGATTCGAAACTTGCAACTGCATGCAAGGGAGAGTTTTTTTCACGCATAAATAACTCTTTAGCTGTATTAGTAGCTTCTCTAATTGCTCTTGCTCTTTGTCGTTTAAGACCAAGACAAAATAAATATGCGAAGCTGCTACCAGCAGTTGTAGTATTAGCTATATACTTATGTACAAATATGTTTATTAATACTTGCATGACTAATGGCTCCATACCTGTTTGGATAGGTGCATGGTTACCTCATATAGTATTTATAATATTTGCTATTAGAGCCATTAGAAAACAAAACGGATCGTCTAGGAAAGGATAAAGAATGTTATTAAACCGTATAGATCGTTATATTTTTAAAACTGTATTTGGTAGCTTTCTAATAGTTACGATAATATTTTGTATTCTTTTCTTTATATTTACATATCTTGCTCAAGTAAGTAACAATAGCAGTGGTGCAAGTAATATTGAATTAATTATAAATACTTTTTATCAACTACCTGGGATACTTTATACCTTACTACCTGCATGTGCTATGGTTGGTGCTCTTATGGGACTTAGTCTACTTGCAAACCATTCTGAGATAATTATTCTTAGGGCATCTGGACGTTCAACGTTTCAAATAGCTAAAGGGGTTGTTTTAGTTGGTATAATCGGCTCTTTAGTCACAATGGTTTTTGGTGGATATATAGCTCCTGTACTTCAAAAAATATCAGATACCAATACTGTTGCATACAATACCCATGATTTATGGTTTAAAAACAAAGATGGTCTAATGAATATTTCTAATATTGACCCACAAGAAAGAAAAGCTCATGGTATTAGAAAATTTATTATAAAAGATAATAAGATTACACAAATACGTTATGCTCAAACAGCAAGATATACAAACGATACTGTTGCTGATGTATACGACATAAGTAAAGTTACATTTCCGACTACAGAACGACAAAAACACATTGATATAGAAAGTGGTATTAATAAAACAAACTGGTCAAATCCAATACCAATATCAGTAGCTCAAGTAATTACCATTAATGATGATGACTATTTAAACTTCACTCAATTGAGTAAGTATATGTTTTCACGAGGTCAAACTAACGACACAGCAATAGCTTTAAAATTTTGGCAAGAAATCTTCCAACCAATATCTCTAATGGTTTTAATATTATTATCAGTACCATTAAGTATCGGCTCAACAAGATCATCAACGTTAATAATTAAGTTGATACTTGGAGCTTTCTTTGGTTTTGCCTTTTTTATTATTAACCAGATTTTTGGCCCTATTGCTTTAATATTGCATATCCCGCCAATATTTGGAGCCGCAGGACCAACAGCGATAGCTTTAATATTACTAATTTACCTATTCATAAAGTCAAAAGAAACTTAATTAATATATGAACATATCAAAACAATCTCTAAATAACGATTTAAATATATACATAAAAAAAGACTCTCGAGCTCCAGTTATTCTATCACAGATATGGTACAAAGTTGGATCAACATATGAGCCTCAAAAACTTACTGGCATATCACATATGTTAGAGCATATGATGTTCAAGGGTACTGACAAATACTCAAAAGATGATTTAAATAGCATTGTAGAAAATAATGGTGGTATCCAAAATGCTTTTACAAGCTTTGACTACACTGCTTATTATCAGTTTTGGCATAAAAAAAATCTGGAGCTTAGTTTATCTATAGAATCTTCGCGTATGGCAAGTTTACTATTTGATGAGAATGAGTTTATTCCAGAAAGAAAAGTTGTATTAGAAGAACGCAATTTACGTGTTGATGATAAGGCTTTTAGCTATGCTTTTGAGCAATTTATGAAACTTGCTTATCAAAATAACTCACGCCATACACCCATTATTGGTTGGCGTGAAGATATTGAAAACTATACTCTTAGTAATCTAAAAGACTGGTATCAGCAAAACTATGCGCCTAATAACTCAAGTATTGTTTTAGTTGGTGATATCAATGAAGATTCAGCTATTGCTATGGTAAAAGACTATTTTGGCAATATCCCTAAATCAACGCTAAAAGATCATACTAAAGAATCTAGCTTAGTAAATATTGGTTATAGACACTCACAAATTAAGAAGTCTCCAAATGACACAGCTGTTGCAATACTAGGATATATCACTCCTTCACTGACAACAGATTATGAGAAAAATGACCCTTTTGCTCTTATGATCTTAAATAATATTCTTGGTAGTGCTGATGCCTCAATATTACAACAAAAACTAGTACGTGAAGAAAATTTATGTTGTCATATCGATAGTGAATACTCACCGTATATAAAAGGTGAAGATATATTTATTATCACTGCCGTAGCAAACCATGGCCAAGAGCTTGGGAATATCCAAGAAAAAATAGAAAAAACTATACATGATTTAAAAACAACAGGGATATCTCAAGAGCAATTAAATAGAGCTAAAGTTACTATCAAAGCAGATAAAGTTTTTGCTATGGACTCACTGGAAACCCAAGCAAATCTTATCGGTTCACTCGCTAGTATTAACCTAGATGTCGATTACTATAAATATTTAGAAAAACTTTATGATGTGACTGTTCAAGATGTAAATCGAGTCCTTGATAAATATTTCAATCAAAAAAACCTTGCAGCTTTGCACTTATTAAGGGATTAAAACATGATCCAAAAATTCAATATTGATGATACACCAATTTATTTTCAAAAATCACAAAGCTTACCAATGCTAGATATACAGCTAAATTTTAGAGCTGGTTCAGCATTTGATGGTAAATTACATGGCCTAGCAGATCTTGCTGTAAGTATGTTTGCAACAAGAACACACATCTCCTGCGAGCAAGAGCTTATAAATAAGATAACTGACATTGGTGTATCAATACATGCCGAAACAACTAAAGAATACTTTAATATCAAAATTCGTTTACTAAACGATAGTCAGATTATTGATGAAACTATCAAAATTCTTAATGAGATATTTACAGTTCCAGATTTTGATGAGAGCATATTAGGCAGAGAAAAAATACAAACTTTGACTCATATAAATTACTTAAATCAACAGCCAAACTATTTAGCGTCTTTAGAGTTCTCAAAAAACATTTTTGCTAATAACCCTTATAGTCACCCTGTTATTGGTTATGAAAGTACTGTTAAAGATATAAGCTCTAAGGATATAGCTGACTTTTTTAATAAATATATTTGTGCAAATAATGCTAATATTTGTATTGTTGGAGCTGTTGAATTAACTCAAGCAAAAGATATTTCACAACAAATTATTAACTCATTGCCTAAAGGCGTTAAAAACACACAAGTTTTTAACCAACAAGTAAATGATTCCAAGACCATCAAAAAAACTTTTGATAGTAAACAAACATCTATTTTGATGGGACATCAATTATTACTAGATATTCAAAATCCTTTATATTTCCCACTAAAACTTGGTAATGAAATACTTGGTGGCGGAGGTCTAAACTCGCTACTATTTAACAAAGTTCGCGAGGAGCTTGGACTAGTTTATAATATTGGTAGTAATGCAAATCTTAATCCAGATTATGGTAGCTTTGTAATATCAGCTCAAACTAGTGATCCTAAGCTTGCTCTAGAAACTATAAACGATGTTTATGGCAACTTCATCAAAAGTATATTGGATGATAAAACCTTAGAAAACTCTAAAAAACATATTGAAGGCACACATTTACTTAGCTCTGTAAAAAATAGCTCAAAACTAAATATGCTATCATCTATTGCAAATAAAGATCTTCCTTTAGATTTTTTTGATACCTATGTTGAAAATATCAATAATGTAACTGCTACACAAATACATGATTCATTCTTACAGATTCAACAAAATAAATCTATAACTGTAATGGTTGGAGATGTCTAACAGTGAAAACAAACACTATTCGTGTAATTTCTGGAAAATATAAAAACCGTAGACTTAAATTCCCTAATATAAATGGCTTACGCCCTACTTCAGATCAACTCAAAGAGACTATATTTAACTGGCTTACTCCTTATATACACGATAGTATCTGTATTGATGCTTTTGCTGGTAGTGGTAGTTTAGGTATCGAAAGCTTATCACGAGGTGCTGCGAAAGCTATATTTTATGAATTTAACTTCAAAGCTTTACAGCAAATCAAAGATAATTTAAGAACTCTAGATATATCAAATTTTGAGATATCTAAGGCTGATAGTATCAAAGCTCTTACAAAGCTAGACATTCAAGATTCTCAAGTAATCATATTTCTTGATCCTCCTTTTAATAAAAATATAGTTCCTAAAGCACTAAACTCAATACTTGAAAATAAACTTATACCCAAAGGTACCATCATATATATTGAAACTGAAAAAGATGCAAAATACTCATTAGATGGTTTTGATATTTTAAAAGAAAAGAGTACGTCTAATATTTGTGCAAAACTTATTACAAAAATCATTTAATTTTAAAAAATAATCTCTAAAATATAGCCATCACTAGGCTATTGGAGATAGCAATGTACCATGTTGGCATTACAGGACCATTAATTTTTACCATAATGTTTCTATTAGGAATAATCGCTGAAAGTATGACTGGGGTTATTTCCTCTTCTAGAAGAAACATGGATGCCTTTGGTGTTGTTGCTATTGCTCTTACAACAGCTCTAGGAGGTGGTGTAGTAAGAGATGTGTTATTAGGCAATCTACCTGTAACTATCATGCTACACCCACACTATATTGTTATTTGTCTATTTTTCTCAATAATTGCTATTTTCACACAAAAATATATAAATAAATTTTATAACATATTCTTGATCCTTGACTCTATAGGTCTTATAGCCTTTGCATATATTGGTAGTAGCATAGCATATCATGTATGTACTACTGTCTTTGAGATGCATTTTCTAAGTGTATTTATTGTTGGTATTGTTATTGCAATTCTTAATGGTGTAGCTGGAGGAATTATGCGAGATATGATTTGTAATGATATTCCCGTTGCATTTACATCTGAACTATATGCCTCAGTAGCAGGAATAGTTGGTGGAATGAATATTGTGTTTATATACCTAAATATAAACTTATATTTAAGTGCCGCGATAATAATAGGTATAGGCTTAACTACAAGAATATTGTCTATAGTTTATAAGTGGAAGCTACCTATCATCTAACACAATATAAAAACAACAAAATAAAGCATAAATCTCACACAGCACTGAGTCAAATATATGCTTAGTTCTTAACGACCAAACAATTAGAATGTTCTTTAGTATTACGTATGAAAAATGTCTAGCTTATAGTCAATCCGACTGTATTATGTAATCTTATGCAGTCATCCTAAACTTGATTCAGGATCTCTTTACTTTGGCTAGGAGATTCCGGATCAAGTCCGGAATGACAGGTTTTATTTTACTTGTGTCATTCGGATTAACCATATTTTAAAGATAGAAAACTTTTATACAGCTTTTAATTAAAAAAATTTCGAGGTATCTATGAAAAGGAAGTTATTAAGATCTATACCATTATTAAGTGGTGCTTTATTACTCGCAGATTGCGGTAAAAATGAAAGTGTCGAAGAAACTCAAATAGTAAGCGAATGTAATGGTCTAGTCTGTAGCATCGCTATTGAGGACGTCCAACTTAGAAGATATACAAATGTCTTAGGTGCTACTAAAGATAGAGTCGTAAAAAGAGAAGCTCTAACAGGTCCTGAAGATAAAATAACTTGGGAACTAAACAATGGAGATTTAGCTACCAACAACCAATTAATGAATAAAGGCTTAATGCCTTGTATAGGAGAAGTATGTACTCTTAACTCTAACCCAACAGGATGGGTATACGACTCAGAAGGTCCTCAAGATATAAATGTCCATGGAACTATCGTAAAACCTGATGGCACTAGACTCGAGATAGATAAAAATGCCGTAGTAACTCCTAATATAGGAGAACCTATTATCACTGTAAAGAAAAATAGTGATCTAGATTATACTTTTACCGCTGATATGTCTGATACCGGAATTCCTGAAAATGCTACTTTAACTTGGTATGTGAATGATAATGAAATCGGTTCCGGAGAAACTGTAAACTATACATTTGATAGCGCCAGTACAGAATATACTATAAAACTAGTTGTAACTGCAGAAACTATCAATGATATTACCGTTGAACAAAAAATAACCTCTGGAATGCTTGCACCTGAAATAGATACAAACTCTATCGTTATCAATGGCAAAAACGTAAGTATCTCTGTAGATAATAGCCAATCAGGTTTACCTGCAGGGACAACTTATACTTGGTCTGTCGAAGGAACCTCTGTAACTGCTCAAGGATTATCTACAAGTTTTGACTTACCTGAATATGGTAAAGAATATACTATTAAACTTATTGCTACCCCTCCTCAAGGATCATCTTTTGAAGCTTCTACTCAAGTAACTTCAAAATACGGTACTCCAACTATAGATATTCAAAACCTATCTGGATTACAGTATAAGTTTAGTATTAACACTGATGCTACAGGAATACCTTCAAACGCTGTCTACATAGTTAAAGTAGATGGAACTGAAATTGCAAGAGGAAGTACTTCTGAGCTTATATACAACTTCAACACACCTGGCAATCATAATGTAGAGCTTGATATTCAAGTGGCAGGAACTACCGTAGCTACTATATCAAAAAATATTGATACTACTGGACAAGAAGCTGTAGAACCTACTTTTGCTTTAAATAGTGTTAATAACAATCCTTTACACTATAAGGCTACTGTAGATACTACAGGCACTATAATAGAATCTAGCTGGGATAGAAAATGGCTTATAAATGATGAAGTTGTTAGCACTACAGATACATTAGATCATATCTTTGAACAAACTAGTACTCAATATACTATAGAATATATCGCCTCCTCTCCTGATGGCAAATATACAAGAAGTGCTAAAAAACAATTCACTACCGCTCCTGCTAAAGCTCCTAGTAGTATCTCTGAGGCTAAAGTACAAGGTAACTTAGAATATGAACTTTCCGTTGATCTAGCTAATACCGGTATTACTGATAACTGGTCTCTAGAATGGTCTAGTAATCCTAATGCTACTTTTACAGCTGCTAATCAAACTACTACTAATGTTAGCTTTGATGATTACGATACTAGCTATAATGCAACATTCACTGCTACTCCTCCTCTAGGATCTGCAGCTAATCCTGTTTCTATAACTAAAGCTATTACTACTGGCGTTGAAGATCAACCTGATTTAACTCAAAGCTCTACTAGCCCTCTTGACTATACAATCTCTGCTGATCTAAATAATACTGGTATCGATAATACTTGGAATATAACTTGGAAAGTAAATGATCAAGTAGTTTCAAATGATTTAAATACTCTTAACTACACTTTCCCTTTAACTGGTACTAGCTACACCGTTAGCTATACCGCTACTAAAAATGGACAAACTAGACAAGCTAGTATAGATATCACTACTGCCAATGCTACGGCTCCTGAAAATATCTCTCAAGCTAAAGCTCAGGGTAACTTAGAATATGATCTTTCTGTCGCTCTAACTAATACCGGTATTACTGATGATTGGACTATAGCTTGGAGCTCTACTCCTAATGCTAACTTCTCTCCTGCTGATCAAACTAATACTAGAGCAAGCTTTGATAACTATGATACTAACTATAATGTAACTTTCACCGCTACACCTCCTGCTGGTAGTGGTCTAAGCCCTGTTAGCCTAAATCAAACTATTACTACTGGGGTGGAAGATCAGCCTGATTTAACTCAAAGCTCTACTAGTCCTATTGACTACACAATCACCGCTGATTTAAGTAATACTGGTATTGATAATACTTGGAATATAGTTTGGAAAGTAAATGATCAAGTAGTTCCTGGTAACTTAACTACTCTTAATTATACTTTCCCTTTAACTAGCACTAGCTATACTGTTAGCTACACCGCTACTAAAGCTGATCAAACTAGACAAGCCAATATCAATATAACCACCCCAGCTGCTAGAGCTCCTGCAAATATAACTGAAGGAACTCAGATATCTGTCCGTGAATATGAACTAGCTGTTGATCTAACTAATACCGGTATTACTGATGACTGGTCTCTACAATGGTCTAGTGATCCTGATGCTACTTTTACAGCTGCTGATCAAACTAGCACTAATGTTAGCTTTGATGATTATAATACTAACTACAATGTAACATTTACTGCTACTCCTCCTCAAGGATCTACAGCTAATCCTGTTTCTATAACTAAAGCTATTACCACTGGTGCTGCTATACAGCCTACTATCTCACATCAAACTACTGCTAATCCTCTACAGCTAAACTATACTGCTAATATTAGCCAAACTGATATTGATGGGAGTTGGACTCAAAAGTGGTATATCGACAATATAGAGGTACCAGGTGCTACCGGTGATACCGCTACTTTAGACTTCGCATTAGCTGGTACTAACTACACTGTCAAATATGTAGCTACTAAAGATGACCAAACTAGACAAGTCACTTCAAGTGTAACTACTCCTAATGCAAAAGCTCCTGAAAATATCTCTCAAGCTAAAGCTCAAGGAAATTTAGAATATGATCTTTCTGTTGATCTAACTAATACCGGTATCACTAATGATTGGACTATAGCTTGGAGCTCTACTCCTAATGCTAATTTCTCTCCTGCTGATCAAACCAACACTAGAGCAAGTTTTGATAACTATGATACTAACTATAATGTAACTTTCACCGCTACACCTCCTGCTGGTAGTGGTCTAAGCCCTGTTAGCCTAAATCAAACTATTACTACTGGTGTGGAAGATCAGCCTGATTTAACTCAAAGCTCTACTAGCCCTATCGACTATACTATCACAGCTGATTTAAATAATACCGGCATTGATAATTCTTGGAATATAACTTGGAAAGTAAATGATCAAGTAGTTCCTGGTAACTTAACTACTCTTAATTATACTTTCCCTTTAACTAGCACTAGCTATAATGTTAGCTATACTGCCACTAAAGGTGATCAAACTAGACAAGCTAATATCAATATAACTACTGCTACTGCTAGAGCTCCTGCAAACATAACTGAAGGAACTCAAACATCTCCTCGTGACTATGAATTATCTGTTGATCTAGCTAATACTGGTATCACTGATGATTGGTCTCTACAGTGGTCTAGTGATCCTAATGCTACTTTTACAGCTGCTGATCAAACTAGTACCAATGTTAGCTTTGATGATTATAATACTAACTATAATGTAACATTCACTGCTACTCCTCCTCAAGGATCTACAGCTAATCCTGTTTCTATAACTAAAGTTATTACTACTGATTTTAAAAGTCAGCCTGGCTTAACTCAAAGCTCTACTAGCCCACTAGATTATACAATCTCTGCTGATTTGAATAATACCGGTATCGATAATACTTGGAACATAGTTTGGAAAGTTAATGATCAAGTAGTTTCAAATAACCTAAATACTCTTAACTACACTTTCCCTTTAACTGGTACTAGTTATAATGTTAAATATATAGCTACTAAAAATGGACAAACTAGACAAGCCAGTATTGATATAACTACTCCTCAAGCAAAAGCTCCTGAAAATATCTCTCAAGCAATTGCTCAAGGTAACTTAGAATATGATCTTTCTGTCGATCTAACTAATACCGGTATTACTAATGATTGGACTATAGCATGGAGCTCTACTCCTAATGCTAATTTCTCTCCTGCTGATCAAACCAACACTAGAGCAAGTTTTGATAACTATGATACTAACTATAATGTAACTTTCACCGCTACACCTCCTGCTGGTAGTGGTCTAAGCCCTGTTAGCCTAAATCAAACTATTACTACTGGAGTGGAAGATCAGCCTGATTTAACTCAAAGCTCTACTAGCCCTATTGACTACACAATCACCGCTGATTTAAGTAATACTGGTATTGATAATAATTGGAATATAGTTTGGAAAGTAAATGATCAAGTAGTTCCTGGTAACTTAACTACTCTTAATTATACTTTCCCTTTAACTAGCACTAGCTATACTGTTAGCTACACCGCTACTAAAGCTGATCAAACTAGACAAGCCAATATCAATATAACCACCCCAGCTGCTAGAGCTCCTGCAAATATAACTGAAGGAACTCAGATATCTGTCCGTGAATATGAACTAGCTGTTGATCTAACTAATACAGGTATCACTGATGACTGGTCTCTACAATGGTCTAGTGATCCTAATGCTACTTTTACAGCTGCTGATCAAACTAGTACTAACGTTAGCTTTGATAACTACAATACCAACTACAATGTAACATTTACTGCTACTCCTCCTCAAGGATCTACAGCTAATCCTGTTTCTATAACTAAAGCTATTACCACTGGTGCTGCTATACAGCCTACTATCTCATATCAAAACACTGCTAATCCTCTACAGCTAAACTATACTGCTAATATTAGCCAAACTGATATTGATGGGAGTTGGACTCAAAAGTGGTATATCGACAATGTAGAGGTCCCAGGTGCTACCGGTGATGCTGCTACTTTAGACTTCGCATTAGCTGGTACTAACTATAACGTTAAGTATGTCGCCACTAAAGATGACCAAACTAGACAAGTTACTTCAAGTGTAACTACCCCTAACGCTACTGCTCCTACAGATATCACAGAAGGCTCTGCTATAGATGCTAGAAACTTTAACCTATCTGTTGATCTAACTAATACTGGTATTACTAATGATTGGTCTCTACAGTGGTCTAGTAACCCTAGCGATAGCTCTTTCTCTCCTGAGAATCAAGATACTACTGTAGCTACTTTGAACTCTTACAATACTGATTATGCTGTTACTCTGACTGCTAACCCTCCTGCCGGTAGTGGTGCAAACCCTGTTAGTGTAACTCAAATTATTACTACGGGTAATGCCACCCAACCAACTTTAGGTTATACAAATACCGCTAGTCCTCTTGAGTATAATTATACAGCAGATCTAACTAATACTGATGTTGATGCTAGCTGGACTCAGAAATGGTATATAAATGATGTAGAGGTCCCTAGTGTTACTGGTAATACAGCTACTCTAGAGTTCCCATATACAGGCACAGTATATAATGTTAAGTATGAAGCTACTAAAGATGGACAAACTAGACAAGTAACTGAACAATTAGTTACTCAAAACGCTACCACTCCACAAATAAATGTATCTGATGCTTCTTCTGATGAAGATCTTATACATACTGTAACTGCTGATTTATCTAATACTGGTATTACTAATGATTGGACTTTAACATGGAGCTCTGATCCAACTGCTTCATTTAATGATGCAACTGCTAATTCTACAGATGTGACTTTTGGAAACTATGACTCAACCTATACTATCACTTTAACCGCTACTCCTCCTAATGGTTCAACCGATACGACTAAAGTCTCTACTCATACTATTGCCACTGGTAGCCAACCGATAATTTACCCAACCTCTGCTATCTACTCGGTGCCTCCTGAAACAGGCGCAACTGCCTCAGATATCGTTAACGCATTCCAAAGTTTTGGGCTCCCTGTCGGAATCGATGCTGTAGAAGTTAAAAGTGAAGAACAATTTGAATGGCGATGCTCTCCTGGCTACGGAATGACGGAAGAGGCTAGCACTCTTTCTGTTGGTGGCTTCTCAAATACCAACAAGTCTGTCGAAGGAAAAATTCCAATACGTATAAACACAAATATTAATACCCGATACCCTGAGTATAGTTACCAAACCAGAGCTTCTACTTCCTATGTGGTTAGCAATGCCAAGGTGTCTGGTGGAGTTTCATATAGCTGGCAAATTGGTTGTTTTGCTATAAATTAAACATAAATTTATTTAATTTCTGAATCTACAAAACACTTATTAATGGGCTAGTAGTATTTAAAATAATAAATCTGTAGAACTATACTTTTGATAATCTTTAATTCTATATATTTATTAACCTTAGAAATTTGTTTAATTGAGCATAAATTTCCATATAAGCATTTTCATGCACAAATGCCACACACTAGCGAGTCAGATTTGTGCTTAAAACATAAAAACTAATCAAATAAAATATATCCTCATAACATTATGTTAGAAAATATTCCTCTATTTATGTATTTAAAAATTACAGAATATCAAACTACACAAATTAATAAAAAATGAAATTGACTTATCTGAAAATCAAGCCAATTTATGCTTTTATCATATTCTTACTATCTACTTCAGATATGTATTCCGCTCGAATAATGAATAATAATCCTGAGAAAGAAGAATGGAGTTGCAAAGCAGTAAATGGGGAATGGTCATGCAAACGTGCAAAAAAACCAAAAAATGTCTTTGATAAAAAGCTAAAATCATCTCAGAAACAAAAAGCCCTAGCTAATGACCTTGGTTGGGTTGATAAGCCCTCTTATTTAGTTGGTGGATATTATAATAATGATCATCAATTTACCAAAGCATTGTGCGAATCAAAGAGAACAGATATTAACTACACAAAAGCTGAATATGAGACCGATGGCACATTAGTTGCTTCAGGTAATGTTGAGGTATTACAATGTGATCAAGAGCTTTATGGAAATAATGCAATAGTTAGTTTTAATGATGATAAAAACTCTATAAAATCTTTTGTTATGCTAGGTGATGTGATAGCAAAACAACCATCAACGGGTATTGTACTACGTACAGAAGCTTTAGACTTAGATATGAATAATGAAACTCTTAGTGCTGGTCAATCTTATTTCAGAATGCCTAAACAAACTCCCGATACACGTATTTATAACAGAAACAATTTTAGTGGCTATTTAAGAGGTTATACTGAATCTTTTAAAAAAGATAAAGATGATAACCTAATGTTTTCAAATGGCTATATAACTACTGGTGATCCATATGATGAGGCTTGGAAAATAACTACTCAGAATATGATTATAGATACTAAGAAAGAAATGGCTTATATTAAAAATGGTTTCTTTGAAATTCAAAACACTCCTGTGATGTATATACCATACTTTTCTTACCCTATTAGTGATAAAAGAAAATCAGGATTTCTAACTCCTGATTTCTTTCAGAATGAAAATTCTGGATTTGGTGTAGCAATACCCTATTATTTCAACCTTGCTCCAAATTATGATTTACTTTTAAACTCTGTACTTTGGTCAGAAAGAGGGATAATGGAGAATGCCACTTTTAGATACATGTCAGAATATACAAAAAATCAGTTTGAAGGATCTATAGTACCTTATGACTTCAAATCTGGAGGAATGAGAGGGGCTTTTACCCTGTCAAGCCAAGCTGATTTCAAAAATGGTATAACAACAAACTTTCGATACGACTATGTAAGTGATTCACAATATTATAATGACTTCTCAGCTGGTAATATTAATCTTGTCACAAAAACATTACTTGATAGAGAATTTGATATTAACTATAGTAATAACTATATTGATTCAAGTTTAACAGTCCTAGATTATGGTATAGTAAATGAACAAATTGATTTAGCTAATATACCATATGCAAAATTACCTGAATTTAAATTTAATATCACATCCGAAGGTTATACTCCAGAGTATTTAACAATAAGCATGGACAGCCTCAATACATACTTTTATAAGGCTCCACATGAGATCAGACCCTCAGCAGGTTCAGAAGTAGGAACAAATATTTCAGCTTTTAGATCATATGAAGCACCTAAAATAAAAGCTATCCTTGATAATAGCTGGGGATACTTAAATCCTTCTCTAGAGGTTCCTATTCGTTACTATCAGTTAGATAATAAGCCTACAGATACAATTAAGTTTAAGCAAAATTCAGTAACTAGCGTCTTACCTATATTTAACATTGATGCTGGAGCTTATTTTGATCGTAATTACACAACTAGTGATGGCTCCTCATACACTCAAACTCTTCATCCAAGATTGTTCTATACATATATACCATATCAAGATCAAACAAATATACCTCTATTTGATACATCCTTACAAAATGAACAGTATGAACAAATGTTTCAAGTAAACCGTTTTACAGGTTATGATAGAATCAACAATGCTAACCAACTTACATATGCTTTAGAAGCCTCAACAACTAATGATGAAGATGGTTCTACACTTGCATCAGCAAAGATAGGTCAGATGGCATATTTTGCTAATAGAAAAGTAACATTATGTCAAGGTGACTCAAAATGTAACAACAAAGAAATGATGGATACATTTGCTAAGGATGCTTTTTCGCCTATTATGTCTTCATTTGAATATCAGATAGTCAAAGAGATTTATATATCTGCTCAGATAAACTATAGACCAACTCGTAATAATTTTGACTATCAAGTTTATCAAATCTCATACAAAGATGAAAATGAAAATATTTTTAATGTTTCTTATAATAATATTGCTAATAACTGGGATGCCCTAACTCAAGAACAAATAAATAATGGTGTAAAGCCCAAGCCTCAACAAACAATAACGTTGTCAACAATGTTAAATATAACAGATCACTGGGGTATAGCGGCGTTGTGGAATTATAACTTTGAACAAAAGAAAATATCTAACTTTTTTGCTGGACTCCAATACAATGCTAAATCTTGGGCTACTAGAATTGTGTGGCAAGGCACTGCTTATACAAACAATGATCCTAATAATCCAGATATATTAGGTAGCTTAACAAATACCTATTTATTAGAATTCGAACTAAAAGGCCTTAGTAATATTGGCAATTCTGAAGGATTACATACTCAATTAGGTCAAATAGCTGGTTATGAACGTGGTATGTGGGGAGGCGTATAAAATAATTTTATACTAAATTTATTAACCTATTTTCCAAAAAATATTTGTTCTAAAAAAAAGAGCAATCATAATCATTCTTAAATTTATAAATCCTTATAACGAATATTAACCAAAAAAAAACAAAGATAAGAAATCCGTGATGCTATAAGTTAGCTTACCAAATAGGTTATAAAACTATATAAATAGTTAAATATTACCAAGTTGTTTACACATTTTGTTTAAAATATTCAATTGCATAAAAATAAACCGAATTATTTTTCAAAAAAACTATCGTAAAGTTTAATCCACAAGTCTCTATTTTCAAGAATCTTTGCTAAATAAAAAGCAATAACATTAGCTAGCACGAATAATACCATAAATAATATAATAAAATTCAATGTATTATATTGATTAAGATAAGAAGACAATACTCCAAAAGCAAAGTTTAATAAAATAAAATGACTAGCATACAAGGTATAGCTATACTTTTTCCCTAAAACGCTTATAAAAATCAGGTATTTCGGAAGTTTTATAAATTGCAACCAATACACGAATAGTAACATAGGAAAACTATATGCTAAAGTCATAAAAATTGAAAAAGAAGGACAACTATCATCTATCAAACCAGGATATGGATTATATACCAATGGAATATCACATATATAATGTAAAAATAATATAATATTAATAATTAAGATGGTAGCTATTCCAATGTATAAATAAACCCTATTTTTCAAATGCTTTGTAAAATAAAAACATCCAACTCCCAAAAGCCAAACAAATAAAAAGCCAAAAAAATTCCAGCAAGGAAAATTTGAAGAAAATAAATAAATAGCATTGAGAAAAGAAACATCATCAGGTTGCATAAATATACAATACCAAGTAAACAATGCTCCCAAAATAAACACTATTATTAATACAGATTTTTTAATACCATACTTGAGAACTAAATTTATTATAAAACCATAAATTATATAAAAAGCTATTTCATAAGAAACAGTCCATAATGGTAAATCAAAAAATCCCCCATAAAATCCTGATGGAGGTAAAAAAATTGAATATAACAAGTATTTAAACCCTATAAAGTTAGGCTCTGACCAAACATCCCCATTAAGATGTAATCCTCTATCAGTTAAACCATTTAAATCAAAAGCCTTCATTATATAAATAACTATTAAAGCATATATAAGCATGCCCCAGACAACTGGATATATTCTGAAGAACCTTTTTTTACAGTAGTTACCAAATGAGTATTTTTTGCTTGCTATGCTATAATCAGTAGCAAAAGCTATTACATAACCACTTAAGTAAAAAAAACATAGAACTGCCATTATACCAACCCATGAAACAGCACTCCCAACAAAAGAACCCCATCCATGCTTAGGCACTATAAAAACCTCGAAAAGGTGTGAAAATAAAACTAATACAGCTGCAATATAACGTAGTGCATCAAGTGAATCTAAACGTATTTTAATATTTTTTTGCATATTTAACCTATCTAATTATCCTCTATATATCATTTATGAATTGAGCATCATAACTAATTAATCTTTTTAGAATTGTCTCTTTTATTTAATACTTGCTTTACAAACTCTCATGGCATCATTGCGGTTGTTTTATCAGTGCATGATTTTACTTGTCGCATAGTGTCTATAACATCTGCATCCTCTCCAAAATTTTACTTTTATTACTTCAAGTTTTTGTAATTACCAACTATTATCAGCATTGTTTGAATCCGCAAAAGTCATAAAAGATCCAAGTAGCATTGATGCTAATATTTTTTTTCACGCTCTATCCTAGTCACTACTTTAATATAATCAAGTATAAACTTTCATCTAAGCAATATTGTGCACAAATCTCACACAGCACTGAGTCAAATATATGCTTAGTTCTTAACGACCAAACAATTAGAATGTTCTTTAGTATTACGTATGGGAAATGTCTAGCTTATAGTCAATCCGACTGTATTATGTAATCTTATGCAGTCATCCTAAACTTGATTCAGGATCTCTTTACTTTGGCTATGAGATTCCGGATCAAGTCCGGAATGACAGGTTTTATTTTACTTGTGTCATTCGGATTAACTATATTTTAAAGATAGAAAACTTTTATACAGCTTTTAATTAAAAAAATTTCGAGGTCTCTATGAAAAGGAAGTTATTAAGATCTATACCATTATTAAGTGGTGCTTTATTACTCGCAGATTGCGGTAAAAATGAAAGTGTCGAAGAAACTCAAATAGTAAGCGAGTGTAATGGTCTAGTCTGTAGCATCGCTATTGAGGACGTCCAACTTAGAAGATATACAAATGTCTTAGGTGCTACTAAAGATAGAGTCGTAAAAAGAGAAGCTCTAACAGGTCCTGAAGATAAAATAACTTGGGAACTAAACAATGGAGATTTAGCTACCAACAACCAATTAATGAATAAAGGCTTAATGCCTTGTATAGGAGAAGTATGTACTCTTAACTCTAACCCAACAGGATGGGTATACGACTCAGAAGGTCCTCAAGATATAAATGTCCATGGAACTATCGTAAAACCTGATGGCACTAGACTCGAGATAGATAAAAATGCCGTAGTAACTCCTAATATAGGAGAACCTATTATCACTGTAAAGAAAAATAGTGATCTAGATTATACTTTTACCGCTGATATGTCTGATACCGGAATTCCTAAAAATGCTACTTTAACTTGGTATGTGAATGATAATGAAATCGGTTCCGGAGAAACTGTAAACTATACATTTGATAGCGCCAGTACAGAATATACTATAAAACTAGTTGTAACTGCAGAAACTATCAATGACATTACCGTAGAACAAAAAATAACCTCTGGAATGCTTGCACCTGAAATAGATACAAACTCTATCGTTATCAATGGTAAAAACGTAAGTATCTCTGTAGATAATAGCCAATCAGGTTTACCTGCAGGGACAACTTATACTTGGTCTGTCGAAGGAACCTCTGTAACTGCTCAAGGATTATCTACAAGTTTTGACTTACCTGAATATGGTAAAGAATATACTATTAAACTTATTGCTACCCCTCCTCAAGGATCATCTTTTGAAGCTTCTACTCAAGTAACTTCAAAATACGGTACTCCAACTATAGATATTCAAAACCTATCTGGATTACAGTATAAGTTTAGTATTAACACTGATGCTACAGGAATACCTTCAAACGCTGTCTACATAGTTAAAGTAGATGGAACTGAAATTGCAAGAGGAAGTACTTCTGAGCTTATATACAACTTCAACACACCTGGCAATCATAATGTAGAGCTTGATATTCAAGTGGCAGGAACTACCGTAGCTACTATATCAAAAAATATTGATACTACTGGACAAGAAGCTGTAGAACCTACTTTTGCTTTAAATAGTGTTAATAACAATCCTTTACACTATAAGGCTACTGTAGATACTACAGGCACTATAATAGAATCTAGCTGGGATAGAAAATGGCTTATAAATGATGAAGTTGTTAGCACTACAGATACATTAGATCATATCTTTGAACAAACTAGTACTCAATATACTATAGAATATATCGCCTCCTCTCCTGATGGCAAATATACAAGAAGTGCTAAAAAACAATTCACTACCGCTCCTGCTAAAGCTCCTAGTAGTATCTCTGAGGCTAAAGTACAAGGTAACTTAGAATATGAACTTTCCGTTGATCTAGCTAATACCGGTATTACTGATAACTGGTCTCTAGAATGGTCTAGTAATCCTAATGCTACTTTTACAGCTGCTAATCAAACTACTACTAATGTTAGCTTTGATGATTACGATACTAGCTATAATGCAACATTCACTGCTACTCCTCCTCTAGGATCTGCAGCTAATCCTGTTTCTATAACTAAAGCTATTACTACTGGCGTTGAAGATCAACCTGATTTAACTCAAAGCTCTACTAGCCCTCTTGACTATACAATCTCTGCTGATCTAAATAATACTGGTATCGATAATACTTGGAATATAACTTGGAAAGTAAATGATCAAGTAGTTTCAAATGATTTAAATACTCTTAACTACACTTTCCCTTTAACTGGTACTAGCTACACCGTTAGCTATACCGCTACTAAAAATGGACAAACTAGACAAGCTAGTATAGATATCACTACTGCCAATGCTACGGCTCCTGAAAATATCTCTCAAGCTAAAGCTCAGGGTAACTTAGAATATGATCTTTCTGTCGCTCTAACTAATACCGGTATTACTGATGATTGGACTATAGCTTGGAGCTCTACTCCTAATGCTAACTTCTCTCCTGCTGATCAAACTAATACTAGAGCAAGCTTTGATAACTATGATACTAACTATAATGTAACTTTCACCGCTACACCTCCTGCTGGTAGTGGTCTAAGCCCTGTTAGCCTAAATCAAACTATTACTACTGGGGTGGAAGATCAGCCTGATTTAACTCAAAGCTCTACTAGTCCTATTGACTACACAATCACCGCTGATTTAAGTAATACTGGTATTGATAATACTTGGAATATAGTTTGGAAAGTAAATGATCAAGTAGTTCCTGGTAACTTAACTACTCTTAATTATACTTTCCCTTTAACTAGCACTAGCTATACTGTTAGCTACACCGCTACTAAAGCTGATCAAACTAGACAAGCCAATATCAATATAACCACCCCAGCTGCTAGAGCTCCTGCAAATATAACTGAAGGAACTCAGATATCTGTCCGTGAATATGAACTAGCTGTTGATCTAACTAATACCGGTATTACTGATGACTGGTCTCTACAATGGTCTAGTGATCCTGATGCTACTTTTACAGCTGCTGATCAAACTAGCACTAATGTTAGCTTTGATGATTATAATACTAACTACAATGTAACATTTACTGCTACTCCTCCTCAAGGATCTACAGCTAATCCTGTTTCTATAACTAAAGCTATTACCACTGGTGCTGCTATACAGCCTACTATCTCACATCAAACTACTGCTAATCCTCTACAGCTAAACTATACTGCTAATATTAGCCAAACTGATATTGATGGGAGTTGGACTCAAAAGTGGTATATCGACAATATAGAGGTACCAGGTGCTACCGGTGATACCGCTACTTTAGACTTCGCATTAGCTGGTACTAACTACACTGTCAAATATGTAGCTACTAAAGATGACCAAACTAGACAAGTCACTTCAAGTGTAACTACTCCTAATGCAAAAGCTCCTGAAAATATCTCTCAAGCTAAAGCTCAAGGAAATTTAGAATATGATCTTTCTGTTGATCTAACTAATACCGGTATCACTAATGATTGGACTATAGCTTGGAGCTCTACTCCTAATGCTAATTTCTCTCCTGCTGATCAAACCAACACTAGAGCAAGTTTTGATAACTATGATACTAACTATAATGTAACTTTCACCGCTACACCTCCTGCTGGTAGTGGTCTAAGCCCTGTTAGCCTAAATCAAACTATTACTACTGGTGTGGAAGATCAGCCTGATTTAACTCAAAGCTCTACTAGCCCTATCGACTATACTATCACAGCTGATTTAAATAATACCGGCATTGATAATTCTTGGAATATAACTTGGAAAGTAAATGATCAAGTAGTTCCTGGTAACTTAACTACTCTTAATTATACTTTCCCTTTAACTAGCACTAGCTATAATGTTAGCTATACTGCCACTAAAGGTGATCAAACTAGACAAGCTAATATCAATATAACTACTGCTACTGCTAGAGCTCCTGCAAACATAACTGAAGGAACTCAAACATCTCCTCGTGACTATGAATTATCTGTTGATCTAGCTAATACTGGTATCACTGATGATTGGTCTCTACAGTGGTCTAGTGATCCTAATGCTACTTTTACAGCTGCTGATCAAACTAGTACCAATGTTAGCTTTGATGATTATAATACTAACTATAATGTAACATTCACTGCTACTCCTCCTCAAGGATCTACAGCTAATCCTGTTTCTATAACTAAAGTTATTACTACTGATTTTAAAAGTCAGCCTGGCTTAACTCAAAGCTCTACTAGCCCACTAGATTATACAATCTCTGCTGATTTGAATAATACCGGTATCGATAATACTTGGAACATAGTTTGGAAAGTTAATGATCAAGTAGTTTCAAATAACCTAAATACTCTTAACTACACTTTCCCTTTAACTGGTACTAGTTATAATGTTAAATATATAGCTACTAAAAATGGACAAACTAGACAAGCCAGTATTGATATAACTACTCCTCAAGCAAAAGCTCCTGAAAATATCTCTCAAGCAATTGCTCAAGGTAACTTAGAATATGATCTTTCTGTCGATCTAACTAATACCGGTATTACTAATGATTGGACTATAGCATGGAGCTCTACTCCTAATGCTAATTTCTCTCCTGCTGATCAAACCAACACTAGAGCAAGTTTTGATAACTATGATACTAACTATAATGTAACTTTCACCGCTACACCTCCTGCTGGTAGTGGTCTAAGCCCTGTTAGCCTAAATCAAACTATTACTACTGGAGTGGAAGATCAGCCTGATTTAACTCAAAGCTCTACTAGCCCTATTGACTACACAATCACCGCTGATTTAAGTAATACTGGTATTGATAATAATTGGAATATAGTTTGGAAAGTAAATGATCAAGTAGTTCCTGGTAACTTAACTACTCTTAATTATACTTTCCCTTTAACTAGCACTAGCTATACTGTTAGCTACACCGCTACTAAAGCTGATCAAACTAGACAAGCCAATATCAATATAACCACCCCAGCTGCTAGAGCTCCTGCAAATATAACTGAAGGAACTCAGATATCTGTCCGTGAATATGAACTAGCTGTTGATCTAACTAATACCGGTATCACTGATGATTGGTCTCTACAGTGGTCTAGTGATCCTAATGCTACTTTTACAGCTGCTGATCAAACTAATACTAATGTTAGCTTTGATAACTACAATACCAACTACAATGTAACATTTACTGCTACCCCTCCTCTAGGATCTGCAGCTAATCCTATTTCTATAACTAAAGCTATTACCACTGGTGCTGCTATACAGCCTACTATCTCACATCAAACTACTGCTAATCCTCTACAGCTAAACTATACTGCTAATATTAGCCAAACTGATATTGATAACAGTTGGACTCAAAAGTGGTATATCGACAATATAGAGGTACCAGGTGCTACCGGTGATACCGCTACTTTAGACTTCGCATTAGCTGGTACTAACTACACTGTCAAATATGTAGCTACTAAAGATGACCAAACTAGACAAGTCACTTCAAGTGTAACTACTCCTAATGCTACTGCTCCTACAGATATCACAGAAGGCTCTGCTATAGATGCTAGAAACTTTAACCTATCTGTAGATTTAACTAATACCGGTATTACTGATGACTGGTCTTTACAGTGGTCTAGTAACCCTAGCGATAGTTCTTTCTCCCCTGAGAATCAAGATACTACTGTAGCTACTTTGAACTCTTACAACACTGATTATGCTGTTACTCTGACTGCCACTCCTCCTGCTGGTAGCGGTGCAAACCCTGTTAGTGTAACTCAAACTATTACTACTGGTAATGCTACCCAACCAACTATTGGCTATTCAAACACATCAAGTCCTCTTGAGTATAATTATACAGCAGATCTAACTAATACTGATGTTGATGCTAGCTGGACTCAAAAATGGTATATAAATGATGTAGAAGTATCTGGTGTTACTGGTAATACAGCTACTCTAGAATTTCCATATACAGGTACAGTATATACTGTTAAGTATGAAGCTACTAAAGCTGGACAAACTAGACAAGTAACTGAACAATTAGTTACTCAAAACGCTACCACTCCACAAATAAATGTATCTGATGCTTCTTCTGATGAAGATCTTATACATACTGTAACTGCTGATTTATCTAATACTGGTATTACTAATGAGTGGTCTTTATCATGGAGTTCAGACCCAGCTGCTTCATTTGATGATGCAACTGCTAATTCTACAGATGTGACTTTTGGAAACTATGACTCCAGATATATTATCACTTTAACTGCGACTCCTCCTAATGGTTCTAGCGATACCGCTAAATCATCAACTCATACTATTGCCACTGGGAGCCAGCCTAGCCTATACCCTACATCAGCTACTTACTCAGTGCCTCCTGAAACAGGAACAACAGCTGTCGCTGTAGCTGACTATTACAACAGTGTAGCAGGCCTCCCTGATGGTATCGCTTCGATAACCCCTGCCGGCTCTTCCATCATTTTTACTTGCAAATCGGGATATTATATGTCAAGTAGAGCGAGCTCGCTTGCTTTTGGTGGCTACGTAGAAAACATCACATTAGAAGGTAGTAGCCCGAACGATTATAATGTAGTAGTCTTTACGAATTATCCTAATACCCCTTACTTTTTACATTACAATACCAATGGGAGAGAGGCTGTGGCATTCTCACTGGGCAGCTACCCAACTACCTCATATTGGGGTGTCAATTGTTTTAGACTAACCTCAGTTCGATAATTATTTCATATCTAAATACTTATAGTTATTGATTTTGATTGGACTAATAATGAACTGAGCCAAAGCAGCCATAAGATGAGTAAAAGCATTGTTTATGGATCTATGTCTTGTGTGCCATAAAGTTAGATTATTTTTGAGATAGTCAAAAATAGTCTCAATGATAGATCTCTTAGCTAACATAGCTTTTTCAAATCTAGTTCTAGGAACTTTTTTCATATTCTTTTTTAAAGTAGTTATAAGCTTTAATCCTTGTTGCTCAAGTAGTTGAGTTTTATCTTTAGAGATATAACCTCTATCACCAAATACCAATCCTTTAAGTACTTTGCATAATTTAGTTAAAAAACTCCTATCATCTTTATTTCCTGGACTAATATTAATACTAATAACTTCACCAATATGATTAGTTAACAAATGAAGCTTAAAGCCAAAGAACCAGCCAGTACTAGTCTTACCTTTAGCGGCTAAACCCTTAAACACCTTGTGTCTTGACTCTCTTAAATTATGACAAACAGGTAATTTAGTAGCATCTATAAAATATAAATCTGTATGTTTACCATGGTTACTTGATATAAATGCTATTAAAGGTGGCATTGCTATATCAATTAATTCGACAAAACGATTATATGATGGAGCTGTAGGGAAATATTGTTTCCAATAGATTTTTATAAACTCCACATAATAAGTTTTAAAATCTTTATATCTAACTGCTTGATACATAATCAAAATAGTCATTATTTCACTTAAAGATAATCTTGGTTTGACTCCTACTTTTTTCTTTTTGTAATCAATTGACTTGCTTTGTAATTCTTTATGATAAATAATACAAAAGTCGTCTATACGACAAAAGGTTGAAATAAGTTGATCTATCATTATTAGTGATTTTTTTAACGGTTTTTCGCTTATTTTAACCTAAAAAACATCTCCATACTTTAATTTACAATGCTTTTAATTCCGAACTGAGGTTAGACTATAATCACATACAAAGATATTTAGTTTTTTAACTCAACAAAATATTTGTTAATAAACAAGTAATATTGTTTAAAATAATAAATCTGTAGTATTATATTTTTAATTTAAAAAATATACTCATGAGATAATAAGGGTTGACGCGAAGTCCCTTTCAAAGATACTTTTTAGATACCACTATGAAAGCGAAATTCATTATCTGGAGATAATATAAGCTCTTTTTCTATTTCACCTATTCTTTTTATATCTTTACCAATGTCTTTTGATGAATATTTCTCAGCAAAAGTTAGATAAATTGTAAAATGTCTCTTTTCAGACTCTAATAATCCATTATAAAACTTCTGTAAATCTTGATCTAGAAATGGTGCAATCTTTGCAAATCTTTCGCACGATCTAGCCTCAATATATGCCCCTATTATCAGAGCATCTATAAATCGTCCTTCTTTATCTGTCCGAGCTGTTTTTATAAGTTGACTAGCATATCTTGATGCTGAAATAGCTTTATATTCAATATTACGTCTTTTTAAAATTCGCATAACTTGCTCAAAATGCACAAGCTCTTCTCTAGCAATCTTAGACATTCTTGTTACCAAATCATGTTTATCAGGATGACGATAGATATATGTCATTGCTGAAGATGCTGCTTTCATTTCACAATGGGCATGATCTATAAGCATTAACTCGATATTATCCAGGGCACTTTTAATCCATTGATCAGGAGTTTCACATAATAGAAAACTCTCTATTGTCGCAAAATTAGCATATTGAATTTTTGTCATTTATAAATCTAAATACTCTAATAAGAAAATACCCAATATTATATACATAAAACACTTAAAATGTGGATTTTATATTAAGTATTCTTGAATCATTTTAGCTCAATAATTTGTAACTAATTATAGTTTTAACACATTAAAATTAGCGACAAAAAAACTTAAAGAGTAATTTTATTTGTAGATAAACAAGTATTCAAAACTTTACAAAACTACAATATTAAATAAAAATAGTATAAACTGAACGTCCTTTTTAGCAAAAGACAAGCTGATGGTTAAACAAGAAACTAAACTTAATCTCATTGAAAAAGCAATAGAAGCTTTTCATAATGCCTATGCTCCATACTCAAATTTCAAAGTTGGCTCTGCTTTACTTATGAAAAATGGTCAAATAGTTTTAGGAGCAAATATTGAAAATTGTGCCTATGGTCCATCTAACTGTGCTGAGCGTTCAGCATTATTTAGTGCATATAGCCAAGGATTCACTAAAGAAGATATCACTATGATAGCTATCGTAACAGATACACCAAAAGCCTCAACACCTTGTGGAGTTTGTCGCCAAGTTATCGCAGAGCTAATGGATAAGGATTGCCCTATTATTTTATCAAATTTAGACCAATCAGATATTAGAGAAACAGATATAGAAAAGCTTCTTCCTGATAGCTTTGTTCTAGCTTAATAGTACTCCTTTAAAGTTTTATATAACCTTATACTCTATTTACTAAAATTATTTTTCTAGTTTTAGTGTTTTTTTAATTTACATAATACAAATACTTCATATATAGTTTAATTAGTCCAAATATATTAATTCAAAGATATGAAGATATTTCGTCACCTTTATGCCCAAGTATTATTAGGAATATTTATAGGAATTTTACTTGGTATATTCACACCGAATATTGCAATATCTCTTAAACCTTTTGCTGATGTTTTTGTTAAACTCATTAAACTTATGATTGCACCTATAATATTCTTAACTTTAGTTTCAGGCATCGCAGCGATGAAGGATCTTAAAACTGTCGGGAAGATTGGTGGAATCGCTCTGCTATATTTCTTCTCTATGACTATAGTTGCTCTAATTATCGGTATGATTACTGCCAATATGCTTCATCCTGGACTTGGTATGAACATTGATCCAAACTCCTTAGATGCTAGTGCTGCAAAATCATATATGGGCAATGTTGAGCATGTTGAAAATATTCAAGACTTCTTTATGAATATTATTCCACACACATTTGCTGGTGCTTTTACTGATGGTGATATTCTACAAGTTCTTTTTGTTTCAATATTATTTGCTGTTGGACTTGTCTTATATGGAGATGAAAGCAAAACTATACTGGATGCAATACAGAGTCTTTCAAAAGTCTTTTTTAAAATTATCCATGTCATCATGCACTATTCTCCTATTGCTGCTTGTGCTGCTATTGGTTATACCATAGGAACATATGGTGCAGATACATTACTAGGTTTGCTTGGTTTATTACTATGCTTTTATATTACCTGTTTTTTATTTTTGATTGTTTTTTTAGGAATTATACTTAGATTATATTGCGGTATTAGTATTTTTAAACTCTTAACCTATATAAAAACAGAAATATTTATTGTCTTAGGAACATCATCATCTGAGACTGTGCTACCAAACCTTATGGAGAAATTAGAAAATTTAGGATGTAACAAGTCAGTTGTTGGTCTTGTAATACCTACAGGCTACTCATTTAACCTTGATGGTACAGCCATCTATTTATCTTTAGCTGCTATATTTATCGCCCAAGCACTTGGTATTGAACTTACATTAAGCCAACAAATATTTATGCTTTTGATTATGGTAATTAGTTCAAAAGGAGCTGCAGGAGTCACAGGCAGTGGCTTTATAATCTTAGCAAGTACCCTTAGTGCTCTTGGAGTTGTACCAGTAGCTGGAATTGTAATTATCTTAGGGATAGATAGATTTATGTCAGAAGGTAGAGCTATTACAAATATGATCGGTAACTCAATAGGAACAATAATTATATCTAAATGGCAAGGTCAACTTAATATAGATAAATTAAGAAAAGAGCTAAATTATTAGGATAGATTTAATTTAAATAGTTTCTAAGTCAATACCTTTAGTTTCAATACCAAACTTTTTGGTTACTATAGCCCCTAATATAGAAGTAAATACTAAAATCACTAATAACATATCAACCCCGATAACAGAGATTAGTATAGGAAATAAAAATGCTGCGATAATAGCTCCAATTTTTGCAAAAGATGCCGCGAACCCTGCGCCCTTACCTCTAGCATGTGTCGGAAACACTTCTCCAGCAATTACATAAGTTTGCGCATTTGGTCCAATATTTGTCATAAACTGGAAGATAATAAACCCTAAAAATATAAGTACCATATTGTTATCTGTCATATGACCTGCAATTGCTATAGCTAAACCAACAGCACAACCGATAAACCCAAATATTTGTAATTTTACTCGCCCTAAGTAATCAGATAAAAATATCGCAAAGACAATCCCTAAGAAGAAAAATACATCAATAAATGCCGAACCTTTTGCCGCTAGTATCTCATTACTGATTACATCATTAACAGATTTAACATCAACTTTTGAGCCTATTGTTACCGTTAATATTAGTGGCAAGAATACTCCGATACCATAAGTCCCAAGATCTTGTATAAACCACGGTAGTGATGCAAAAATAGTTTGTTTCCTATATTTTGTAAATAATGATTTATACGAGCTACCTCTTTCTATCTCTGTAATGGCATTAGGATCTTTTTTCTTAATTCTAATAACTTTAGGATATCTTGGGCGTCTATTTAGTAAAAATGTTAATGCTCTTTCGGCCTTTTTGTACTCACCTTTTGTTACTAAAAAATGTGGACTTTTAGGGATAAAAAATCTTCCAATTACTACCAGAATTGCTGGGATAATTGCTATCGAATACATGATTTTCCATGCATTAACTGAAGGCATTTCAGCTAGGACAAACCAACCGATAAGAGTACCACAAAGAGCTCCAACAGCTTGAAAGGCAAAAGCTCCTAAAACTAGCTTTCCTCTATTTCTACTTGGAATAGTCTCTGAAATCATTAAATGAGCAGTTGGATAGTCGCACCCTAAAGCTATACCTGCAATTAGTAGCATTATGAATAAAACTATAAAGCTACTCGATAAACATATACCTATAATACATATTAAAAATATAATCATTTCAATAATGAACATATTTTTTCTACCATATTTATCAGATAAACTTCCAAGTAAAGATGCGCCAATAAGTATTCCGACTAAAGTCGCTGAACCTATTAAACCATTTTGAGTATTACTAAGTTGAAAATCATAAGCTATTAGATGAAGAGCAATACCTGTCATAAAAACAATCATACCTTCAAAGAATTTTCCAGCTGTAGCTAATAACCAAATAAACCACTGCATACTAGAAAGAGGAATAAGGTTAACCTTAGTACCATCAGGCCATACAGGTTCTTCATCTAAGTATTGTTGCACTGATTTTTTTTTAATTTTTGACTTAAAACTGGCTTCTTCGGAGTTCTCTTTATCCATCACATAATCTTATTAATTTCTCTTCTTGCTAAATATAACAATAAAATTAAGCTAAAAATATAGTTTTTCAAAAATAAAGACTTTTTATAGCAAAACTATTAGTTTTTTCATATTAGCCCTATTTAATCTGATAATTTTAAAATCTTATAACTTGGTCAAAATCTTCTAAAAGATTTACATTATGTGTAATAAAAATAACTGTCTTATTATTCATAAGCTCTAATAGGTTTTTAAACACAAGTTTTTCTGTTTGCTTATCTAAGCCTTCAGTAGGTTCATCTAAGATTAAAATAGGCTTATCCTGTAAAAATGCTCTAGCAAGAGCAAGACGTTTTTGCTGCCCTCCAGATAGATGCCTACCAAGCTCCCCTGTCCATGTATCTAAACCTTTTGGTAATGACTCTAAATAATCTTTTAACTGGACTTTTTCTAACGCTGATTTAAGCTCTTCATCCGTTGCATCAGATTTAGCAAGTAATAAGTTTTCTCGAATAGTTGTATTAAAGATATGTGGTGACTGATTTATAATAGTCATTAAGTTTCTTAGTTGATCTTCACCAAATTCTTTAATATTTTTGTTTCCAATAAGAATTTCACCGTTATTAATATCCCAAAATCTAGCTAATAGGTTTATAATCGTTGACTTACCTCTACCAGTTGGAGCAAAAAGAGCAACTTTTTGATTTTCTAGAATTTCTAGAGAAAAATCTTTTAGTATAGGCTGTTCAGAAGTGTAGCCAAAACAAACATTTTTAAAACTAATATTAAATTGACTAACATCTAACTTATTATCTAAAAATTCAACATCTGGTTTTGCATCTGTAATATTTAATATTCTTTTTGAAGCAGATAAAGTTTTACCTAAATATTGATATGCTAGTGGTAATGGCATAATCGACTCAAAAGCTGCTATAACTGCAAGAAATATTAAAGCAATAAAAGCTCCATTTATATACCCTTGTTGAGTTAACTTAACTGCAAATGCAGTAACCATAACTACTGTTAAACCTAATGCTAAAGTCATTAAAGCACTGCCAAAACCACTTATAACGCTAATTTTCTCTTCTTGCTTAAGTAGGTTTGAATTTTGCTGTCTTATTTTTTCAAAATGCTTACCTTCTAGATCAAATATTTTCAGCTCAGCAAGAGAGTTTACGTGTTCTGTAATATCTGTTTTTAACTCAGCACTAATACTATTAAGATTATATGATTTTTTCATAGCAAGAAGACTACTAAATAAAGGAATAATAAAACCTATAAATAGCAACGCTAAAAGAGTTAATAGCGCTAAAGTAAAACTAAAAAAGCAAAATAATATTGCTATAGTAAATGATGCCAAAATAAATACCACTGTTGGTGATAAAATACGCACATATAAATTATCTAAAGCTGCGATATCATTGACTAATCTTGTAAGTAAATCACCACTTTTATATTTATATAAATGAGATGGAGCTAAAGGCTCTAATTTTTCATAAAACCAAACCCTAACATCTGTCAAAATTCTAAAAGTAGCCTCATGAGTTAAAACTCTCTCACCATATCTACTTACAATTCTACCTAGAGAGAAAGAACGTACTCCTGCTGCAGGGTAAAAATAATTAAATGATGTTGCTATAGCATATGTTGTTGTCGCTAGATAGCCAGTATATGAGATAAACCAACCAGATAATGACATCAATCCAATACCCATAAGTATCGCGGACCATGCTAATAATGTACCCAACAGCATCCATTGAGTTTGATTTCTAAATAATTTTATAAAAGGAATTAAACTTTTCATACTGTCACCTCATTTTTATAGAAGTGATAAAAGTCACTATTTTTATTACTAACTAACTCATCAAAAGAACCTATCTCGGATATTTGTCCATCATTTAGAACAACTATTTTATCAACACACTCTAGGAAACTTAACTTATGAGTCAACATAATAACAGTTTTATCTTGCCAGTTTTGTATTAGCGAATTAATAATTTTCTCTTCACTAACTTTATCTAAACTTGCCGTAGGTTCATCTAAAATCAAAATATCATGAGGCTTTAAATATGCTCTAGCTAAAGCAAGTCTTTGTGCTTGCCCTCCTGATATACCAATATTTTGCTCACCAACTTGTGTTAGAAGACCCTTATCTAATGAATCAACAAAACCTTTAAGATCAGTATCTATAATCGCTTTATTAATATCATCATCTGTAGCATTTGCATTTGCTAATAGTAAATTCTCTTTAATAGAGCCTTTAAATAAAGAAGAGTTTTGCCCAAGCCAAGAAATATTCTTTAACCAAGATTTTTCCTCTATTTTCTTAAGGTCAATATCATTATTAATCAAAATATTACCCTGATATTCAATAAAGCCAAGAAGAGTGTTTATTAAAGTAGTTTTACCAGCACCACTAGCTCCAACAATCGCAATTTTCTCTCCAGTTTTTATATCTAAAGAGATATTATCTATTGCTACTTTATCACTATACTTAACTGTTAAATTTTGTATATTTACGCTATCAACTTTATCATTAAATATCGTACTACTCTCTGTTGATGAAGGCTGCATTTCAAAAATCTTAGATATCTCTAATGCAGCTCCAACAGCTTCAGCTTTAGCATGGTAATGAGTACTTAACTCTCGTAATGGCATAAAAAATTCAGGCGCTAATAAAAGAACAAATAATGCTCCTTGAAGATTTAAGTTATGTAATGCCCACCAAATATTATTATCCGCTCCAGCATTTATAAAACCCATACCTAAATATATAGCTACCAAAGCAATTGAAGCGGCTGCAAAAAGTTCTAAAATAGCTGATGATAAAAAAGCAATTTTTAAAACTTTCATAGTTCTAATTCTATAGGTATCAGAGGCTTCATAGATTCTCTGACTATGAGATTTACTTTTATTAAAGAGCTTTAATGTTGTAAGCCCTTTTAAAGTATCTAAAAAAGTCATACTCATTCGAGCAAGAGTTTTAAAATGTTTTTGGTTTTCTGACTCTGCACCTAAACCAACAATTATCATAAAAAGTGGAATTAATGGAGCACATATTAATAAAAGAATCCCACATACAATACTTTGAGGAAATATAAACACCAATATAGCTAAAGGCATAAGTCCAGAAAGTGTTATTTGAGGCAAAAATTTCGTTAGAAATCCTGTTAAACCTTCAACTTGCTCCATTGCACTACTTATTATATTAGCGTTTGAAGTTTTATTTAACTGTATTGGACCAAGCTTATTTATATGTACAACGATATCTTCACGAATCTGTTTTTTGACAATTACTGCTGCTTTGTAGCTAACTATTTCTCTTAACCAACTTAATCCCGCTCGGATAATGACAATCAAAACTATTGCTATGAAATAACTACTTAACTGCCCTAAACTTGATTTTTGCAAATAAGCATCATATGAGATGTGAGCAAGTAAATATAACTGACCAATTAGTAACATCCCACTTAAAAAAGCTATTAATACTGTTAACCTAACCCATCTTTTAGCTGGAACAGCTACCTCTTTAAGCCAACTTCTAGCTGATTTTTTATCTTCTTTTGAAGCATCTGAAAGCATTATGGAGAATTTTTCATAAATTTTAACTGCGTAAATTATATCATAACCAATAGGTAAACTTTATGTATAAGTACTATATAAGCGTTTTAAAATATAGCAAATTTCTAACTTTTATGGTAATTTTCATATTGAGAGATTAAAAATAAGTGAGGTAGAAATGAAAAACAAATATATGTACCTAGTGGCATTAGGATTAATAAGTTTTCCTTTACTATCCCAAGCACATCAACAAAAAGTTTATACTTCTAACTCATCACCAATAGAACCTGACCAGACATACCAAACTAGTCGAGTAGCTAATGATATTCAAGCTGAAGATGCAAAAGCTCAGCTTAATAGAATTGACAATCAAGTTGACGGTGAAGATACAAACAATGTCGCACAAGCGGCTCATGGAATGGATTAATTAACTTTTAAGGGAAAGACTAATGAAAAAAACATATATAAAACTTGCGGCATTAGCCTTTACAGCAATACCATTGATAGCAAATGCATTACAAAATGATACTCCTGCTATGCAACCACAAAATAGCTCATCGTATAATGCAGGTGAGAAGTTAGGTAGCGCAATTAGTGATTCTCAAGATACAATGCATGAATATTATAAAAAGACTTCTAAATCAGTCAAATCAATGGCTAATGAAACTCAAATAGTTTTAAAGAATAAAGCTCAACAATCATCAATGTATATGAGTCAAGTTTCTAATAGAATCAAAAATGAATTTTCTAAAGCATCTGAAGCTGTAATTAATAGCTCAAATGAAGCTAAGGAGACAATTTCTCATAAGGCTAACCAAGCATCAAAGTCTATTAATAAGACAACTGAAAGTGCGCAGAATAAAGTTGAGAACTTTAAAAAAGGCTTTGATAATGGTAAGGATAAAACTAAGCCAGCCCCTTTTTGATTTTAATCATTAATTAAAAGGTAACTCTACTATGAAAAAACATCTCAAAAAAATAATTGGAAAGTTAAATATACCTCTCATTATTTTATTGTTAATAGTAGGTTCTTTGATTTTGGTATCTAACATGAAAAATGAAAAGGTAGCCAAAGCAAAAGATAGTGTTAATTCAGCTGTAAATGATATCTCAAAAAAATTAAATAATGCTGCCCAAGACAATAGTGACTCTGTCGAGTGATTCTATTTAAATATAAAAATTGTTGGATTAACTTTAATCTTCGTAACTACTTTATAAAGAAGATGTATATTCCAATATATCATAGATAAACTAGATGCTATAGCTAAACCATAGACTCCTCCATAAATAGTAAAAATAATTCCAAATATAATATTAACTGCTAGCGCTATGTAAAAAGCAAAGCATGTGGTTTTTTCAAAGCCTGCCATATTAAGTATTGTCGCAACACATCCAGAAAGAATATTTACAATTTGGCCAACCATTAAAATACAGAATATAAAATATGAAATTACATATTCATTTCCATAAAGCAAAGTTATAGGATAACCACACATTATAAGTCCAACTATAGCAAATATAGATAAAATAAATATAATCCGTGTATAAGAAGTTATTTTTATCTGAAACTCTTCTCTAGAACAGTTTTTATAATCATCAGCGATCTGTGATAAAACATTTGAGTTAACCGCATTTAAAACAAAACTAACGAGCGCACCTAATTGCAAAGCTACTCCATAGAATGCGACATCCGATGATGTTGATAAGCCTTTAAGAATTAAAATATCAACTTGCGATAATAATAAGAGTCCCCATTGCATAAGAGCAAAAGATAGGTTGCTCCCTGTTGGTTTTAAACTTTCAAAAGAATATTTTGATGTTTGTAAAAGCCAAACTTTTGTTATATATACAGTCATAAAAATCATCATACAACCAACTAACATAGCTGTATTTGCTATATAGAAAAGCATAAAAAACACTGTTAGAAACAGCATTATCATTCTTAGCCCAAGTTGTAGTAAATTAGCAATAACAACAGCTCTTTTCGCTACAAAAAAAGATTGAAATATATTTGCCATAAAGAACGGCACTGCAAATAATAATGCGAAGTTCTCTATATAGTTATCATTATTTTCAGAATGATTATAAAAAATAATTGCAGCAATCATTACAATAATAAAAGCAAAACCTCTTTTAAAGTACCAGTTATGTACTAAAAACGTTTCTTTATCTCTCTCATATCCTGTTAAGTCAGATTTACCCCAAGTTCTAGCAAGTATTCCACCAGCTCCCATCGTAGCAACAACTGCTAGAATCGTCGCGACTGTAACTCCAAAAATATAATATCCATAATCACTAACTTCTAAATGTCTAGCTAAAAGTATAGCCGTAATAAATGCACAAGCCTGACCTAATGCTTGGACCACCATTGTTTGTAAAGATTTTGATAATATACGATTAGAAAGTACTTTTTTTATCAATGTTTCTTGGCTAGAAATTAAATTTATTGAAAATAATAACAGTAAAAGCCTAAGAATATAAGAGTAATTTTTTATTTAGAGTTATTAAATGTATCTAAAGCTAGAGCTAATGATCCCTTAACACCAGTATTATCACCAAATGATGCTGGAACTATAAAATTTTCCATATCTTTCAAGGCTGGATAATCAAGATAACTATTTAAATATTGTGCTACATTTTTGCGTATCATATCAAAAAGTATAGTTTTATGCATAACTCCACCACCTAGAATTATCTTCTCAGGGGAAAAAGCATATATATAGTTTACAAGGGCTTTTGCTAAATACTCTGCTTCAAACTGCCATGCAATATGATCATCCGCTAGCTTCGCTGCAGTGTCAACTTGCCATCTTTTATTTATTGCTGTACCAGATGCTAACCCCTCAACACAGTTTCCATGAAAAGGACAACACCCGGCGTAATCATCATCTGGGTTTTGAGGTATAACTAAATGACCTATTTCTGGATGCATAGCTCCTTGAACTAGCTGATTATTACAGATTATACCGCCACCAACACCTGTACCTACTGTTAAATACAAAAGATTTTCTAAATCCTTCGCACATCCCCAAATATGTTCACAAATAGCTGCTGCATTAACATCTGTATTAAAGCCAACAGGTCCTGAATAAACTGATTTTATAGCACTAACTATATCAAAATTTTGCCAAGCAATTTTTGGAGTATTTGTAATATAACCATAAGTTTCAGATTTAGTGTTAATATCAATCGGTCCAAAACATCCAACACCTACCGCATGTATATCATACTCACTTTGATAGCTTTTTAAAATTTCTAAAACTTCAGACATCGTCTGCTCTGGAGTTGTAGTATCTGTACGATGACGCTCTATAACATTACCATCAATATCACCAATAGTCGTAAAAAACTTTGTACCACCTGCTTCTATGCCTGCTAAATGCATATCCCTCTCTTCTTATATACAAAACTTAAAATATAATATTATCATTATTGTTTTTTTTAAACAAAAATAACTAGCTTTATTTATTGAGATTTTAAGCTTTTTATAAACTCCTGTAACTCCATTTTTTCAAAAGTATATTTTAACTCTGAATTAGCCTGTTTATAACAATTCTCCATATAACTCGCTATCACTTTAGAATTTTCATCATTACTTTGTTTACAAATATGTAGTAAGCTTTTCTGTATTCGCTTTGCTACCAATAGATTACTACTTCCATATATTCTTATGTATTCAAAGCCACTCCTAACAAATCTATCTATTGAAATATCTTTAATATATAGGTTCTTATATACTATTTGTTGTTTATTTGTAATATTTGAATCAAAAAGACAGTTTAAACACCTATTTATCGTATCAATAACGTTTATAGCTGTAGTAGGATCATTTGTTGCAGGACTTAGTGCCTTTGCTGCTATCTCACTAAGTGTTTCAATACCAAAGATAGGATCTTCGCTAAAATTCTTTTCATTTGAAATTATAAAGCAAAATGATAGTTTAGCTAACTCATCTTCAGTTAGAGTCCTAGAACATTTAATATAAGCCATTACCTCTGAACTAGCTAAATGCTCTCCTTTATATTTTACTATATAAATTTTTGCACCTAAGTTTTTACAAAACTCATTTAAGTTCTCAAAAGAAATATCGTTAAGAAATCCATAATCACTTGCAAGAATAGGTATAGATTTCTTAGGCATTTTATCTACTATTAGCTTATTACATCCTTGGTATCGGTTTTTTATATATTTTTCTACGGTAGTTAAAGCCTGACTTTCTGTTTTTGTTAATAAAGTTCTTACCTGACCTAACTTAGCTATACTATCTATCCATACTATAAAAGTGAAAATAACCCATACAAAGACAAAAATAGTTAAAATAAAAACTAAAAAAACTCCTGTTTTATCAAAGACTCCTGATTTTATTGCAATAGTTGCAATAACTCCATAGATAAAGGTCCCTATAAAACTTGATGTTGCTTTATTAGAAGCTCGATCTCTAAACAATATTGCGAGAATTCTAGGAGTACCTGAATTACTTGCTGAGTTATATGCTGTGACTATTGCACCTACAGTAAAAACGATAACAGCGAGCATACTTTTTGTTATAATAGAAAGTAATGCATTTACCGTGTCTATACTAATTCTTTCAGAATAAAAATTTATATTTAATTGCTGTATTAGATAACATATATAAATAGCTAATATAGCTAATATACAGTAGGCAAAAGGATTAAACCAAAGTTTACTTTCCAACACGTAGATCTGTCGTTTTATTGTTTTAAAAATATTTAACATTAAGAATACCTATTAAAAATATTCTTGAAGTTCTTTATAATCATTTTTCTCATAAAACCTTCTTTTCAAAACTAATGATTTTCTTTTAACTTTATAAACAACATATAAAGATATTAAAACATACTTCATAACTTCAAAATACAAAAATATTAATGATGATACTAAAGTTAATATTGTTAAAAAGTAAACGGCTAAAACCACTATAAAAATATAATAGTTAATATTAAGAGAATTAATAAATATATAATATAAATAAACCATAAATATTATAAAAATAGTTAATGCACCTAAAATCATAGTTATTTTTATTAACTTAATTACGCTAGACTTTCTTATAATAGGCAATATAACCCATTTTTCCTTACCTAACTTGATAAGATCTAATAAAAACAATGAATTAATCTCATTATCAGTAAGAAAATTAATAAGATAAATACGTACAAAGATTTTTCGAATATTCGCGATATCAAATAAAAGTTTATATTTATAAGCTTTTATTTTTTTGACTGAATTTGGATTATTTTTATTTAGACAATATTCAAATGTAGCTTCAAGCTCATCATATTTGTATTTATCAAAGCTATGTTTATCAAATTTTTCTTTAAAATAAGTCGATCTCAAAATAATTGCAATAATCAGAGGCATTATTGCAACTATAAGTGTTACAAGTATACTTATTATTTCATTACTTAATAACAGAAACACCACCCATATAATTTATAAGTGCCTCAGGAACCATAATAGAACCATCTTCTTGTTGATAATTCTCTATAACGGCTAATAAAGTTCTACCAACAGCCAAGCCAGAACCATTTAAAGTGTGAACCAATTTTGGTTTTTTCATTGATGGATCTTTGTATCTAGCTTTCATTCTACGTGCTTGGAAATCACCACACCAACTACAAGAAGAAATTTCTCTATAAGTATTCTGAGACGGTAGCCAAACTTCTAAATCATAAGTTTTCTTAGCACTAAAGCCCATATCACCAGTACACAGCTTCATTACTCTATAAGGTAGATTTAACTTTTGTAATACTTTCTCAGCATGTGAAGTTAAAAGCTCTAGAGATTCTTCTCCTTTCTCTGGAGTTGTAATATGTACTAGCTCAACTTTCTCAAACTGATGTTGGCGAATCATTCCTTTAGTATCTCTACCATATGATCCTGCTTCACTTCTAAAGCAAGGAGTATGAGCAGTATAATGTCTCGGTAAAGATTCTGTATCTAATATTTCATCTCTAACTAAGTTTGTAACAGGCACTTCAGCTGTAGGTATTAAACTATATTCAAAGTCCCCTTCTAACTTAAAAAGATCCTCAGAGAATTTTGGTAACTGACCTGTACCATACAAGCTATCATCGTTTACCATATATGGTACATAAACCTCTTCATAACCATGCTTTTCTGTATGCATATCAAGCATAAATTGAGCTAGAGCACGATGTAATTTAGCTATTTTACTTTTTAAAACAACAAAACGGCTACCTGTGATCTTTGCACCTGCTTTGAAATCTATCATTTTAAGTATTTCACCAATATCTGCATGGTCTTTTGCTTTAGCCTCAGGATGAAATTCACGTGGTGTGCCCCATTTTCTTATTTCAACATTCTCATCTTCATCTTTACCTACAGGTACATCATCGGCTGGAATGTTAGGCATACCTAATAAAGTTTGATTAATATCTTCAAGCAAAGTTTTTAAATCTTTTTCAACTATTTTAAGCTCTTCATTTATCTCATTAACTTTTGTGAAAATATCACTGGCATCTTCACCTTTAGCCTTTCTCTTACCAATCTCTTTCGATATAGTATTTCTGTCAGCTTGAAGTTCTTGAGTTTTCTCTTGTAATTGCTTTCTTTTTGCTTCTTTTGCCTCAAACTCTGAAACATCAAACTTATAACCTCTTGTTGCAAGTTTCTCGGCTACATCTTGTAAATTATCTTTGATATATTTTGCATCAAGCATTTTTTATAAAATCCTTATTTTTCAAATTTAAAAATAGATTTACCTGTCATCTCAGCAGGTTGATGTATATCCATCACATTAAGCATTGTTGGTGCAATATCAGAAAGCTTACCATCTTCTATAGCTACTTCTGCTTCCTTATGCCCCACATATACAAATGGTACAAGGTTTGTTGTATGAGCCGTATGAGGTTTTTGAGTTTCTGGATTTAGCATCATGTCCGCATTACCATGATCAGCTGTAATAAACATATTACCATTATGCTCAAGTATTACATCTTTTAATTTAGCTAAACATTGGTCAAGATACTCAATTGCTGTCATAGCCGCTTCATAGTTCCCAGTATGTCCAACCATATCAGAGTTAGCATAGTTACACATTATACAATCATATTTACCACTCTTTATAGCTTCAACTAACTTATCTGTAACCTCTGGAGCTGACATCTCAGGCTGTAAATCATAAGTAGCCACTTTCGGAGATGGAATCAAGATTCTATCTTCACCTTCAAATTGATCCTCTTTACCGCCGTTGAAAAAGAATGTCACATGAGGATACTTCTCTGTTTCAGCTATCCTTAACTGAGTTTTATGATTTTTCATTAACACTTCACCTAAAGTATTAACTGGCTGCTCTGGAGGGAATGCTACAGCACACTCAAGTTTAGAATCATACTCTGTTAGTGTTGTGAAATTAATATTTAAATGTCTTGACCTTAGAAAGTGATCAAAAGTTTTATCTACAAAAGCATGACTAATTTCTCTAGCTCTATCAGCTCTAAAATTCATAAAGATAACACTATCATTATCCTTGATCTTGACTAACTTATCATCTTTTTTAATACAAGTTGGTATGACAAATTCATCAGACTGGTCACGAGCATATGATTGTTCTAACGCTTCTAAGGCGTTACTATATATATATTCAGCTTCAGCATTTGCTATAGCATTATAAGCTTTTTCAACTCTATCCCAACGATTGTCTCTATCCATAGCATAGTATCTACCAGAAACACTAGCTATATATCCTAAATTTAAATCTTGCAATAATTTATCAGCTTTTTTGATAGACTCCTCTGCAGATCTAGGAGGAGTATCTCTACCATCTAAAAATGCATGTAGATAAACTCTTTTAACACCCTTCTGTTTAGCTATCTTTATCATCTCAAAGATATGCTCTTCATGAGAGTGAACTCCTCCAGGAGAAAGTAGTCCCATTAAGTGCAAGCTTGAATCATTTTGTTTAACATTTTCAACAGCATCACAAATGGCTTTATTTTCACCAAAAGTTTTCTCTTCGATAGCTTTATCAATTTTTGTAAGCTCTTGATAAACCACTCTACCTGAACCTATATTTACATGTCCTACTTCAGAATTACCCATCTGCCCTCTAGGAAGCCCTACTGATAAGCTAGATGCATTAATAAGAGTTTTTGGAAATTCTTGCCAAATATTGTCCCAAGTTGGAGTATTTGCATTTTTAATAGCGTTAAAATAATCACTATCACTATAACCCCAGCCATCAAGAATTACTAATAGAGTCGTTTGTTTCATAATTATCCTCGAAAAGTTTTAACTTTTGAAATCATTTTTCTATACAGAGCTAATTATAACTTTATATTTAAAGTTTGTCTGCGTTGATATCAAAGTTTTAACTATTTTCTAACTTCCATAATACTTTTTCAAGAAGATACCATAGTAAAGCTACGAAAAATTCAAAAGATACGAGTTTCTAGTGACTAAAATATATACTATTAGATAATACTGAATCAAGTTCGATATATGTTTAGTTTACAATAGTATAATAATTACCTCATTGAGGATCCATCAAACGAAAGATAATTAATAAAATTAGAGAATTACATTTTATTATGTGATGACAGATCATTAATCTGTTGTTGTTTTATACATTTATGATAGTAGCTAAGTTTTTAACCTGCTAGCACTTCTTCTATACTGTTTAACCTTCGAACTTCGACTTGCTGATTAGGAATAATAATAGCAATAATCAAACCAATCACACCTACAGCTAAAAGAAGTATACACAAGCCTGCTGTTGGAGATAACCAGCCCATAATAATCGTTGCTATCATTGGAGCAAATCCAGATAGAGATGCGCCAAATCCAAAACCAATAGAGCAACCTGTTGCACGAACTCTAGGTGGGAAGATCTCTGTATAATAAGGAGTTGATACACCCTGAATTATCGATGTCAAAGCAGCCATTGCGATAACCATAGCGGTCACTAACGCAATACTCTTAAGCTGCATTAACATAACCATTGGCACACTCAGGACTAACAATATCACATAACCAGCAATATGTGTTTTCTTACGCCCTAAGATATCAGATAAGTATCCCGCTAAAGGCATAACAACACACATAATAGCTATACTCACAGTATTTATTGCTAATGCTGTGGAAAGACTGAGATTAAGCTCTGTTTCCATGTATGTTACCATGTATGTTATATCTAGATAGTAAAGCACCATAGCTGTAGTTGATAAGCATATAATTAATGTTAAACGCCATGGATAATGCTTAAGCAGATCTCGAACAGGTTCAACTTTAAAGTTATTTTCAGTATTTTCAACCTTCTCATCTTCTTTTATAAAAAAGTGAAACAGCAGTAGGAAGAAACCTAAAGCAAATGGAATACGCCATGCATAATATTGTAATGACTCAGGTAGAAGATTTAAGGTTAAATAACTAATACCAGATGCTAGTAAAAAACCAACAACTGCTGTTGAATATGCGACTGCTAAGTTAAAGCCTGTATAAGCTTGTTGCTCAGCTGTTAGGGTCATTAGATTACCAAATTGTCCACCAGCTGATAATCCCTGAAGAACTCTAACTAAAACTAGTAATATTGGAGCCCAAATCCCAATACTGCTATAGCCTGGTAAAAAAGCCATGATAATTGTTGGTATTGCCATAAAGACAATAGCAATATTCATCGCATAATGACGACCTAATTTATCACCAAGCCTACCAAAAATTATTGAACCAATCGGTCTTGCTACAAATCCTGCAGCAAATGCACCAAAAGTTGCTATTAAAGCAACCCAAGCATTAGTTTTTGGGAAAAATTGAGCCGCAATTATTGTTGCAAAATATCCATATAAAGAGAAATCATACCATTCGATGATATTACCAAAAGAGTTTTTTAAAGTACGAAAAATTCGTTCAATCATAACAAAAGTTTTATATTCCTTATTTGTTTTTTACAATTTTATTATCGTTTTATAATAACTAAATAGTGCTACAAATTCAAATTACTGACTTTTTTACAATCTTCTGTTTTAACTTTGTTATTTATGTAGTTGAAATTTTCTTATATAATCTTTGATAGCTTTATTATTTATATCAATCTCTATGAAAGAATCTACAAAAGAAAATAAACTACCAACTCTTGATCAAGTATGTACTCTAAATGTTTTAATAGACACTTTTTCTGAAGAGCTAAGAAAAATGAAGTTTGAGGGTGACATTCACTCTGATTATGCTTCAAGAATATCAACCTCTATGGACAACAGTGTGTATTTTATTGTTCCTGAGCTAGTAGTTTTCCCAAAAAACAAATGGGATGTTAATAGAGTTTTTGCTTTAGCAAGTAAAAAAGAGTATCAAGAAATAAAATTCTCACCTCGTGGCGGAGGAACAGGTACATCAGGACACTCGTTATGTGCTGGAGTTATAATAGACTCAAGCCGTTATATGAATGAAATCTTAGAAATAAATATTGAAAAAGAATTTGTCAGAGTAGAGCCTGGTGTTGTCCTAGATCAATTAAATGATGCACTGGTAGATACGGAGTACTTTTTTGCACCTAATTTATCACCTAGTAATAGAGCAACATTAGGCGGCATGGTAAATACCGATGCTTGTGGTAAGGGTTCAAGAATATATGGTCGCACTAGCCAACATGTTTTAGAGTTAGGATGTACATTAGTAAATGGACAAAAGCTTACGACAAAAAAAATAAAGCTAAATGAGCTAGAAGAAGATAACCTAAATGAAGTTGAAAAAAATATCTATACAACGGTTGTTGAACAAATCATAGATAAATATAGCCTAATTGAAGAAAAATCACCTAAGTTAAGTAGATTTTTAACAGGTTATAATTTAGCGAAAACTTATGATAAAGATGATAATGCTATTAATCTTAGCTATTTAGTTTCTGGCTCAGAAGGAACTCTTGCCTTTGTTACAGAAATGACTCTCAAACTTACCAAAAAACCAAAATATAAAGCCCTATTTAGTATCTCATATGATAGTTTTAATAAAGCTCTAAAAGCTGCTAGAGATTTACTATCTTCAAATCCATCTGCCATAGAGACTATTGATAACAATATCATTGAAATAGCCAAAGATGATGAGATTTATCATAAAATAAAACACATGCTTGAGAAAAGTACTTCTATAAATATTGCTGCGGTAAACCTTGTAGAGTTTATTGCTGATTCTCAACATGAACTAGATACTAAAACAGCAAAACTAGAAAGAACCCTACTCGAGAAACAAGCCGTCTTTCATCTAACAGAAAGCCCTACAGAAATGGATAGCCTATGGGAACTCCGCAAAAAAGGTGTTGGACTACTTGGTGCAATGAAAGGCGATCGTAAACCAATTCCATTTATAGAAGATACAGCTGTTGCCCCTGAAAAACTAGCAGATTATATAGCTGAACTAACAAAACTATTAGATTCTTATGGTGTTAAATACGGCATGTTTGGTCATGTCGATGTTGGTTGTCTTCATGTCCGCCCTGCTCTAGATATGAGTTCACCAGAAGACTATAAAAAAGTAGCAAAAATAACAGAAAAAGTTAGCGAGCTTGTTAGAAAATACGGTGGTGTCTTGTGTGCTGAGCATGGCCATGGCCATAGAAGTGAGCATCTAAAAGATTATTTTGGTGAAGAGCTTTATGAATCTTTAGGCCACATTAAAAAAGCTTTTGATCCGCATAATCAACTTAACCCAGGTAAGATAACTGTACCTAACGGTAGTAAAGATCAGTTAGTAAAAGTTGATGGTCCTTTTAGAGGGTATTTAGATGAACAAGTTCCAAAAGAGATGCGTCAACAATTCTCTGGTGCATATAATTGTAATGGTAACTCTCAATGTTTAAATTATAATTTAGACACGGTTATCTGCCCTTCAGCTAAGGCTAGTAGGAACTGGTTATATTCACCTAAAGGAAGATCTGCAGTTTTGCGTGAATGGCTAAACCAGTTAGCTGCAAAAGGTTATTCTACTATCGATAAAGAAGATAGCTTTGGTTATGAAAGAGCTGAAGATACTCTTAATGACTTCTCACACCAAGTTTATGATTCTTTAGATAAATGCTTAGGTTGTAAAGCCTGCATCACAGGCTGCCCTATCAAAGTTGATATCCCTACTATGAAATCACAGTTTTTAGCAAATTATCACTCTAGATATAAAAGACCAGCCTTAGATTACTTTGTTAAGCATAGTGAATCTATCTTGAAGATAAATTTATATATGCCAAAAATCTTCAATGATATATTTAATATACAGTTTGTTAGAGCTGGCTTAGCAAACACTATTGGGTTTGCTGATACTCCCTTAATAAGTTCCTTAAATTTAAGATCTGAGCTAAAGCAAAGAAATGCTCCTGAGTTTAGTATTCAAGAACTTGATAACTTGTCAATTGAACAAAGGAAAAAAACTGTCTGTATAGTCCAAGATATTTTCACATCACTATATGATACCCATATAGTGCTGACTTTATATGATTTTTTAACAGCCTTAGGGTTTAGAGTTTATTTTGCTCCTTTTAAAATAAATGGTAAACCTTCTCATGTTAAAGGTTTCTTAAGATATTTTAAGAAACAAGCCTTAAAAGCAACTAAGCTTTATAATGAAATATCTAGAACTAAAGTTGAGATGATCGGTATTGATCCAGCTATGACTTTAGTCTATCGCGATGAATATCGTAAGGTTTGTGGCGATCAAGTAAGATTTAAAGTAAAAATGCTTCAAGAGTGGCTAGTTACAAAACTAGAAGACTTGCCACAAATGAACAATATGATAGATAATCAGTTTAATCTATTTAATCACTGTACAGAAAAATCCCTATCTACGGCTACTACAACTGATTGGCAAAAAATCTTCACTCACTTCGGTATAAATACAAAAATTGCCAATGTTGGTTGCTGTGGTATGTCAGGTAGCTTTGGTCATGAATCTAAACATGTGGATGACTCAAAACAGATCTATAATTTAAGCTGGAAAGATAAAATAAAACAGTCTGGAATTAGAAATTCTATAGCAACAGGATTCTCTTGTAGATGCCAGGTTAAGCGTATCGAAGGACACACAATTAAGCATCCTATAGAAATTTTAGAATTAAATCGAAAAAAACAGCAAAAAGTGTTGACACAGAAAATAGGATAAGTATAATAATCAACATTCCTCGGGTTGTTAGCTCAGTCGGTAGAGCAGTTGGCTTTTAACCAATTGGTCACAGGTTCGAATCCTGTACAACCCACCACTTATTTTTCTAATTTTACTACCGAATACAAAAAACGAAATTTCTTTTTTTATATCATTTTTGATGAAGCAGTAAATCTAATTTATTATAGATAAATTCACTAGAAGTTTCGACTAGCTAAAAAGGCTATTTTTTTATGAACGCTATTTGTAGGGTGTAAGTTATCAAAGAAAATATATTTATCGATATTCTTATGGCAATTAGCCGTTTTATCATAATCAAGTAAATAATCTAATTTATCAGTTTTTAGCTGAATATCTAAACATGGTTTATCACTTATATATTTTTTGGTTTCTATTAATTTATTTAATAAACTATAAAAATCTATAATCTTAATATCTATACATTGTTGTTTATATTTAGAAACAACTTTTTCAATATTAGTATTTGTTTCAACAACTTTGTTATATATTTCAGTGCGCTTACTATTAGAAGCATTAAAATATCTAGGAGCTTTACTAAAATCTGGAAGATTAAGAACTAAAATATGTTTAGCATTTTTTTTACTTATAAGAATTTGTATAGCTTTATCTATATTTTTTTCATTTTGAACTTATTAAAAAACTAAATATCTAAATTATAAACAAAATTTGAAATGGTTTTTAAGACTTTAAAATATTAAGGAAAATTAAGTTTAGAAAAATTTAGTGATTTATATGATTAATCAGCTATAGCAATAGCTTCTATTTCAACACGCACATCTTTTGGCAGTCTAGCAACTTCAACACATGAACGAGCTGGGAAGTTACCATCAAAGAAAGAACCATAGATCTCATCAATAGTTTTAAACTCTGCCATATCTTTGATAAAGATAGTTGCTTTAATAACCTTATCTAGACTTGATCCTGCTGCTTCTAATACAGCCTTTAAGTTTTGCATAACCTGAGTTGTTTGTTCTTTTATGCACTCACCTGACATAGTACCATCTGGTCTTAGGCCAATCTGACCAGAAGTATAAACGAAACCACCTACTTTTATAGCTTGTTCATATGAACCTATTGCCTGAGGAGCATTTGTAGTATTAACTTTTGTCTTTTCCATTCTATGTATTCCTCGCTACTTTATATGTTGGATCTACCTCTTCAAAAACACAGTATGGTCCTGCATTTTTCAATATATCACGACAATCTTCACTTAAGTGTCGTAAGGTAACTTTTTTGCCTAAGTCTAGATACTTCTTAGTTATAGTATCTATTGCCTCTGTACCTGAGACATCCATAACTCTAGAATTAGCAAAATCTAAGACAATATTATCAGGATCATGCTGTATATCAAATAGGCTCATAAAAGATGTTGTTGAACCAAAAAATAGTGGACCAAAAAACTCATATACTTTTGTACCATCTTCTTCACGGTGTGTTCTACTTCTTACTTGAGAATTTTTCCACGCAAATACTAACGCTGATACGATCACACCAGAAATCACAGCTACAGCTAAGTCAGCATAAACAGTAATAACAGTTACGATAATTAAAACAAATTTGTCTGAGTTAGGCATAAAACGAAGTCTATTAGTACTTTCCCAAGCAAAAGTATTAACACAAACCATAAACATAATACCCACTAATACAGCCAATGGTATCAATGATATCCAATGCGATAACACAACTACAAAACTAATCAGCAAAACTGCAGCAGTTAATGATGATAAACGCCCTCTACCACCATTTGTAAAGTTAATTATAGATTGACCAATCATTACACAACCAGCCATACCGCCAAAGAATCCACAAGTAATATTACCAACACCTTGAGCTACACACTCTTGGTTTCCACTACCTCTTTTACCATCCATTTCATCTAAAACTGATAATGTAAGTAATGATTCTATAAGACCTACTAATGCAACCAACACAGAATAAGGCAATACAATCCAGAAAGATGCCCATGTTAAATGAAAATCAGGAATAGCAAAGGTTGGGAAGCTTCCAGAAATATCTTGATATTGGCCAATATTCTCAACTGGTAATTTAAATGCTATCGCAGCTATTGTTACAAATATAATAGCCACAAGCCCTGATGGAACTTTATCTGTAACTTTAGGTACAAAATATACAATTGCCATCGTAATAACAACTAAAATATACATCCATATATTTGCATCATGGAAAAATCTAAGCTGTGCCATTGCAATCACAATCGCTAGTCCATTTACAAAACCATACATTGCTGGCTGAGGAACTAACCGAATAAACTTACCAAGTTTAAATAAACCAATTAAAATCTGCCATACTCCAGCCATAATCGTACATAATAATATATATTGCAAAATATACATACTTGTTTGTTCTTTGGTCATACTATGCAAAATATCCGCTGGAATAATTTCATGTATATGTATTCCTAGAGCAATTAGAACAACTGCAACTGAACCAGTAGCTCCAGAGATCATACCAGGTTTACCACCCACTAAAGCCGTAATCAAACCAAGTATAAACGCTGTATATAAACCAACAGTTGGTGAAACACCAGCTAACAAAGAAAAACCTATCGCCTCAGGTACTAGAGCAACTGCTACTACGATACCAGATAGCACATCACTTTTTATATTCCTACCGATAAAGGTATTTTTATAATCTAACAATTTACTTCCTATATTTTTATTATTTAGTTAAAGTTTAGGGCTATAAAGATACCATAAAAGTAGTTGTTATTTAAGTAGAACAAAATTTTACTTAAATGAATTAAATTGTATTTTTATATTTTTTTAGACAAATAATTGCTACGACAACCATAAATATTAAAAGAGGATATATACTATTTAAAATATCAAGAAAGCCCGCCCCTTTTAATAAAATCCCTCGAACTATATTTAAATAATGAGTAAGCGGTAAGATATTACCTATGACTTGAGCCCACTCAGGCATCCCTTCAAAAGGAAACATAAACCCTGATAATAATATCGATGGTAAGAAAAAGAAAAATGTCATCTGCATTGCTTGTAACTGTGTATCAGCAACTGTTGAGAAGGTTATCCCAACCAAAAGATTCGCTATAATAAAAGGAAACGTAGCTATAAGTAATAACAAAATACTACCGACAATAGTTATGCTAAATATTACTTTAGCAAAAAATATAATTAGTAGCAGTTGGATATAACCCACAACTATATATGGAGTTATTTTACCAAATATAATTTCTAGAGAAGTTACAGGTGTTGCAAGTAAAGACTCCATCGTACCATACTCTTTCTCTCTAGTAATAGTCAAAGATGTGACCATAACCATAGTCATTGTTAAGATGACTCCTGCTAAGGCTGGAACAATATTATTTTGCGTCTTATTCTCTGGGTTATATTTATTGTGAATTACAAAATTAAATGGCTGCTTTTGCTGAACTTGAGATTTATTTGAAAAATATTGACTATATATGGATTTAACTTTATTTATTGCATCGAGCGCCGCCCCTGTACCAGAGTTTGCTCCATCAGCTATTATTAGAATATCTGGTGATTGTCCTCGATAAACCTCTTTTGTAAAGTTTGGAGGAATATCAATTATAAATTGAACCTTCCCTTTTTGCATTAGAGTCATGGCTTGACTCCGTGAAAGGTTTTGATACTTAATATCAAAGTATTTTGTATTGTTGATCTTCTCTATAAGATAGTTTGTTTGTAGTGTTCTATCATTATTAACAAGAGCTGTATTTAAATGCTTAGGATTCATATTAATAGCAAAGCCAAAAAGTATTACTTGAATCAAAGGGATACCTATGACAAGTCCAATAGTCACCTTATCTCTAAGCATATGAATAACTTCTTTCAAGAAAATTGCATAATACCTATTAATATCAAAATGTTTCATGCAAAGTTATCCTGTTGGCTTTTCATTAAAAATATAAAAGCATCTTCTAAAGATGTATCTATCTTATGCCATTCAAACTCACTATATTCTTTTTGTATATCTTTTACATCTACATTATTTTTAACACTTAAATGCACACTACTTCCAAACATAGAAACTTGTTCAATTTTTTCATTATCCTGCAATTCTAAAACAACTCTATAGACATTTTTACCCGAAATGTTATATGTTTTAATACCACAGCTATCTATTATATCTTTTTGTGTACCACTAGATAGTAATTTACCATAAGCAATATAGGATAGTTTATTACACCTTTCTGCCTCATCCATATAGTGAGTGGAAACCAATGTAGTTATGCCTTTACTAGATAAAGTTGAGATATAATCCCAAAACTCTCTTCTTGCCTTAGGGTCTACTCCAGCAGTTGGCTCATCTAGCAATAAAAGTTTAGGATCATGAATTGTTGCCACCCCAAGAGCTAGTCTTTGCCTCCAACCACCTGAAAGCTCATAAGCCTTTTGATTTGCTCTTGCTTTACCCATTTGAAGATTCTCTATAGTTTTATCTACAGCTTCTTTTATATTTTTTAAACTATGCAATCTAGCAAAAATTTTAAGATTTTCTTTGACTGTTAGATCTGGATATAACGTAAACTTCTGTGTCATATAACCAACTTGCTGCTTGATAACACTAGCATGTGTACCAATATCATAACCAAGACAAGTTCCCTCTCCTTTTGTTATTGGCAGCAAACCACAAACCATTCTTATCGATGTAGTTTTACCTGAGCCATTAGGCCCTAAAAAACCATAAATGTCACCCTCTCTTACTTGTAAAGATATATTATCTACAACAGTCTTTTCACCATAAACTTTAGTTAGTTTTTTTACATCAATAATAAAGTTATCTTCTAAGCTTTGGTTCATTGTAACTCTACCTTCACAGGTTCACCTATATGGATTAATGAGCTTTTGGGTGAATATTGAACTCTAGCTTTAACTTCAAAAGATATTTCCGAATCCGAGTTTATACCATATAGTAATGGAGGTGTATATTCCGCTTTATTTGATATATAACTTATCTCTGCTTGAATATTTTTACCATCAGTATTTTCAATACTAACTTTTTGGTTTATATGCACTTTTGCTAAATCTTGCTTTGATACATAAAAAACCACATATACATCTTGAGGATTGATAACTGTTATAACAGGGTTATATGCTCTAACCTCTTCACCAACTCTATAGAGAATTTGATAAACATAGCCATTTTGGGAAGCTTTTACATCTGCAGAATCTATCTTTTGTTGTAAGTAATTTGAATTACTATTAACAAACATTGACATATAATTAGCTGCTGCAACTAAATCTTCTCGTGCTGGCATTTTATTCATAACTTGCGTTATTTCAAGATTTCTTACTTGGTTTATTGCTTCAACAAGTTTTCCTTTAGCTTGTTCAAATTGTTTCTTAGAGGTACTATCATCCTTTAACAAAGCTTTTTGACGAACATATTCTTCTTTTGCAACCTCTAAATTTGCCTTTGCTGTTTTTATATCAAATTTAGTCTTATCCAAATAAGGTTGTCTTTTACCTTTTGATAAATTATCTGATATCGCCTCAGATGCTTGATGTAAAAATTTATTTGATTTTAAAAGAGTTTGATTTTTTGATGAGTCTAATACAAATAATTGCTGACCTTTTTTAATATTTTGACCTTCTTTAACTTTTAATTCTAAAAGTTTACCACTCTCATCTGATGATATATATCTAATATCTGTACTTACATATCCAGGTATTATTTTATTTTCAGATCTCAAAAAATAATACACTATTCCTAAAGCACATATTATTAATAGTAAAGCTATTATTATAACTTTTCTTTTATCAGACATTTTAATTTTTATTAAGAGAATATTATTGAATTATAAATTAATTGAATTTCAAAATGAAATTTAAATCATAGCTATTGCTATTTCTAGCAAATTAAGTAATTATTTGGAAATTAAAAAATGAGGATCTTAAATTAATGCTTAAAAAAATAATTGCTACAGCTGCCCTAGTTTGCTGTATAAATTTTGCTATTGCTGATGTTGTAAATATTTATGCGCATAGGGGATTACGTCCACTAGCTCCTGAAGATACTCTTCCAGCATATACTGATGCTATGCGTGTTGGTGTTGATGTAATTGATACAGATATTAATATGACTAAAGATAAAGTCCTTGTTGTAACTCATGACTTAACTCTAAATCCTGATTTAACTAAAGATAAAAATGGCAACTGGATCAAAAAAGCAATTCCAATTAAAGATCTAACTCTAGCTCAACTAAAGCAATACACTGTTGGCTATATAAAACCAAACTCGCCAACTGCAAAGATGTACCCAAACCATGTAGGGATGCCAGATGTACATATACCCACACTACAGCAAGTAATAGACTATGTTAAATCAAACGTTGGTAGCCGTGTTCGTTTACAAATAGAAATAAAAACAGATCCTTATAATCCCAAGATAAGCTGGTCAGCTCAAGAGATGGCTGAAGCTTTGAATAAAGTCTTGGTAAAAAGCCGTATTTCCAGTAGTGTTGAAGTACAAGCTTTTGAATGGCAAGCATTGGTAGATCTTCAAAAACTAAATCCTAAAGTTCAAACAGCTTATCTAACTGACCATACAACTGAACCTATGGATGCTAAACAAGCAAGAACAATGAAAAATTACCAAAAATGGACAGCCCCTCTTAATCCCAAAGACTTTAATTACGACTATCCCAAAATGGTTAAAAAGTTAGGTGGCACATTCTGGGAACCTTATGAAAAAGACTTAACGAAAGCAGACCTTAATGAGGCTCATAAACTTGGTATAAAAGTTGTAACATGGAGCTGGACTGAAGACGAAGGAACTGACTTTGATTATAATGTTGCAAGTAAGCTTATAGATTGGCGAGTTGATGGCATGATTACTGATAGACCTGATATTTTAAGGGGTGTTGAAGCTGCAAAAGGTCTTGATCTACCGCCGGCTTATCCAAATATGCCTTTTCCAAAAACAATATAAAAAGTATTAGTTTATAATTTTTATCATCTAAGTAAATTTTTATTGAGGAATAAAAATTCTTAAACTAAACTAATTGCTACGTAATAATGAAATAAACCAAAGATATAGATAACTTTATGAATTTTTTAAAACCTGCAAAAGCGCTGCCTTTATTAGCTAAGGAGCAAATACAAAAATTATACCCTCACTGGCGACTGAGAATGTTTCTAGTTGCCTATATAGGTTATTTCACCTACTACTTTGGTAGAAGTAGTTTTGATGTATCTAAACAATATATCACAACGCTATCTCCTGATGAACTAGGACTAATAGGTGCTGGCTTAGGTATTGCATATGGTGTCAGTAAGTTTCTTATGGGCAATATTTCTGATAGAAGTAATGCCAAAGTATTTTTAGCTATAGGATTATTTGTAACAGGTTTTATTAACCTACTATTACCTAGCTTACTTTCTCTGGGTGTTCTTGTTATGTTCATAGCGATGTTCCTAAATGGTTGGGCTCAAGGTATGGGGTGGCCTGCATGTGCACGTATTATGACTCACTGGTTTTGTGCTAACGAGCGCGGTACTAAAATGGGAATCTGGAATACTGCTCATAATGTAGGAGCTGGATGTTTAGCAATTGTTGTTGTTCCTATTGGATTATTTTTATTTAGTGGCAACTGGCATGGACTTTTTTATGTTGCAGGTGCTTTATGTATAGCAGTAGGAATTTTAGTATTAATCTTTGGTGCAGATACTCCACAATCTCTAGGTTTACCTGCTATTGAAGTATACAAGGGTTACACCACAGCAGAAGCTCATCATGAAAAAGAATTTTCAGCTAAAGAAATATTCTTTAAATATGTATTAAATAATAAATGGGTTTGGTTGATTGCAACTGCAAATGCTTTTGTATACTGTGCAAGATACGGTCTTGGAAGCTGGGCTCCTTACTATCTAGTTCACGTAAAACACTTATCAACATCAGATGGTCTTATTGCTTATGCTATGTTTGAGCTACCTGCAATTCCAGGAACTATAATCATTGGCTGGTTGACAGATAGGTTCTTTGGTAGTCGTAGAGCTCCAATGAGTGTAATCTGTATGTTTTTATTTATTTGTGCATTACTTGTATATTGGTATAGCAACACTCCTGTAATTCTTTGGGCATCATTATCTGCAATGGGAATATTAATATATGGTCCTGTTGCCTTAATTGGAATACTTGCTCTAGATCTTGTACCTAAAAAAGCAGGAGGAACAGCTGCTGGATTTACAGGATTATTCGGTTATTTCCTAGGCACTGTTGGTGCTCAAGCTGTAATTGGCTTTATTGCTACATTCTTAGGTTGGAATGCGGTATTTGTATTCTTATTAAGTGCATGTGTTATTGCTATAGCTCTTTTAGGAATATGTTGGAATCTTGGCTATAATAAAGTTTCTACAGACTAAATTTATACTCCTAAATGACTTTCAATAATCTATTAAAAATTCTAATAACTTTTACAATACTTCTCTCATCAACATCATACTCTTTAAATTCTACAGAGATTGATAAATCCTTTGATAAAGCAGTAAAAACCAACCAGCTTAACTCTGCTCTAATTGGTGTTAAAATTATAAACTTAAATAATGGTAAAACTATATATTCTAAAAATGCTGATAAAAACTTTATCCCCGCAAGTAATACTAAACTTGTAACCGGAGCTACTGCTTTACTATACCTAGGGAAGAATTTTAAATATAAAACTAAACTTTATTATGATAAATCTCAAAATCATACTCTAAATAATCTATATATAGTTTTTTCTGGAGATCCTAGTTTTACTACTAAAGACTTACAAAATCTATTAAGCTCATTAAAGACTTCTGAAATAAATAAGATTAACCAAGTCTATTTTGTTAATAAGTTTTTCACTGGTCGCAATACTTCTATAAATGAAAGTCAATCTAGTGCAATCTTTGCTTACGGAGCCCCAAGTTCTATATATAATCTTAATGAAAATTCTGTAATATTAAAATTAACTCCTATTAAGCAAGGCTTTAATACTGAACAAATATCTGGCGAACCATTACAATTTAAAAATAATCTCTTTATTGCTACTAAACAACAGCTAAAAACATGCCAATTTAATGGCTATAACTATTATGAAACTTTAACTCTTTCAGGCTGTTTACCTAAAAATAACTATACTTTTAACTTTGCTATTCAACATCCAAAATCAGTGATGCAAAAAGCCATATTAAGAGAACTATCGAAGCTAAACATCACTACGATCAATAATATAAGAATTACCTCAAAACTTCCTAATAACACTACTTTATTAGCTGAACATAATTCTGCCAAATTAGATATATTATTAAAGCATATGCTAGTCGTTTCAGACAACTTATATGCTCAAACGATATTAAGAACTATTGGCTACTATTATAATAATGTTGGTAGCATCGTATCTGGAAAAAATGCTGTATTTGAAATATTACAAAACAAACTTAAATTAAACACAGATAGCATACAGTTGGAGGACGGAGCTGGAATGTCTGGTAATGATCTTTTAACTCCTAACTTCCTTACAAGTCTACTTTATAAAATGTCTTTAGATAAAAATTATAAACTTTTTAAAAATATGCTACCAATATATGGTGAAACAGGCACGTTAAAGAACTTCAAAGGCGACAAACTTAAAGATAAAGTTTTTGCAAAAACAGGAACTCAAACCACTGCTATAGCATTATCTGGATACCTTATTAAAGACAATAATCAATATGCTTTTTCAATACTTATCAATTCATTAAAAGAGTCTCAAAAATCTCTAGCTCATAATTTTGAAAGAGAGTTATTAGAAAGTTTATAATTACTAGCTAAAAGTTAATAAAATACCTCTATAACTAATAAAACCATAGAAAGTAAATTCAATATAATTAAAGTGTAACTAATATCTTTTAAACCTGATATGATAATCTTATAAGCTGTCCATAAAATTAGCCCTAATATCACCCCATGAGTTATTGACCCTGTTAGAGGAATTATAAACATAGTCAGTAATGCTGGCACTGCTTCTGGTATATTGTCCCAGTCAATATCTATTACTAACCTAACCATATGTACTCCAACAATAAATAACACTGGAGCTGTTGCTACTGCAGGGACAAGAGATAATAATGGTGACAAAAATAAAAATGGTAAAAATAATAAACCAGTTACAATAACCCCAAACCCTGTTTTAGTTCCTGCCTTAATTCCAGTTATTGACTCGATATAACCTATTGCCGAGCTAGTACCAAATATTCCTGATAATATTCCTGATATACCTTCAACAGTTAATATCTGTTTAAAATTTCTAGGTTCACCTTTTTCATCTAAAAGGTTTCCAGCCTCACAAATACCAATAGCACCAGCTAAACTATCAAATAACACTGTAAATATAAAAGCAAATATCGCAGGCCATAGAGCTATGGATAATGAGTTTACTAAATCAAGCTGGCCAAATACTGAAAAATCTGGCATAGAAACAATACCACTAAATTTAATAGAAAGCCCTAAGCTTGGAAAAAATAAACTTAGTAGCAAATAAATAAAAGTAATACCAACAATTCCTAAAATCAGCGAAGAGGAGTAGTTATAATAAGTTAATATCCCTATAAATAACAACCCAAGTATAAATAAAACAAATGAGATATTTAAATTAGCCATTTTAATAATATTAACAGGATCAGGCGCTACTATATTTGCTGACTTTAATGCTAAAAAAGCTATCAATAACCCTATACCTGCGACAACTGCATATCTTAACTGTTTGGGAATAGCTTTGATGATTTTTGTTCTAATATTGGTTACTGATAAAATTGTAAAAATAATCCCTGACCAAAAGACAACACCCAATGCAACTTGCCAACTTACATGCATTTGTTGAACTACTGTATAAGTAAAAAATGCATTAATACCCATACCTGGAGCGATAGCTATAGGATTATTTGAAAATACTCCCATTAGTATACATCCGATAAAAGACACAACTACTGTAGCCGTTAAAGCACCAGCAAAGGGTATCCCAGCTTGAGATAATATTACTGGATTAACAATGATTATATACATCATTGATAAGAAGGTTGTTAATCCACCGATAGTTTCTCGTTTAAAAGAAAAGTCATCTTCTTTAAATGCATCTGATATTTTTAATTGCATAACCTCAAACCTAAATAAACTTAGCCTCTAAACTATTATTTATAAGCTTAATAATTTGAGCTTCAGATAAATTTAACGCTTGTGCTATTTGTCTATAGTTTTCATTAACATAACCACCAAAGTATGCTGGATCATCTGAATTAATAGTTACTTTGACACCCTTTTCTAAAAGCTTAGCTGCAGGATGTTTAGATAAATCAGTTGTAACTTTTAAAGATTTATTTGATAAAGGACACATAGTCAAAGCGATATCATCTTTTATAATTCTTTGTGTTAAAGTCTCATCATGTAAAATTGCATTACCATGATCTATCCTATCTATACCTAATATATCTATAGCTTCCCAAATATACTCAACAGGCCCCTCTTCACCAGCATGCGCAACTAAATATAGTCCTTCTTTTTTTGCTTGCTCAAAGACTCTTTTAAATTTAGATGGTGGATTACCTAGCTCACTACTATCCAAGCCTATACCTATAAAATTCTCACGAAAATTCATTATTTTTTCAAAAGAGCGTAGAGCATGATCTTCAGATAGGTGACGCAAAAAGCATACTATTATACTAGCTTTTATACCAAAATCCTTTTCAGCTTGTTTAATAGCTTGAATCACACCACTAAATACAGTTGATAAAGCTATTCCTCTTTCTAAATGAGCTTGAGGGTCTATAAATATCTCGGTATGTGTTACATTATCTTGATTTGCTCTAATTAAATACGCATATGTTAAATCATAAAAGTCTTGATCTGTTATTAGCACAGACATACCTTGATAGTATAAATCTAAAAAATCTTGGAGATTGTTAAAGTTATACGCTCTTTTAATTTCATCTATTGAACTGTATTTAAGACTTACCCTATTTCTTTGTGCTAGTTCAAACATCATCTGAGGCTCTAGTGTACCTTCTATATGAAGATGAAGTTCAGCCTTTGGCATTGCTAATATATCTTTGTATAACATAATATTTAATAAGCTTATTAATTAATATTTAATAGACATATATTATCACACAACTTTTTCCTGTGAAACTATATAAACCCTATATAAGAAATATTTATTATATGCATAACCAATTACTATTTGACTCAATTTATAAGTTTAAATAGAATCGATCTATAGGCTTAATTTATTTTAAATATTTAATAGCCTAAACATATAGTTAATCCGAAATATATGTCATTCTACGACTTGGTAGAATCTAGTTTTATAAGACTCATAGTGAGTAGATACTATGGTCAAGACATAGGATGACAAAATAGTTTTAAAAGAAATTCGGATTTACTATAGCAAGCATTAGATTTATCTAATTATTGGATAGATCAAAGCTAAAACCTAAATCAATAAAAGGAACTGACCATGGTAAAAAAAATTGTCACTGCTGTAGGAATGTCTGGTATGTTACTATCTGGTAGTAATGCTTTCGCGGAAAACAGAGGTAGCCTATCTCCTCAAAGTGTAAATCTATCTCCTTTACGTAACTTAAATACTATAGATAGCCCAATGGCTAAAGATTATAGTTACCGTGAAGCTTTTAAAAAACTTGATACAGAGCAACTAAAAAAAGATATACAAGAGCTTCTAACTGACTCACAAGATTGGTGGCCTGCTGACTTTGGTAATTATGGGCCTTTCTTTATTAGGTTATCTTGGCATGATGCTGGTACATATAGAGTATCTGATGGTCGTGGTGGCGCTAATCGTGGCCAGCAGAGATTTTCACCTTTAAATAGTTGGCCAGATAATGTAAACCTAGATAAAGCAAGACAGCTACTGTGGCCAATCAAACAAAAATACGGGGATGCTGTATCTTGGTCTGATTTACTTGTTCTAGCTGGTACAGTTTCTTTAGAGTCTATGGGAATGAAACCTATTGGCTTTGCATTTGGTAGAGAAGATGATTGGCAAGGCGATGATACTAACTGGGGATTATCTCCGGAAGAGCTTTCTAGCAATGTCAAAGATGGTAAGCTAGTTAAACCATTCTCTGCTACGGAAATGGGACTAATCTATGTAAATCCAGAAGGTCCTGACGGTGAGCCAGATGTTAAAAAAGCTGGTGAAGCAATTCGTCAAGCATTTAGTGGTATGGGTATGACAGATAAAGAGACTGTTGCCTTAATTGCTGGTGGTCATACATTTGGTAAAACTCATGGTGCAGTACCTTCTAAAGATGTCAAAAAAGATATTGGTCCAGCTCCAGATAAAGCGCCAATCGAACAACAAGGTTTTGGCTGGCATAACAGTTATGGCACTGGAAAAGGCGATGATACTATGGGTAGTGGCCTTGAAGGTTCTTGGACTTCTACACCTACATATTGGAATCATGATTTCTTAAATAACTTATATAATCTAGATTATGAAAAAACATTATCTCCTGCTGGGGCTCATCAATGGGTTGCAACAAATGCTAAACCTGAAAATATGGTTCCTGATGCCCATAAACCAGGAGTAAAACATAAGCCTATAATGTTTACTACTGATCTTGCTCTAAAAGAAGATCCTAAGTTTAATAAATATGCTCAAGAGTTCTATAACAATCCAGAAGAATTTAAAGAAGAGTTTGCTAAAGCATGGTTTAAACTAACCCATAGAGATATGGGTCCTAAATCTAGATATATAGGCCCTTGGATTCCTGAACAAAACTTTATCTGGCAAGATCCTGTTCCTAAAGCTGACTACAAACAAGTATCAACTCAAGATATAGCACAGCTTAAACAAGATATTATAGGCTCTGGACTTACTAACCAACAGCTTATAAAAACTGCTTGGGATTCTGCTTCTACATATCGTAAAACTGATTATAGAGGCGGATCAAATGGCGCAAGGATTGCTTTAGCTCCAGAGAAAGATTGGCAAATGAATGAGCCAGCTAAACTTGAAGTTGTTATTACTAAACTTAAAGAAATTCAAGCTAACTTTAATAATACTAAGAAAGATGGTACTAAAGTTTCTCTAGCTGACTTAATAGTATTAGGTGGTAATATGGGTATTGAACAAGCAGCTAAACAAGCTGGTTACACTATAGAGATACCTTTTGTTCCAGGTAGAACAGATGCTACACAAGCCCAAACTGATGTAGAATCATTTAATTATCTAAAAACTAAAGCTGACGGCTTTATAAACTACACAGATGGTAGTATAGCAAATAATGACCTACCTCAAGCTTTAGTTGAAAAAGCAAGTATGCTTGATCTAAATGTCCCAGAAATGACAGTATTAGTTGGTGGTATGCGTGCTCTAAATGTAAACTACGATGATTCTCAAGAAGGTGTATTTACAGCAACTCCAGGTCAGCTTAATAACAAATTCTTTGTGAACTTGTTAGATATGTCTACAGAGTGGAAAAAATCTGATAAAAATGCTGGAGAATATATCGGCATAGATAGAAAAACTGGTAAGCAAAAATGGACTGCTTCTCCTGTAGATCTAATCTTTGGTTCAAACTCAGAACTTAAAGCTGTAGCTCAGGTTTATGCTGAAAATGGTAATGAACAAAAATTTGTTAATGACTTTGCTAAAGCTTGGCATAAGGTTATGATGCTTGGCAGATTTGATGTTCAAGAGTAATTCTAATAAATAATATCCTCCTCATATAATATTTTCTGATATTCTAAAATTACTACGCTCATTAATGATTAAGCTATTAAAATGGATTTAAATAAAATAATAACTATATTATCCTTAACTATATCTTTTCTCTCTCTAGGATATGCTGCTAGAGCATTCTCTCTTAAAAATAAAATTAAAATAAGGGGCAGCTTTAGTCCAATAAGAGATTTTAATTATAAAGATAGATATTTTGGAAGTATCTGTTTAGAGAATATGAAAGACAGAAGAGTTGCAATCTATAAAATATACATAAGGATAAACTACTTAAATTATCTCTTAATTGAATCATTTGACGAAAATCCTTTAGTCCTAGACTCTTTCGGAATATTTAAAAAAGAGTATTCACCTGTAAATTATTATATTTCTGATTTATTACAATATAAGTTTGATATAAACAAATCCATTATTTCAAAATCAAAAAAAGAGATTGTTTTATCAACGAACTTTGGAAAATATATAGTAAGAAAAGATATAAGCAAATGGTCTCCTAACTATTTAAGTACCAAACTTATACCTGTCAGATTCAATAACATAAAAAACTCATTATCTCCATTATATAATGTTAGCTTACAGTTTAATGGACAAACAAATATATTTATAGTTTACCAAAATGGTTATACCTCTTTAGGAAACTTCTTAGATAAAAAAATTACCAATAAAACTTCCAAGCAAGAAATAGAAAACATATTAAGGCATAGATATGGTTCTGAAATCTCAAACCTAAAAGTGAGTGACTTAAGAAATTTCGAGAAAGAGTTAGTTTTAACATCAAAATTACAAACAATGATCCTTATAACTTTTTTAAAAATCCAGAACTTAATGAAAAAACGATAGAAAACTGTAACTTACTCTCTTTGCATCTATGTTTATTTAATCTAATATGTAACTATAAACATAGTATTTTATTAAATTTCATATGCCTATAAATCTTTATCATGAAAATGATTATCTAAGACAAAATAACGATATTGCTAAAAAAGAAAACTTCTCGCCTTTTCGTAGAGATTATGCGCGTGTTGTACACTCTTCATCATTTAGAAGACTACAAGCGAAGACTCAAATATTTCCAAGTTTTGAAAATGACTTTTTTAGAAATCGACTTACTCATTCTTTAGAAGTAGCCCAAATAGCCAAATCTATAGCAGTTAAACTAAATGCTGAACATGATCTTAACCTTGATTACGACCTTATCGAAACGGCTGCTCTTTGTCATGATATTGGTCACCCTCCTTTTGGACATAATGGTGAGGTTGCCTTAAATAAAAAAATGCACAATTTTGGTGGCTTTGAAAGTAATGCTCAGACACTTCGCTTAATTTCTCATACTGCAAAAAAAGATGTTGATCAAAAACAAAGCTTTGGTCTTAACCTAACTTATAGAACTCTTGCAGCAACTATAAAGTATGATAATTTAATACCAAGTGATCTTGAACATCTAACAAAAGGATATTATAACGAAGAGTCTAGACTTGTTGAAGATATCAAACAAAAACTACTAGAGCCATACGATTTAGAGTCTACAAAAGGTAATTTCAAAACTATTGAATGCTACATTATGGATGTAGCTGATGATATTGCTTATTCTACTTATGATGTCGAAGATGCTCTTAAGGGAGGATTTATAGATCCGCTATCTATGGCTAGTATTGATGATGGACTTCTTAAGAAGATTTTTAATGCTATGCCATCAGATCTAAAAATATCTAAAGATGAAATCAAAAATATCTTAATGAATATTTTCTCCGATTATATAGATTTCAACTCTGATTGTAGAGATATCTATAAAATTTCTAAAAACATTGCGAACAATAGTCTTTTGCGTACAAAATTAACATCAAAGCTGGTTAATAGCTGTATTCAAAATATTGAAATTGATATTAATCAAAAAGCTCCTATTATCTCTAAAGTTTATCTAAATGATGAAATTAGAAAACAGGTTGAAGTCCTAAAAAAATATATTTTATTTAAAATTATAAAATCGCCAAAACTCAATGTTCTAAGATACAGAGGTAGAGAAATTATTTCTGAAATTTTTGATATTTTGATTAACTCTGATACAAATGAGAGTCTTCTACCAGATGATATTGGTGCTATATTTTATAATACTCATAATGCTCAAGCCAAAGCTAGAATTATCTGTGACTATATTTCATCAATGACTGATAGATATATAATTGAACTTTATAACCAATTTAAATCAGATCCTTCTTCTATGATATTTAAGCCTTTCTCATAAAGTAACTAGCTCCACCAATACCTAGTAAAGAAACTGCTCCTGCAACAATTATCATATATATAGGAACCAATAAGCTATTAGTGGCTGAAATTAGTGATATTGTTAATGCAGGTGCTCCAGCTGAAAATATCAGATATCCTAAATTATAAGATATTCCATAACCTCTACATCTATACTCTAATCTAAAGAAGTTAGTTATTATGACATTATATGTTGAAGCAAAGAATCCCATAACTATAGATAATATTATAAAGCAAGCAAAGAAGTCTTTTCCTTCAATCATATTTTTATAAAAAACAGGCGTTACAACCATTGAGATTATAATCAAAAAAGCCAACATTTTAGTTTTAGATACATAATCACTAATGAAACCTCCAACTAGACAGCTTATCGCCATTATTATAGATCCAGTTAACAACATATCAGATAAATCAAATTTAGAAACTATATACATCTGATGAAATGATGGTAAAAATAAATATAACTGTGTAAAAAGCATAGCTATAGCTGCAACAAGAGCTATCCCAATTATTATCTTTGTAATAAATATTCCTCTTGAAGAGGCTTTACCCTGCTCATTGGCTATAGCTTCTTTAACTTGAGGTAAATCTACAATACTTTTTCTTAAGAAAAATAAAATAAAAGTAAAGCATGCTCCTATAAAGTAGCCGATTCTCCAACCATAATCTTGGATAAAAGCTTGACTAGCAAAATGATTTAACAGAAATAAAACTAATGATGTCATCATAATTCCCAAGCTGAGACAACAAAATACCATACTTGTTACAAAACCTTGTCTTTTTGGATAGTTTTCAACTATATAAACAACAGATACTGGTATTTCTGCCCCCATTGCTAAGGCTTGGATACAACGAAGAGATACAAATAATATAGTTGCTAACACTCCTATACTAGCTATTGTTGGCAGAAACGCTAAAGTTATTGTTGAAAAAAACAATAAAAACATATTTAAACGTAATATAAATGCCCTTCCTTTTTTATCAGCGATATGGCCAAATATCCAGGCTCCAAAAGGTCTAACGATATAGCCAACTATATAAACAAGAAAAACTAATAATGTATTACTAATAGAGCTACTTTCATCAAAAAACTTACTACCTATCGTCACAGCAAAAACTGAGTATATTGCTAAATCATAATATTCAAAAGCTGCTCCCAAAGTTGAGAACAGAAGTCGTTTATATTCTTTCATTTAATAGTCTTTTTAGAAATTTTTATATATCTTAATAATAATGCTATAGATATTCAAATACTTAACGGGCATAAGCTGAAGAAAGCTCAGATATTTCAAGGGTAACAGCATATTTATCCATATTAACGCATTCATTTAATATCTCTAAAATTTTATTTCTCAAATTAGTTGATAGAGTGTTTAAATGTTCTTGCTTACGCCCTGCTAAAACTTTTATTTGCAGATGAATAAGCTCTTTCTCACTACCACCTGCAACACTACAGTATTCATAATTATAAACACGACTTTTAAATGATTCTAAGCTTGTTGGCAAACCTTTAGTTAAATATTGCTGTAAGATATCTACTATCTGTTTAGCTAACTCGATGTTAAATTTTTTAGGTATTTCTAATACTATATGAGGCATTTATCAAACTCCTTTATCTAAATATTTTTTTAATGGTGGTAATAAAAACAAGGTTCTTGCTATATAGAATAATATCAAAGCTGCCCATAAGCCATAATTTTCAAAAGGCTGGAGTAAAAACACAAAACAAATATAAACTAAAGCAGCTAAAATCATAGCATTTCTCATAGCAACAGTTTTTAATAAACCTACAAAAACCCCATCTATCCAAAAGCTAAAACTAGCGACAAGTGGAATTAATATAGAAAACAACATATATTTATTTACTTGAACTTTCACATCCTCTAAAGATGTAAATATATTAATTATATGATCTTTAAAACAAGTATAAATAAGGACTAAAACAAAAGTTAATATCAAACTCTGTAATAATGTTTTACTAACAACCTCTTTAAAAATGCTTTGATTATTATCCACATAAGCTTGAGCAACTAATGATTCTGTAGTATTAGCTAATGCATCAAGAAACATTGCTATAAATAAACTTACTTCTATTAAAATCGTATTAGCAGCTAAAACATTATTACCATATTGCGCTGAAAATATATAAAAGGAGTTCATTGATAATAACAAACATAATGAACGTATAAAGATATTAGTATTAAGTTTTAAAAAAGGTATATATTCACTAATTGTAAGATAGTCAAACTTTTTAAGAACTTGTATTATCAATACTCCTTTGTTCACAAAGAACCTGTAAGTTTTTGTAAATAAAAAAATAGTTGTAAAACAGTATGCAACAACTAAAGAAATAGCGACTCCTACAACATTATACTGCATAAATACAACCCAAAAAGCACTAGAACTAGTTGCTAAGATCATTAGAATCAAAGAGCTATATAAAACTACTCTTGTCTTACCAATACCAATAAAAAAACCTAAAAAGATAAAGTTTAATAAAGCGAACCAAAATACATATATCGCAATATTATAAAATCTAACAAATAAGTCTTCTACCCCGTTACCTGTATGAATTATGCTTAGAACTAAATTTAAGATAGTATGCTTTAGTATAAAAATAATTATTGCAATAATACTGGCAATGATTATCGCTCTTAAAACAATGCTAAACATTTTTTCAACATTATTAATATTTTGAGCTATTAATCCAGTCATACTCATTAGACCTCTTGCGAAATACTACTTCAGAGGCATTTTATTTCTAAGTAGGTATTTTCTTTTTAGAATCCGTTTTGTAAATTAACTATTCCAGCCACTAAATTAAACCTAAGATTAGCTTTTTTACCAAAACTTCTATAGGTTTCACCCAGTATACGAAACTTTTTAATTTCTGCAATTTTATGCTCAACATAAATCCTAATCTTACTAAGCCATTTATTATAATTCTTCTGCTCTATACTTAAAGAACCTCCTTTGGGCTTTTTATAGGGGAGTTTTACTTTAGTAGATTCATTTTGAATACCTTGGTAGCCATTGTCACAATATTTATCAACATCACGAGCTAATTTATCTGATTTTCTGCGAACAGTTATATCATGAACACTGCCTGGATAAACCTTCGAAACATTAACTATTTGACCTGCTTCACTGATAGCTATTTCTACTTTCTGTGTATGGCTTTTTTTCTTCCCTGAATAGTTAGCCTTTCTTCGTTTTAATTTCTTAGGTCTCTGGATTGGCTGTTCTGTTGCATCTATTAAAAGTCTTTCTACTTTTTGATTAGTCATGCTTCTATCTTTTTTTATATGTATTTCTTTAACTAGTAGTAACTCTACTCGTCTAATTAGGCGATTTACATTTGATTCATCTAATCCTATCAAGTAGCCTAAAAATTCTTGTGTCATATAGCAACGATAATATATTAAAACTAACAATAATCTATCTGCATGATTATCAACTTTTGGCTTTCTGCCAATCCTTGGAAATCCTTCATCTAAGGATTTTGAGGCATCGGTTAAGATTTTATTGAAATGTTTTAGTTTTAAACCTGTTAGTTTTCTAAATATTCTGGCTTTCTTTGACAATATTGCGTAGCTTATTTGCATTTTTATGGATCTCTTAAGCAATCTTTCTATATATATGGTGAATAATTAGTATTTCGCAAGAGGTCTATTCTAAAAAAAGCAAAAAGTAAACAGATCACATTTAAAATAGAAACCCCTAACCCTATCGCTGCTAAATAACTACTATCATTAAGATGTCCAATAAGGGCTGTATTAACAATACCTATCATAGGCAAAACTAAGTTAGAAAATATTAGTGGCAGAGATAGTAAAAATATTTTTTTGTGCATCTGTATAGTCAAAAAATATAAATAAATAAAGATTATAACAGCTATAAATCACTACGTAATTATTTATCAAAATCTAATAAGTCCTATTAAATTTTGCATATATTCACAATCATAACTTTAAGTTATTATTAAGCCCACTAAAGACAAAATAAACCTTTTATAACAAATAGTAAAAGTTTCATTTAGTGAAATCATAATAAAACGCTATTTTAAGTTTTTTTGTTTGCTAATAATATTTTTACATTCATATAATTAAAATAAGAAACAAAATATCTTAAATTCTTAGTATAACTTCATAAGGAGAATAACTCATGAAAAATAAACTAAAGTTAACACCAACTATGATATGTGCTTTAATAGGTATAGGATCTTTTTCAATGGCTAATGCTACTGAGGCATGGTCTACTAATGATCTATCATCATATGTCGCAGGGTCCACTGTTACTGATAATGGTAAAACATACAAATGTAAAGGCTGGCCTGCTTCAGGATGGTGCCAAATAGCTGCTTACAAGCCAAGTGGAACTTATGGTAGTGATGCTTGGGATGTTGTTGGCAATGATCCAACTCCAACTCCAACTCCAACTCCAACTCCAACTCCAACTCCAACTCCAACTCCAACTCCAACTCCAACTCCAACTCCAACTCCAACTCCAACTCCAACTCCAACTCCAACTCCAGGCGACTCAGTTAAAGAGTGGGATGCTAATACTGTTTATAACCCAAGTGATAGTAGTAAGCCATCTCAAGCAATATATGATGGCAACTTATATACAGCTAAATGGTGGACGCGAGGCGAAAATCCTAGTAATTCAGGACAATGGGGAGTTTGGAAAAATGAAGGTCCTGTTGCAGAACAAGGTAAAGGTACTGTATCTATTGTTCTTCCTGCTAAACCTAGCTATATTACTGAAGGTAAATTAGCAGATGTACAAATTCTTAAAAATGGTGTAAAAGTTGCAGAAGCTAAAGATGCTCAATGGGGATCTACTACAAATCTAGAAGTAGCTGTCGGCGATAGTTCTGATCTTACAATAAGTGTACCGGCTATTGATGGTGCTCTAGGATCAGCAAGCCCTGCTTCTTTCACTCTTGTTAAGGATGCATCACAAACTGTATCAATTGAATACTCGGCACCAAAACCTGCGGAAGAAGGCTCTGTCAAAATCAATACAGATATTAATGGTGTTACTGCAAATACTACTACATCATATACACTTACTGACTTAGATGGAAATGTTATCAGTAGCGGTAATCTTGAAATAAACAAACCTCTTACATTAGATCATATTCCATCATCTGAAAATGGAGTTGCTTATACTCTAACTTTAGGTGGTTTCACTACAAATGGATATAACTATACTCCTGTTAAAACTTATTCAGTAGTTGTTCGTAATTTCAACACATCAAGTATTGATGTTAACTTTGATAAAAAAGCTATACCTACAGAAAATGTATCTATTTCTGTAGATGGATTGCCAGAAGGCAAAGATACAACTCTAACTTTATCTAATGATAAAGGTGATATTAAAGAAGTTGTGCTAAATAGTAACTCTCCAGTGGCTGTTGAATTACCAAAAGACGGCGCTGTGTGGACTGCTACTATTGCTGCTATGGCTGGGTATACACTTTCTGTATCTCCATCTTCTTTCTCAGCAAATCAAGATAGTCAACAGCTAGCTGTAAAAGTCACAGAAAATACTTCATCTGATAGTAACTGGCCAAATAGAGTTGTTGTTGGTTATGTTAGAGGATATGATGCTCCGTGGCAAACACAGCCTAATACAACTAATCATATGATATCTGAAGCACTTCATCATGGTTACAATGTATTAGTATATTCATTTATTGGTCAAAATGATGATGGAACTGTATTCTTTGATAGTGACTTTGAAGTTGATGGTATGAAGCTAGAATGGGATAAATCATTATTAGCAGATTTACCAAATCAAATGAAAACTATTCACCAAAATAACGGTATTGCCTTAGTCGCTATTGGCGGCGGAGTTAACTTCTTTATGCCTGATATGAGTGGTGATAAAGCTGTATCAGCTGGTAAGGCTATGGGTAAATTCATTGCTGAACATAACTTTGATGGCTTAGATATTGATGTTGAGCATCCAGTAGGATCAGCTAAAGATGATGATAACTTCTTACGTTATATCGAAGCTACAAGAGCTGAATATAAGAAGATAACAGGTAAAGATATGTTCCTAACTGCTGCACCTCAAATAAGTGGCTGGTATGGTTCTGGACAATGGGCTAGTGGTTACGCCAAGTTTGCTGAACCATTCTATACTCAGGACTTTATGAATAAAATACATTTTGATGCCGTATTTATACAAACATATAATCAGTATGGCGGTGCAATCTTTGATGGTAAAAAAGGTCAAGATGTAGGTTTCTTAAGCATGACATTTAAGTTATTAGGCCAAGAAGCTCAAAAATCTATGCCTGGATTAACAGATCAAAACTTAACAATACCTTCAAATACGAAAATTGTTCTTGGAGTACCTAACTATAGAGGTCCTTCAGTTACAGATGCCCAATATAAACAAGGTCTATGTTTAGCAGATGCTTCTTGTTCAGGTTCTGGCTTATACCATCCAACTGATATCACTACAGATATTACAAACGGCGGTCTTGGTAATTATGAGCAATATGGTGGTTTAATGACTTGGATCATGAACTCTGATTCTTATCAAGGATGGACATGGGTTGATGGCGTCAAAAATGTAGCTTATAACTAAAATTCCAAACTTTCTAACATTTGTCTTATATCTCTTTTTTAATAAACTTATAATTATCAAATTTATCTATATTTTACAATGTTCAAAGTACTACTTAATCAAGCTTAGCGGAGTGACGTACTACATTTAATGATTTAAACTATATATTTTAGATTTTAAATTAATTTTTTCATCTAAAGCTTTTTTGGAAAATCTAGAAAAAACAAAGATAATGTAAAATACTAAAATAAATTTAGCACCTCACTTTATGTGTAAACTAAGAATATATGTAAAAGGCTTTTACTATTAATTCTATTTGGTTCCAAATATTTTATCTCCAGCATCTCCAAGACCAGGGATGATATATTTCTTTTCATTTAAATGACTATCTATTGATGCTGTATATAATTCAACATCAGGATGAACTTGTTCTAATGCTTGTATTCCTTCAGGAGCAGCCACTAAAACAATAATCTTAATATTTTTTGAACCTGCTTTTTTCAACAAAGCAACAGTCTCTATCATTGAACCACCTGTTGCTAACATAGGATCCACAATAAGAGCTAATCTCTCGTCAAGCTTATCGCAAAGCTTTGAAAAATATGGTATTGGCTGAGCCGTCTCTTCATCTCTATACATCCCAACCATACTTACTTTAGCTGCTGGAATATGCTCAAAAACGCCATCCATCATACCCAGACCTGCTCGCAAAATAGGAACTACCGTTAGCTTTTTACCTTTTATTTGCTCTACTTCGATATTATTACCTTGCCAACCTAATATCTGTATTTTTTCTAAATCAAAACTTGATGTTACTTCATAAGTTAAAAGACTTGTAATCTCTTTAGTTAATCTTCTAAACTCTTGTGTACTTATTCCAGCAGCTCTCATAAGGCCAAGTTTATGCTGAACCATCGGGTGCTTAACTTCTACTATTTTCATAAATCTTAAAACTAAAAATTCAAACTAGCTAATTATATCAAAAAAGCATTATGGACAGAAAGACTAAATAAACTAACTTTTAGCTTTTATAAATATAAATTTTCTTATTAAGAATACTAGCCATACATTAGAAAATGTATATCTGCATATTTAGTTTTATCTCCTAAACAAAATATTTTATAATGATAAAATCATATCAAATATTATATAGTGAAAATGAAACTACTAAAAAATATTTCAGAATCAAACATTCATAGCTATATATATAGATTAGCTTCTGATTTAAAAAACACTAAAAACATTCAGTCTCTAACAGATGTTACTCAGGAAATTAATGAATATCTTATAAGCTCAGAATATAACGATTTTAAACTAATAAAAACTCAACTTACAACTACTAAAACTTTATACAAAAATGGAGTGTTATCTGATCTAGATTACAAAAAATATAAAAAATTTTATAATATTGCTAATTTAAAAAGAAAAATTGATATTTATATCAAATATTTTTCATCAGGCTACAAAGATTCTGAAAAACTTTTTTTTGCTATAGACACTATAAAAAAAGCTTGCTCAAATAAGCTCATTCTAGATTTATCTGAGACATACATAAGTAGAGTAAACACTCTTATGAATATCATGGATAGTTGTATAGAAAAATCTAGTGAGTTACAAAAATCAAATTTAATACATCAACTTAATAAGGTAAAAAATAAACTTTCTAAAGATATTGCTTACAACAACCTACTCCAAGAGCAGGATATTATTATAAATATAAAGCCTATTTCACAAGACTTTAGTACAGAGGATATAAGCTTTCATTCTTCAAAGCATAAGGAAATCTTCAAACAAAAATCATTAGCTTTAAATAACCTTCATATACAATCTTTAAATATTAAAGAGTATATCTATGGTATAGATGGAACACTAACTTTTCAGTTAGCTTACCCTAAAAATCATAAAGATTTTGATTTTTTGTTAACTCCCCTACAGCCTTTACTAATTGATATACAAATAAATGATTCTTTTAACTTCTTTAAAAAAGATTCAAAAAAAGATTATCATAAAAGATCAACACGTTTTATGGTTATTGGTAATGTTATTGATCATATCAATATAAAAGAAAAATATGAGTATAGTATATACTCGCAAGATGATGAAAAAGTTTTATCTGGTGTAAAAAAGTTTAAATTAAAGTTCCATGATCCATTAAAATCCCTATGGAAACTTCATCAGCCAACATATATAGATATAAACAAGAGCCTCGATGATATTTTTAAAGATAATTTCTTTTTTGATAATCTAATAACGCTAAACTCTAACAAAAGTGATAAGCTAAAAAATCGTATTGCTCAAGTTTTCGTATCGACAATTGGAAGAAATTTTTACGACTTCTTTATTGAACAGCTATATGAAAATAAATGTTTTTTAAAATATTTCTGCGATAAAAAAAATGGGAAAGTAACTTATTACATCACAGATAACATTGATGATTCGTTAAAAACAAATATTTCAAATACTGATGATGATGTAACAAATAAACTATCATCTTATGATTTAAGTTGTTTAAAAGGTCAAACCCTAAACTCAAAAAAACCCGGCTTTCGAATAAAAGAAAATTGCATCATACCAGATATTACTTTAAGTACCGCAAAGAAAAAAGAAAAAAACTCTCCAGATTCATCCATAAAACCTTTTTCTTCAATATATAAAGATGATATAAAGCCAATATTCTACCATGCTCATGAAAGCTTAACTGAAGAGACTGAAAGCTCAGGACTCAAGGTTAAGATTTCTTCAACAAATACTCTGCCATTTATCAATAGTGAAATCTGCCTAGAAAAGCTAGAAAATCAAAATAACTACATTTTAGGATCAGATGTCTTAAAAAATTTCTTTATAAATAAAAGAACATTTTCACTTAAAAGAAGCAAATATTCTACCAAGAGACTATATGATCGTTTATCAAGCTTCCACTACAAAAGTGATTCAGAATCAGATGTGTATGAAAAAATATCTTGTTGTAAATTCCAAAGCCTAACACACAGAAATGAAATAATTTATTCCATGAAAGATTATGATAAATTGTATTCAGAATATCCTAGATTTAAAAGTTTTGAGAGTTTTAATATTATAGGAAAAGTGACTATTGGAGAAAATGTTAACAAAGATTCTAAAAAAGCATATAAGTTTTTCAAAAACTATAAGTCTGAAGAAAGTTCTTTCTCTGAATTTCAAGAATCTGGAGAAAAAGGAGCTTCTTTAATACTAAATAGTAAGCCTGATATTCTTTATTCTGTTGAAATAGCAAAAGAAATATTAAATCCTAAATCATCAGAAAAACCAATTATATATATACCATCAAAAATAAATATAAATTCTAGCAATAATCAATTTATACCTTTAAGAAATGATGATATTATCATGATTAAGGCTCTATCAATGGTTAAGGCAGAGATATTGGAAATTATCTCAAATTCAGCCATATCAACAGAGAAAGGTCAAAAACAGCAACTACAAAGACAGCTTATGGGAGCTAAAGAAAACTGTGAAATGGCATATAATCAAGCAAATGACGATGAAACATTTTCTTTAACTCAACTAAATGAAGCTAATGAAAGTTCTTTTTTGATAAATAATAAAAAAGGAATTTTTCTAAGATATAAGTCAAAAGGAAATTAATATGAATTTTATAAAAAATCATCAAATAGCAATAATTTCTATTACTATAATAACGATTATTCTAGTTATCCTTATAAGTGCCTTTTTTATAAAAAAATGGCGCAACAAATCTAAGAGTAATAATAAAAAATCAATATCAGGATTAATTAAAAAAGCAAAACCGCTAATAAAAAGAAACAAAATAAAAAATAAATTAAGTGAAATTCATATTTTCTATGGTGACTATTTAGCTGCTAGAGACTATATAGTCAAGCTAAAACCAGGATGTGAAATTATTGATAATGAAGACTTTCCATTGGTAGCTATAGATAAGAATAATACGTCCCTTCTATTCAGTAATAATAGCACTAGTAATCTTAAAAAGCTTAAAAAGAAACTTAATCTTCATTTTTATAAACTTAACTATTGTTTTGATATATCAAACCCTCATTTTTACGAAGATAATAGAGTTAAAGAAAACTACAAAGAATTGTCAAAGCTGAGACTTAAAACATTAGTAGTCTCTTTTTATAATAACTCACTTGTAGAAGAAATTAATAGTTTTAATAACTCAATTGGAAAAAAAAGTATATTTAAACTTACAAAAGATGACAATATTAATCAAAAAGTAGACGAAACAATTCTATCAAAAATACTTAACTCAAAAGGTAACATATATGATAAACACTTTAGTGTCAAAACATTCAATCAAATTAGAAAATGCTTAAAAAACATCTATCCTGATTTTAAAAATATTGATAAAGAAATATTTTTTAACTTTAGTATAAATAAACCGGATAATGTAACAGCAAAAGTAGAAACAATATTTTTTAGCAGCTCTCCAAAAGGACTTATTATAAATTCTATATCGCTATTATTTAGTTTGATCTTTATTGTAAACATATTTCAACAAATTGATTTAAAACGAGAGATTTCTATTAAAAGCTTAAAAAATTTATCTAATGAAAAGCCGCAAGAAATAGCTAAAAGCTTAGAAAACAAGGTAGATAATGCATTATTGTTAGATAGTATCTATCCTAAAGAAATAAAATATCATTACATATATGAACAATATGCTAATATCCTGTTAAAAGAAGTAATTCAAGCAAAATATAATGATACAAAAAACTTATCAATAATGACTGCTTTTTTAATATTTTTTGAGTATCTGAGCAACAATTACACAAGCTCTGATGTTGATGATATGCTTAAAATAATAAGCAGCCTAACCGATCTATCTGAGCAACAATTAAAGATAGTTCTAAAATATGTAAGTAGTGATACAAAAACAGAGGTTATGAAGCAAGTTATTAAGAGAGCTAATAATCTCTATAGTAATCACCTTATAGAAGTAGGAGAAGAGTCTGAGAGTTATATAAGCACTAGAGGCTTTAATGCTGAATATCTAGGGATTTCAGATACTCAAAGAGCAAAAATCATAAATGATATTTATATTAGATACTTATATAAATGTACTATTGACAATGCAATACCTGCTTTAAGAAATAATTATGCCATACCCGCTCAAGTAAATAATATTTTTTTAATGTATGAAGATCAGTTTGATAGCTCTTCGAAAAAGCTTTGTAACTCATCATATATCGATTCGATCACAAAAAATGTATCTTTAATATTTAATCAAGAAGAAAATGATAAAAAATTTGATAGTTTTAGTGATATGTTAAGCCATATTGATTACATAATAAAGTCTTTAGAAAAAAATGCCAAAGAAGTTTCTGATGAAAATAGTAAACAAGCCCAAACAATAACTCTTTCACTAATAAACTACACTCTTAATAGTGTTATTAATACAACATATAATAAGAAAGAACTCCCGCTAACAAGTCCGGTAAATGAAAAACTTTACATGGTATTTACTCCTAGTTTCTATAGTAAAAAAATTAAAATATCTCCTATATATTCAAAAGAATATATAAAAGATAATATAGATCCTGTAACTAAAAAATTTAATAAGCTAATTAATAATTTAAAAACTAATTACAATATAGAACCTGACTTTTTAATTGCAATCTATAATAGTTCTATTAAGAATTATAATGCTAAATATATTGATGCCTACAATCAGATGATTAATAAGCTAAACAACGATGATCGTCAATTCAGTAAAAATATATCTAGTAAAGACTCTCTTAATCTATACTTATTATCAATGTCTTCAAATGACGCTTCCTTTAATAATTTAATTGAATTCTACAGTTCAAATACTGATCTTATAAAAGATGATGAAACAAAAGACAAATCTAAAAAAATCACTAAAGTTCAGCAATTTTATAAGAAAATAACAAGCTTAAATAAAAAAGATGAAAAAGAAAATAACGATATTTCACAATGGATATCTATAGATAATTATTTCAAAGAAAATAACGACTATCTTGAATCAAAAAAATACACTAATTATAAGAGTATTTTTAAAAAGCTTAATAATTTAATAAGAGAAAAAGGATATGTCAAAACTTATAACGAAATAAAACAAGGATTTAAACCTTTAAATAAAGTTTATTCTGATCTTTCACAAATAAACAGCCCGCAAAATAATAACTTATATATCCTTCTTAAAAAACACCTTGACTTTGCTATCGAGGCTATAAAAACTATAGCTATACAAGATGCTATAACTAATCTTGATAATACTGTTAACTTAGAATACGAGCAAATAAACTCACAATTTCCTTTTAATAAAAATAGTAATAAAGTTGTATCAGATGAGTTAATAACAAAAGATCTTGATAATAATGGCTATATATACTCAGGATTCATTAAGTATTTAAAACCATTACTTACATATGATAAAACAAAAAATAGATGGGATAGTAATGATTTAACAACAAAAGAACAGAAAGACTATGTTAATAAGTTTAATAAAATTTATAATCTAAATAAATTATTATGGGATAATAAAAGAAATCCTAAACCTATTGAATTTAAAGTAACTCCAATACAGAACAAAGATAATAACTATACTTTTTTCAGCCTTATTTTAGATAAGCAAAATTTTGTAAATTCTTTAAATATAAACTATATAGATAGCACAAAGCTTCTATATAGTTGGATTTCAAAACCATCTACTACAATAACTATAGAATTTAATGACGGTAGTACTGATCAAATTAGTTATCAAGGTGAATGGTCCATTTTGAAAGCAATAAAAGATGCTAAATGTAACCAAGAAAATATATGTACTTGGACAGTTCAGCATAAAGGTAAAGAATATCCAGTTAGTTTCAAAATAGAATCAAATTTTGTCGATACCTTAGGATGGGCAAAATGAGGAGATAGTAATGTACAATAATAATTTATCAAAACTTTTATTAGCGACTGTTGTAGCTTTAGGTATAACTGGCTGTGCAAGTGATGGCCTATATGTAGAAAATAATGTTCCCAAAACAAAAGTAGTTCTAGAATCTCAACCTAATAAAAGCACTTTCTACTCAGATACATACCAATCAGTTACTCAAAGAATATATGATGATAATATTAAAATAATTAATCTCAAGACTGGAGAGAATAAGCTTGAATTAAATCAAGAAAATAAAAATTATGCTGTTTACTTTATCTTACCAAATACAAAAGTGGAAAACTGGAAGTATTTAATAAGCTCTGATAGCGCAAATAAGTTTACTGTAAATGATAAAAGTATAGAAAAAGACTAAAAGGACTTATTATGTCAAAAGCAGACCATATTTTTAATTTAGAGGACAAAGGCTTATTTGTAGATATTAAAGATGATTCTAAAGGTTGTTCAACAAAGCTGGAATCTTCTGGTAAAATAACAACTCAAGCAACCGAGTCGATTGAGTCAACAGCAGACAAAGAAATCACACAAAATGTTAAAGACTCAAAGATTTCAATCTCTGAAAAAGAAATAGTTTTAGGTACAAAGAAGTCTAGCATTATGCTTAATGATGATAAGATTGTCATAAAAATAGGAGATTCAACTATTATAATGGATAATTCTAGTATTTCGATTGAATCTAACACCATTAATATTAAAGGCTCTGATAGCATAAATATAGAAGCTTCTCAAAATATTGGAATGAAAAGCTTAAATAATAGTATAAAAGCCGATGTTAGCTTAAATGCAGAAGGAACTAACGTTAATATAAAAGGAAATGCTACAGCTAGTATAAAAGGCTCTGCAGCCACAATGGTAGGGTAATATGTCTGAATCATATAATAATTTTAAAACCTTACTCACAAATATACATCTTTATTATAATGAGGAAAAAGACTTTATATTAAACAAGATAGATAGCTGTGAAACTATTATAAATAAACTTACCTCTAGAAAAAACTTTAGAAAAATAGATATTTATAATCTTACTTTTGTTTTAGAAGAAATAAAATACTCAACCAGTTATCATCTTTCTTCTAGAACTACTTCCTTAAGTTATTTAATCTATGAAAATATAGCAAAAATAAATAACTTAAAAGAATATAATGGAATAGTTAGCTCACTACTTTCTCTAAAAAGATTATTAAAAGATTATAAAGAAACGATCAACAAAGATTTTCTAGAAAAAATATTAGACATAGAAACAAAAGACATTAATGATTTAACGCTAGACTTATTTTCTAAATTAGCTAAAAATAACATATCTTTTACAACTACAGATAATTTAATAGCTTTATATATAAAAACTATTGAAAACCCAGAAAATAGCTCACTAACTAAAAATTATGAAGACTTCTTTAGAAAACTCAAAACTTTCCTTAAGGAAACTCAAGACTCTAATAAACTAATTTCTTTGAATGAAAACCCTATATTAAATATATTAAGATTAGCATATTTAATTAAAAATGGATTTTATAAAGAAAATTCTCTATCTCAAAGTGATATATTACTTATAAAAGCTTATTTTTCTCATACTCAAGATATAAAAAAATTAAATACTATCGATAATAAGTTAAATAGAAATCCTAAAATATGTACCTTAAGCAGTATTATAAAAGAAAATTATAGTGTTGAAAGCATACCACCTCTAATAAACTTTATTGATTTCCAACTCTTTGCTATATCCCAGTACTTCTCAGATTTTTCTATAAATCAAATCTTTTTTCCAAAAGATCAAGACTCAGATATTTTTAAAAAACCAAAGACCTTACAAGATTCAATCAAAGATTTAATAAATCTTCCTAATCTAATATTTGATGAAAATGCTCTTTATGACAAACTAAATAAAAAGCCTGAGATATATAATAATTTTTTCATAAACTATGATAATAGAGAGAATACCGAAATAATCTTAGAAAACTCCCCTTCAAAACTATTAACAGAAGTAGCAAATAATTATTTTTGGACATTATTAAATGTAGCTACATCTATAAATATTCTGCTTATAAAGAATGATCTAAAGTTACTAGAACCTTTCATAAAGTTTGAAAAATATTTTAATACCATAAAAAATGAAATCTCAAAAAAAATATCAATAAGCTCTCAAACTTTAAATACAAATATAACTAGTATTATTAAAATAGGTTCTTTAATAAGAGAAAATTATTTAATATTAAAAGAGAAAGAAGAACAACTTATCAAAGACAGTAACTTCGATGATTCTTCTGATGTTTATCAGCTTTCGGGTTTTATGCATAGAAAAAACTTTTTAAGCTACAAAGAAATTATGACTAGGAATCAGCAAAATAATAAAGACGTTAATTTTGAAGAAAGTTTAAAAGATATCAATAAAAGTATTATTAACAACAAATTTAAAAAAGCTGAAGAAAACGCAAAAAATCTTTCTATTAAAATTTTAAGTGAAACTTACTATCATACTCCAATATTGATAGGTATAGATAATCTCCCCCCTATTTCACATAATTATTTTTTAATGATTAAAAAGGTTACAAATAACCCAACTATTGATAATATTAAAAATATCCAGGAAACATATTGGAAGGTGTAAATATGCTTAGTACTATAGATGACTCATTAAAGCGTTTAGATGAAATAAGTCAAAGTAATGATAGTAATATGCAAAGCTCAATAGCAAATTTAGTATCTGAGTTAAATAATATAAAAACATTATTGACTCCAACTAAACTAAATTTATCAAGTAGTGGCTCAACTCTTACTCCAAGTATGGGGGCCCAAATCAAATGCTCATTTAGCTTGGCTCCAGGAGCATATTTTAGCATCAGAATGAAAACACTGGCAGGTAGCTTACCTGCTTCAAATATAACAGATTCTAAACTTGGTGCAAATATTTTACCTTTTGCAGGATGCTCTAATCCAGTAAATCCTACAATGAATCCTTTTATGTTTCCTTGGGTGTGTATACCAAACCTCTCACCTTTCATTCCAACAAATCCTACAACATTTTTTGAAAATGCCCCTATTACAACAACGAATAGTAAAGCTATGTGTATGTTCGCCCCAGGCGGTGTAGTAAACTTCATCAACAGTGGCCAAATAAATGCAAAAACATCATAGGAAGTTTTATGAATAATAAAGAAAATGAATTAGGCTCAAATGATGCAACAATACTTAAAAGAATATTCCAAAAAATAGGTGACGATATAAAAGACGAATTTGATGAAAGAATTGTCCAATATAGCAATAGTTTATTATTTAAATATTATAGTAACCTTTATTATTTCTTACCAAAGTCATGTTTATTGGAAATAAAAGATAAAGGTCATAACGGTTATTATATACGTCCTCAGGAATATTTCTTTATTGAAGATAAAAGAACTAATAAAACTCTTACATACACTACTAAATCAGAAAGTATAATAGTCCCTATAAAAGAAATTAAAACTGTAAAAAACAGTGATACATCCATAAATATCTCTCTAAACTTTGAAAATAACTTTGAATATGATTACTTGACTATATGGTTAAATCCTAAGTTATGTGACGAAGATCCTTTTTTTGCAGCGTATATTTTCAAACAAATTATTGAAAGCAATAATTCAGCTAGGGTTAAATTCTCAAACTACACTTACACTACGAAAGATATAGAAGTAGAACCTGTTAATCTGCAGCTGAAACCTACTGAAAATTTAGTTCTTAATTTACATTCTCCGAGCTTATTATATGGAGTTAATATTAAAATCAAAGATTTATTTAAATATAGATCTAGTAATCTTGAAAAGTTGGATTTTTTCTTTGAAATTAAAACAGATAACTATGATGAGGAGAGTTTATCTTCTTTATTTAGAGTAAATTTAGTACCTATATTTAATAGTTTTAATGATTACTCACATGCAACTTTTGCTATGCTTAACTTATCTAATAGTAAACTCAAGCATTATGAAAAAGATGATGCTCAAGCAATTGAAGTTATTTCTATTTATGAAAACAATAAGCCATGTCAGTTCAATGGTTTCTTTTTCAAAGGACAAAATGAATACTATTTTAATAGAAATTCACAATCTCTTAACTATAACGTTGTATTTCCTAAACTTAATAATAAAATATCAGAGACAAAAATACATACATATTCTACCTGGACGCAAGTTACAGATATTTCTGATCTTATTGAAATTAACTCAAATGTAATAACATCGATTAGTTGTAACATATCACCAACTATTATTAATAAATCGATAAATAATTATAATCGGAATACTGATGCTATGTTATTTAATATAGTAGATATGATAATCTCTAAAAATATTTATTCAAAAACAACATTTCTAGCAATTATAAAGCTTTTAAAAGTTGATAACGATGATATATCATTATTATCAAGCTTATTAAAAAATATAGAACTAAATGAATTTACAAATGAGCTAGTTGTAACTACCAGTGATAAATATAATGAAAAATATAAATATTTCTTAGAATTTTTTCTAGAAATTATATGTAAATTTATTAATCAAAATACTTTTAGCTTTATAAGAAAGATTATTTTAAACTCTAGATAAGGATAAAAAAAATGGCGGACTTTGTAGAAATAGAAATCATTTTAGATATAGTAAAAGATACTCAAGATATTACTAATAGTACTAATATTGATAATGAACAAATAGCTTATTATCGTAACAATGTAAGGAAAAAGATTTTTTTTCTTCAAGAAGAACTTTTAGAAAAATATAGCGAAAGTATATGTAAATACATAGTATTTCCAGTACTTGCATACGTTGATGAGAAGTTAATGCTTATTATGGAAGATTTAAATAATAATGTATCTTGGAGCCTCTTACACCTTGAGTATTATGATAGAGAAAATGGTGGTGAATACGTTTTTGAAATAATAGACAATCTTTTATCAGATAATATATATCCACAAGTGTGTTATCAAACTATCTCAATTATTTTACATAATGATTTTTATGGTAAATACTATGAAAATCGTTATAGTAGTGAATTTCTTACTTATAAAAAAGAAATTGATAAGTACCTAGAAAAATTTTCAAAAGATAATTCTATAGATTTGATTGATACATCAATTAATAGAAGCCCTCCTTTAAAAAGATATAGAAGTATATTGAAATTATTATTAAGATTTGGTGTTCCACTAGGCTTATTTATTATAAGTTTAGTGATTTTCTTAAGTTGGTAAAACATAAGGACATTGTTATGAACAAATTTATTTCTATATTAGAGAATATTGATTTAATAGTCTTAGATAGAGTTAATCCCATAGCTAACATGCAGATTCAATCTAAGTATGAAAATGCCGAATATGAGGCTTTTATAGAAAGTCTAAATGATAATACTGAGAATACAAAGAGTATAGATATATATAATTTCTTCTTATCATTAAATTCTGAAATATGCTTAAACTTATCTGAGCTCAAAGAAATACCTAAAATTATTAATGACTATTTTTCTTTTTTAAATTTACATTTTGAAAAGCTTAGTCCTAAAGATGTAAGTCAAAAAAAAGAATTATCAGAAAAAGGTATCAATAAATTTTTAGCTCTAATAGAAAATAATTTTTCAGAAATGAAGAATGACCTTGATTTACCTTTATCGTCTATAGAAAGAATCATAGAATTACTTCAGGATATAATAGATTTTTGTAAAAAACATAATTTAAACTATGATACGGATTTAGAGCAACAATTAAATAATACTCTAAAAAAAATTAAAACTGCACTTCTAGCAGAAGAACAAGATGATCCAGAAGAAGAAATAGAAAGCGTTGATAAAGATTTTAATACTAAAAAACTAAATAAAAAAAAGTCATCTTCTAACAATAGTCATATAGAGCATTCTGATAAATGGACAACCTTAGTGGAAAAAATAGAAGTATTAAAAGCTTTGGTAGATAGCGAAAGAATATTTGAAACATCCATCGTTTATGATGATGTACAAAATTTACTAGCTAATTTTGATCCCAAAGAATATTTTCCTGAAATTTTTTTCCCACTATATCAAAAAATATCTCCAATTATTGGCGATATCCATAAGAATATAGATCTTTATTCATCAAGTATTCAATGGAGTATAGCTAACAAAATGTATAATATAGACTATAATAAGTTTTTAGATACACTTGAAAGAATGCCTGAAAATAATTTTCTAAATTCAAGATCTAACATAGCAAAAGAACATTTTTATCAAACATCGTCAGAGATAAAAACACAACATCGAGAAGATAATAAAATTATAAGCAATCAAGACGCCAATAAAGAAGATATAAAGATAAACCACAGAGATAGTACTAATAATAATTTAGTAGAAAATCAAGAAACTAACAGCTCTCCTCAAGAAGAAACAGATGATGATTTAAATAAACTATTTGATTTTTAAGCTTTACTTATGATGTTTATAGAAAAAAATACTGAAATTAAAAATATAGAAAACCTAAACAACATATGTCACAAACTTTCCTTAAATAACCTTTTAAGTATTCTAGCTAGTTATCAATTAGAAATAAAAAATATAAAATTTATACCAATATTAATGAATAGTGTCTCAAATTCTACTATATTAAATATTTCCAATATCAACGAAATAGTATATATAGAAATAAATGTATTTAAATTACAGTTATTTTCAAACCTAGAGACTAAATACCAAGAATATATTAAAAACAATAATAATAGAGCTATTTCAGTCCTAAAAGATGGTATAAAAATAATGCTCTATAGATATACGTTAAGAACTAAAAAATTATATCAACTGACTCAGCATAACCCATATGTCCATGCAGCTACCCCTTACACTCTAGAAAAGATAATAAACCACTTATATAAAATATTCTCCGAAGATTACTGTACAGTTATAAACTATGAGAAGAAAAAAATAAATATAAAGAGAAAGCCTTCTTCAGTAGGTCATGATGATATAGGACTTATTTTTTTAGGAGGACACATTCCTTCATTTATATATTTAATAAAAATCAATTTAATTCTTTTATATAGAAATGAAACAGTAATAGATAACATAAAACTTCAGCTACTAGACTTCGAAAAAAAAATAAAAAATAAATTAATCAAAATGGAACTTAAAATATCTATAGAAAATCCTAAAAGTAATATTCAATATCTAGGTAATTGCAGTATATAAATAGGAAATAAGAGCATCTATTTCTACATATTTTTAAGTAAATGCTATAAAAAAGTCAAAGTTTTCACTACCATTAAATGCAGAAAAAACCGCGCTTCTATCTGCTACTATGAAATCTAGTTCAGATCCTTTTTGTATTTCATATATAGCATCAATATTATCAATATTTACAGCAAAATTTGTTGAATGATTCACATCTAAAAGCCTAACTCCAGAGAGTGATAATGTTACAATATTTCTATTTCTACTTATACTAGTAACTCTTAGAGAATCTTTATTGTTAAATTTTAAAGTAGCTGGAGCTGTTGATTTCTTTTTGACGAAAAGATAATACCTATTTGCAACAAAGAACTCTTCTGGGAAGTTTTCGCAAATATACTTCTGTCCTTGCAACTCAAATCTAACAAAATTATTTATCTTTCTATGCTCACAAAGACTTAGTAATCTATCTATTAAGAGATTTAACTTAGTGATAGGCCTATTAAAATCATATACTATATTTTCAACTTTATCGATCTTATCAAGATTTAACTGAATCAAACTATAAACATCATGCAATTCATTGAAAATTTGCAAAGGGTCGCTATTTAGTCTATTTGATTCAGCAAATTCTAAATTTCTTTCCAATTTATTTATCCGAAAGCTCAATAAAATTGAAGCATAAGATCTAGAAGTCGAGAAAACTAATCGATTAAATGCTTTTAATTCAGATATTAACCTATTTAATTTTATGAAAAGCTCCTGCATTAAATAATGATCTAAACTCAACAAAGGAAAGTCATAATTTTTAGCTGAAAGCTTCCCTTTTTCAGATTTGAATAAAGCAATTTGAAGACTATATTTTGCACTGTAATCATGTTCTAATGAAAGTGATAATTTATCATAGATATATTTATGACCTTCTTTTTCTATTACTCTATCTCTAACATTTACAAAAACAGGAACTTCATCATGAAATTCATCTAAGGGAAGTTGTAATGATAAAGGGTAAGTTTTATCAAAAAAAATCAATTTTTTACCATCAATATATAATTTTAAATCTTTTATAAGTATAAGATTAGATGCTAGACTTTCATTATCTATATTAAAACTAATAATTCCTTTATTAAGATTAAAAGGAAGATGGTTTAATTCTGTTGATCTTTCTATAAGAGCTAAGCTTGCCTTGTCAAGAACTTCACTATCAAGCCTCATACCATCTTCCCAGTATAGCCTTTCTAGAAACATATTTTTATTTATCCACCTTTTTTATAATTAAGTACAATTTGACCTTTCTCAGTACTCATATCATGAACACAATCAAGTAGCTGCTTATCTGTAGTAAGGCCTTCTAGAGAAATATACGTTTCTGCTAAACCTCCATCATTAACGTCATCAGCTTGCTCATCTGTATAGACTTCATAGTGGAACTTACTAGAAGGATATAACTCTAAACTAGATAGATCTAACATTTTCTCCCATTTACCATCAGTCTTAAACTCCTGGTTTTTATTAGAGCTTCCAAGCTCAATTTTAAAACCTTTTCTTGATTCTGATCTTTTCTTTGCATTAAATAATGCACCTGTGATCTTACTTCTTTGATCAGAATCAAGTAGACATAAGACTTCAATATAAATTCTTACATTCATACCTGGAACAAGTCTCATACGGGTAACAATTGCAGCTGCATTTACTGTAGAGCCAACATCACTAGAGTTTTGTCCTCCATCTACTCCTACAATATTTTGTGGAATTGATTGATCTCCAATTTTCAGTGAATCTAAAAATATTCGACTATCATTATCAGCTCCAGATGGTGCTCCCATACAGCTTGCTGGATTAGTTGCAATACTTACTGGTCTTCTTTCTAAAACATCTTCTCTTTTTACCTGTCCCATAAATATTCTCCTTAGTTAATATTAAACAGAGCCAAATAACTCTGGTTCCAACCTTGTGTCTATAGTCATTGAAGTATCCATTCCTTCAAACTGAATATGAGGTATTACATTTATCTTGCATGAATACCAGCCTGGCTTACCAGGAATATTCTTAACTTCAATAGAAACATTTCTAAATGGATATCTTGCCATTTCTAAAGGAGTTGGCTGATATACAGTTGTTACAAATCCTGATATCCAATCAGATAAAATACTTTGAATTTGCTCTGCTCCAACAACACTTCCTATCTTATCTCTAATAACACATTTTATATAATGAGAAATTCTCGATATACACATAGTATATGATAGATTTGCTATCAATCTTGAATTTGCCGAATCAAAATCATCAACAAATTCTTCAACTTTTTTTGCTGAATTTATACTAAAGAAACAAGCGTTATTTGTACCTTTCTCACCAACAAATGGTATCAAGCCAACATTAGCCAAAGAAAGCTCCATATAGTCAGCGAATAAGACATTTAAAGGAGGTTTAGTTTCTAAAACTCCTTTATTATCATAAACACATGAAACTAAGTTGCGAACATATCCTCCACTCTCTACGCCTCTAATATATTGAAACCATCTTGTCTTATCATAAGATCTCATCATATTTTTAATTAGCTGAATAGATGATGGTCCCCACAAATAACTTTTATTATCTTCATAATCAACAAATTCATTAAAGCCTTCCATAAGCTTATACTGAACAGGATTATTCTCAGGGTTATATGGTTGACGCAACATAAAATCACCTACTGTCAAACCAATATATGCTGCAACATCAAGATTTCTAAAATCATTCCATTCTTTATATTTAGGATGCTCTAAGAGAGTCTCAAAACTCTTTATCTGAGTAATCTCAGAAAGATCATCAACTCCAAAGAATGACTTATCTATAGAGGCAATAAATGGCGCATGTGAATTTTTAGCTACCATACCCATTCCTGTTAACCAAATAATGTCATTAGTAGTATTCTCAAAATCATAAAGACCTAATATACCACCATATGGTTCACCACCATATTGATCAAATTCAGCAACATATACTTTCTTAAAAAAGTCACTACTTGATATATCATAGAGATTTCTTTCAAAATCATATTGTAACTCTTCTTTTTTAACATCAAGAATACTTACTTCAACGTTATCATAATCTTCCTGACAAACCTCCTGAACTTTTAGCCACTCTTGTTCTAAAGCTTTAAATTCATCATTTGAAATTATTGAATTTACTTGCAAATCTATTAATTTATCAATAACCGTGATAACTTTTTGAATATATTTTTGATTATAATTACTTATATCATTGTTATTTGCTAACACTAGAGATAAAGCCATAAGATTTCTAGCATTATAGTCACCTGATAGAGACAGTACCTTAGAGGCATCATCAGATACATTAAAATCTATATTTTTAAGAACTCCCTCAACTTCTGTTGATCCTCCAAAGCTATTTAAAAGTTCTTCTGTAAGGTTTGTTTTATTTTCTGACATAAAAAATCCTCTTATTTTATTTATTGTCTGCTTCTTCTGAATCGCTAGGTTCACTAGAGTAAGCATCAACTGTATCACTAGAGTCTTTTATAGAATAATTTGCCAATGCAGGAATCTTCTTTTTCAAAGCCTCTAACTCTTGTTCATTAGAAAAAATCATGTCAATTACTTTTTTTAGATTTCTATTGTTCTCAATATCTTTAGCAAAAGAGGCAAGTATTTCTTTCATTTCTAGCAGAGCTCTAATTTCTGGAACTTTTTTTGCCACTGCATCTGGTCTGAAATCTTTAATACTCTGTATTTTATAATCAACTTTGAGATTACTAGGATCCTTAGATACAAAATTTGGAGCTTCAAAATCAAAAGATATATTCATGTCATCCAATGTTCTATCAACACCATTTTTTATTCTTCTGACCTGTCTATCTGCAAATTCTTTTTTTGCATCATCAGACCTTCCCTTTGATAAATCTCCAACTACCAAAACTCTATATGGTAATTCTTTCTTTTTAAGAACACCATCTACTTGAGTCTCATAATTTATCATTAGCCTTGAATTTGGAATTTTATTTTTCGCCATTCTATCTCCTTTTTTTTAAGATCCCTAATAGCAACATACATCAATAAAAAAAATAAAACAATAGGTTTTTATACTTATACCCAAACTATTGGTCTATATATTCTATTTAAATCATCAATAGAGTATCCCTTTGCAGGAACAGTTGCCAACACACTAAAGCCCTGAGAACTCCTAATTTCTTCATGTTCGAAACCAAGATTTAAAGCAACTTTAGCTTCAACTATATTTTTTATCTTTTTAACATATTCATCTTTACTGAGATTACTATACGAGTATAAATTCTCATTATCTTTAGTAATATCAACAGATACATCATTAGATATTGGATCATATGCTAAACCAATATTAAAGCCAGTTTTATCTGTATTTGTAGAGTTTTCTTGCTTCAAAATCCTAAAGCCTCTAAATTGTCTTTCTAGATTATGTTCATCAAGAGAAATAATATTGTTATAAATACTCTGTAAGACAGCCTCAGTATTAGCAGCTCTATCAATGCTTGTAAACTCGTTTACTTTGCCATCGCTACTTCTTACAGGAGTACTTTTTATACCAAGCTTCATTTCATTGCCTTCCTTAAAAAATTCAGAAGAATAACCAAAGGTTGACTCAAATACTATGCCTGTTACTCCACTTTTTTCTACGGTATAACAAATATCTTTTAACAGATCTTTATTATTATTAACCAAAGTAAAGAAAGCACTAGTTGGAATACAAATTGAAGCACATAATCTTTGGACTTCGACAAAACTATCCATAAAATTTAACATGTTTACTAAAGCAGACAATAATTCGCAATCTTCACTTACTTTTTGCCTAAAGAGTTTATAAGGCTCACATAACGATCTTAAGATTTGTTTAACCATATTTAGATGGCTTTCTGAGACATCATGAGATCCAACTCTTCCGTTTCTACTTTTAGCCATTCTTCTTAGCAACAAATAAAAACCTCTTACTAACCTATCTAGAGATTTTATAATCTTACATAGTTTAACTACAGTTTCTGAAGATGAATTATCTTCCTCTATTGAGAAGTTTATAATTAGGCCTGTAAAATATGCATACTCTTGAGAAAGCTCAAAATCAAATCCAGGTAACCTCTCTTTTAACCATCCAGTAAAGCTAAAACTACTACTAGAAAAAGCTCTCTTAAAAGACGAACTACTTTTCCATTTAGCGTCCTTATTTAATAAAACTAAGTTATCTAGCAATTTTTTCTGACATTCCATCATTGGAGATATAAAGGATTTTATAAAGTCAGCTTCATCATCTACCATCATAAACTCCATATATCTTTGGATTGCTAGCTTAACAAAATATTCCTCAAATGTTATTTTATACTTATTCTTTTTAGCCGAAAAACTTGATAGCTCATCTAATGGGGACACACCAACTCTTGAAACTCTTGAATCCAATGAATACATTCTATTAAAGCCAGCTAAACTAACTGTTGATCCTAAAGAAACAGATGAAGCATTTTCATTTTCTGATATAACATCACCTATCCTTTTATCACAAAGCACATTAATAGATGTATAGCTAATATTTGATTCTGGGCTTATTACAGTAACAGTATTTTCTAAATTTTCTATAAACTCTTTTGTTTTATTTGCATTTTCTTTCGTGCTTAGGAAATCCTTTGCTTCATCTTTCTTTGACTCATTAGTCATCATATTACAAAGATTGAATAATATAGATAAGTCACTACTATCATCAAATTCAACTATATTTATTGTTGACATCTGATCTTTAAATTCTTCTTTCTTCAAGGTTTGAGAGTAATTAACTAAAGTATCTTGAACGTAAAATGAATCAGGATCATTAAATATTTTAGCTTTATCAAAACTTGGATTATACTGTTGATAGCTAGTTGAAAGAACAGATTCTGCAGCTTTCTTTTTTATATCTATAGAAGCAATATCTTTAAATTTAGATTTAAGCTCATTAAGATCAGCCCCAGCACTACCCGATAAACCTGCTAAAGATGAGTTTTGTGATAAAACATTAAGGATATCATTTGTATCAACATTTGTCAGACCACCCCCTTTAAGCTTATAGACCTCATTCAGAGAATCTATTATTGAATCAAAAGTGCTACCTTTATCATATATACCAGACAATGTGTCTTGCATGCTGTTAAAAGCACTTGTTCCGCTTGACTTAGCAAAGTTAAAGTCTTCCTGAGCAGCATTTGCTGCACTCTCCATTAACGAGCCTGCTTTATCTTTTGCATAATTACCAAAATCAACATAATCTTTTGTTAAATCTTTAGCTGCAGAAAGTCCCTGATTTTTCAAATCCAGACTATCACCAGTAAATAATCTTTGTGCAGAATCTTCTAAAATTCCTGATTTATATGATATTGCTCCTTTTAACTCATGTCTTTTAGACATAGAGTGTCCCATGCCTGACTTTATATTATATGAACCTTCAGTCTGATTTAAATCTAACATTTTTGTAGTCATTGGTATACATATCCTCATAGTCCTTAACTTAGAGGCTGACTGCTTAGAATATAGACCAAATCTTGCCTTAATTTCCATATCACTAAATTCAGATAAGTTTGGTATTTTAAAAGGAGATTTAAAACTTTCACTAACATTTTTTTTGATAACAGAATCAACTTGATTCCTAAACTTATTTACAGATCCTTTAGCATCTGAAAAACCTATTAAATCATCAGCTAATATTTTTCCTTTTATTTCCCCCGAAAGAAGATCAAAACTTGCGGTATTAGTTGAGGTTTTAATCTGAATTAAAGGGTTTTCATAGTCTTTAGAGCTAGTTCCAAGAACCATTAAACCATCACCATCTTTATCAGCACCTAAACTTTGTTTTTCATAATTACTTTTTGAGTATCCTGATAAAGCGCTCCTACCAAAATATATTTGTTCTATTTCTGGATATGTATACTCTCTTATTAAATCAAGTCCATCTCTAGTTTTAGGAACTAGATATCTATAAGAACCTTCTGGTGTATTTAAGACAAAACCTAAATCATTTAAAAGCTTATAATCTTCCTTAAACCTTGGAGTATAAACAAAGCTTTTTGCCTCTCTAGATCCTTTAGCTGTAACTACTTTAAGGTTAATATTTCCTCTAAAGTTATCCAACAGCTCTAAAGACTTAGAGTCTGTAAAGTTCAATTTATTTGTGCTTGCACTAATATCAACATCATAGCTAAATAAAGATGAAGATGCTTTTCCACTCATTCTCAAGTAAAGAGGAATAAATGATTTAACTTCTCGACTACCACTAGCATAAACAGGAAGATTGGACCATAGATTTATACATGAACTCCCAGCGAAACTCTTCTCTCCTGCAGCTGCAAGACTAGCAGCTGCAGATGCATTTTTAGTATTAACTGATGCTGTTAGTTTTGCATTAAATTTAAACTTTGGCAGTGAAGTTAACTGAGCTATATTACCCCCACCCAACATCTGATTAACACTAGACTTTATGAAAAAATTATATACTTCAGTATCAGTAATACTACTCCAAAGTTTAACTCTATTAGGATCTTTATAAAAAGCAAAATCTCTATCTTTTATTCTTGTAAGAATGCTTTTCTGCTTATGAGAATCTTTTAAAAACTTTTCAAAATATTTTTTTCTCTCTACTGCGTAAGTATTAGCCATGACATCTATCATTTTGAGTTTTTGAGCTACAATTATCTCATCCTCAAAAAACATATGTCTTTCAACATCATTATAAAACCATGCTTTTATAAAATCAAAAAAGCCTCCATTTACTTTTTCTTTTTTTAAATCATCAGTATCATACAACAAATCATTGATATCTTCAGCCATATACTCACCTTTAATCCCTTAATACTAAATCCATTCTGACATAAACTTATTTTTTTAAAAAGTTTTTTTTAAATAACAATTAAATAAATATCATTTACTTAAAATAATTTACTTGTCCAAGTATAACTTTCTCTTTTGCGCCTGTCGCTGCAGGTATATTATTATAGTTTTTATTAAAAGTTTCATTCCCTAATACAGCAAATGCTATAGCTTCTTTTGCATCACTATTCTCACCAACATCTTCAAATGTTAGTACATCTATATCTAATAGCTCTGCTATAGACTCTATTAGAAACTTATTATAAGCCCCTCCCCCTGTAAAGATTATCTGATCTAGATTATGTTTACTCAAAACAAAATTTTTGTATGCTCTAGAAATAGTTTCAGCAGTAAATATAGTTAATGTATGTACGATATCCTCAGAAGAATTTCCTTTATATTTTTCGATAATAAAATCTGTATATTCAATCCCAAACAGTTCTCTACCTGTAGATTTTGGAGGTTCTTGTTTCAAATATGGATTTTCTAAAAGCTCCTGTAACATATTTGAAATAAGTTTACCGTTTTTAGCAATATCGCCATTTTCATCATAGCTTTTAGCAAATAAAACCTCTACTGCTCTATTTATCATCATATTCCCTGGCCCAGTATCAAAAGCATAAACATCTTCAATATTAGCATTTTTGGGAATAATTGTTGTATTAGCAATCCCTCCTATATTATGTAAGGCTCGTGACTTATTTTTATCTCGATATAAAATATAATCAACGTACGGCACTAATGGCGCACCATCACCTCCTGCGGCTATATCTGCTGCACGAAAATTTGATACTACTGTTGTTTGACACTCATAAGCAATTGTCGCAGCATCGCCTAACTGCAATGAAGACTTAATAAAGTCACCTTCACATACTGCTTGATGATAGATTGTCTGACCATGGTTAGCTATAAACTCTATATCTTTTAATTTCAGATCTGCTGACTTAACTAACTCTTTTACTGCATTGGCATATTCTTTACCGAGCTTAAAGTTAAGGCTACATAAAAGTTGGGCATTACTTTTTGATAAATCTAAAGATTGCTTAATATCCTTTAATACATCTATTGAGTATGGATATGTCTCAAATTTAATCAATTTGATATCAGTATCTAATCCATACCCTTTAATTTTACACAAAGCCACATCAATACCATCTAAAGATGTTCCTGACATTATTCCTATACAGTATTTATAATCATCCATATAAAATCTTCCATATTCAAAATACTTACTAAATAAATTACATCCTAAAAAAGCTTTAAACTCAATCCTTAAACTTGTTTAGACATATAAGTTTGTTTATTCTTAAATAACAAATAACTATTTTTTATATAGTCATGAAGTATTTTCAACTAAAACTCTCTCTTTTTCTTATATTCTTTATTAGTGCCATTTTATTAAATAGCGTTGGTATAGTTATACTACAATCTGTTACTCATTATCATGTCACAGATGTTCAAGCAAGTATTCTTGAAGCATGTAAAGATCTAACTATAGCTGTAGTCTCTTTCGCTGTATGTTCCTTTATCCCAAGGTTTGGTTATAAAAATGCTATGCTTACAGGACTCGCAATAATTACTATAGGTTGCATTGCAATGGCAACCTTAAACAGTTTTTTGATTACTAAAATACTATTTGTATTAATCGGTGTAGCTTTTGCACTAATTAAAGTCTCTGTATACTCGACTGTTGGTTTAATTACTGATGATTCAAAAGCACATGCCAGTCTTATGAGCTTATTAGAAGGTGTCTTTCAAATAGGTGTAGTATTATGCTTTTTTATATTTAGTATATTTATACATTTTGGCAATTGGCTTGGTACATACTGGCTAATTATAGCTTTATGTATAATTGCATTTTTACTACTGCTATTTACAAAACTTGATGAGTCAGCTGTTCAAATATCTCGAGGCTCTAACTTTTTAGCAGATACCTTGAGCATGCTAAAGCTTATAAAACTGCCAATAGTTATGCTATTTATTATTAGTGTCTTTTTCTATGTATTTATTGAACAAGGTGTTCAATCGTGGCTACCAACATTCAATACCAGAGTTCTTCATTTATCTGCCTCTACTAGTGTGTTTATGGCAAGTGTATTTGCCTTGAGTATAGCTGCTGGCCGAATCACTTTTGGTTTTATTATGAAGAAAGTTGACTGGAAAAAGGTTATCCTTTTAGGTCTAATTTGCTGTGCAATACTAATAGTATTTACACTACAATTATCTAAGTTAATCAACCCTAAAGAAACAGATACTTTTATTGCTGTAGTTATATCATTGCTTTTCCCTATGATTGGCTTTTTCATGGCACCAATATATCCAACTTTATGCTCTAGTATTCTTAGTAGCCAACCAGAAAAGCTTCAAAGTGCCATGGCCGGTTTGATAATTATATTTTCTGCCTTAGGTGGTACTATCGGCTCAAGAATAATTAGTGAAATATTTGCTCATTTTGGTGGCGTTACAGCATTTTACTGTGTATTGATACCTATAGCTCTTTTAGTATTATTAATCCCTCCATATGCAAAACTTCATAGGAATAAATAGCATGTCAAATAAACCTCTAATCCAACTATCTGGCGACCTTTTTGAAGCAGTTCAACTAAAACCTTGTTTTGATGATTCTAAATATTTTGTCGATATGACACCTAAAAAATCTCCTGATGAAATATTAAAAGAATATGAGAACTTAAAAAACTCAAAAGATTTTGATCTTAAAGCATTTATTGAAGATAACTTTTATCCTCCTGTATCAGAAAAAATTTTTGATAGTAATCAAAAAATATCACTATCACAATATATTAAACAAATGTGGAGTTTTTTACATCAATCTTCTGATCAGCAAAACTCTTTAAGCTCTCTTATATCACTACCAAAACCTTATATAATCCCAGGAGGTAGATTTAGAGAGGTTTATTATTGGGATTGTTATTTTACTTGTGAAGGTCTACGTGAAGATGATGAGATCGAAATGATTAAGGATATCGCCGATAACTTTGCATACCTTATAGATACTGTGGGATTTGTGCCAAATGCCAATCGAAAATATTATCTAACTCGCTCTCAGCCACCATTGTTCTATTTAATTGTAAATATCTTATATCAAGAGCTAGGTATTTCTGCAATTAATAAATACTTAACACCTCTAGAAAAAGAATATTCATTTTGGATGAATACTCAGCGAAATGTAAATGGTTTAAATAGATATTGGGATGACTCTGCAACACCAAGGCCAGAATCATATAGAGAAGATATTGAGCATGCAGAAAACATCAATGATAAACCAAAATTCTATCGTAATATTCGTGCTGCTTGCGAATCTGGCTGGGATTTCTCTAGTCGCTGGTTTGCCAAAGAAGATGATTTTAATACTATTCAAACAACAGATATTTTACCTGTGGATTTAAATAGTTATTTATATGGACTTGAGCACCTACTTGGAAAATGGTTTTTAGAAATTTCAAATCAAGAAAAGGCTAATAAATATTTTAAATTATCAGAAAAAAGAAAAGAACTTGTCCAAAATAGATTTTGGGATAATGATAAAGGATTCTTTTATGATTTAAATCATACTACCAACAACCTTACAACCATATCAAGCTTAGCGGGAGTAACTCCATTATTTTTAAATATAGCAACAAAAGAACAAGCTCAACAAGTAGCTAATATCATAGAGAATCAATTTCTTACAGAGCATGGACTTATCACAACTGTTACACATACATCACAACAATGGGACTCTCCAAATGGCTGGGCTCCTTTACATTTTGAAGCTGTTATAGGCTTAAGAAATTATGGCTTTGATAAACTTGCTGAAATAATAGCTAAAAGATTTGTAAACACTGTTAATCAGAAGTTTAATGAGACTGGCAAGATTCGTGAAAAATATGATGTTATAGATCCAAAAACAAATGCAGGTGGTGGTGAGTATATTGTTCAAGATGGTTTTGGTTGGACAAATGGAGTAACTACAAGCTTTATCAAAATGTATAATATAAAGATATAAATTAACTTATAAAATAAAAATTAAAGACTGTTTACTAAAAAAATTATCAAACTTTTCGAAATAATTTTTATAAGCCAAATAAAATAAGCCTTCTACTCAGCTTGTCCAACTTAATTTTATAAAAATAATAAGCCTGTTAATTTAATGACTTGCAGTCGTTCCCGCGAAGGTGGGAATCTCTTAAATAGCTCGGAGATCCCCGTGTCAAGCACGAGGATGACAATGATTTTTTGTAGAATCTTCTTATTTATAAAGCCAAATTATGATTAAATCAACTGTGTTATAAATATAAGCTGTATTTTATATATAAATTTGGAAAAATATTTAAAGAAAAATTTAGAAAGATATTTTATTTGATAATTGGATCTAATTCACCAGCTTCATATTTTTGGAACATTGTTTCAAGTGAGATAGGCTTAATCTTACTAGCCATACCAGCACTTCCAAATGCTTCATATCTAGCCTGACAAATTTCTGACATTGCTGCTTTTGCAACTGCATTATATTTACGTGGATCAAATTCTGCAGGATTCTCAGCCATAAATCTTCTAACTGCACCTGTAGCAGCCATACGCAAATCTGTATCAATATTTACTTTACGTACACCATATTTGATAGCTTCAACGATTTCCTCTACAGGTACACCATAAGTTTCACCCATAGCACCACCATAGTTATTAATCACTTCTAACCAATCTTGTGGTACAGATGATGAACCGTGCATTACCAAATGAGTATCAGGAATTCTTGCATGAATTTCTTTTACTCTCTTGATAGATAAAACATCACCTGTAGGTGGCTTAGTAAACTTATAAGCACCATGTGAAGTACCAATAGCGATAGCTAAAGCATCTACTTTAGTTTTTCTAACAAAATCAGCAGCTTCTTCAGGATCTGTTAATAGTTGATCCATAGACAAAGTGCCTTCAGCACCAACACCATCTTCTTCACCAGCTTGACCTGTTTCTAATGATCCAAGACAGCCTAACTCACCTTCAACAGATACACCACAAGCATGAGCCATATCAGAAACTGTCTTTGTAACATTTACATTATACTCATAATCAGAAGGAGTTTTACCATCTGATTTTAAAGAACCATCCATCATTACAGATGAGAAACCTAACTGAATAGATCTTTGGCAAACTGATGGAGACGTACCATGATCCTGATGCATACATACAGGAATATGTGGATACTCTTCTATCGCAGCTAAAACTAAATGCCTAATAAATGGCGCACCCGCATATTTTCTAGCACCTGCAGATCCTTGTAAAATAACAGGTGAATTTACTCTGTCTGCAGCTTCCATAACAGCTCTAACCTGCTCTAGGTTATTTACATTAAAAGCTGGCAGTCCGTACCCATGCTCTGCAGCATGATCTAACAATTGTCTTAGTGAAACTAAAGCCATGTTTTATCTCCTTATCTTACTTGACCTGCAACTACTACTTTAATTTTATTTGTACTTCCATGCACACCCATGCTATCGCCACTAGTTAGAACAAAAACATCACCATCCTTAGCTAGTTTTCTACTTTCTAATTCCATAGATGCTGATCTATTTACATATAGTTTAGACATTCTAGTTGAATCAAAAAATATTGGTACCACACCTCTAAATAGAGTCATAGCCCCAAGTGTTGTAGCATTACGTGATAACGCATAAATTGGTAAATCACTATTTATACGTGACATCCAGCGAGAAGTGTTACCACCTTCCGTTAAGACTATCAGACCTTTCGCACTGATTTCATTAGCAATCTTTACAGCAGCTACTGATACAGCTTGATCAACACGATCACAACTACCAATCTTAGGTTTTTTAACCATATGACTATACTTACTATGCTCTGCAGAATTACATATACGTGACATTGCTTCAATAGTTTCTACAGGATATTTACCTACAGCAGTTTCAGCTGAAAGCATCACAGCATCGGTACCATCAAATACAGCATTTGCAACATCTGAGGCCTCTGCACGTGTTGGTGAAGAATTTTCAATCATTGACTCCATCATTTGTGTAGCTGTAATAGAACCTTTTTCATTCTGACGCGCTGTTGTGATTATCAGCTTCTGCGCAGCAGGAACATTCTCATCACCAATCTCTACTGCTAAATCACCACGCGCTACCATTACAAGATCAGAAGCATCAACGATTCCTTTTAGATTATCTTCTAAAATTGCTTCTGCTCTTTCAATCTTAGCAACCATCGCAGGCTTCCAGCCAGCTTCATTTACAAGTTGACGTGCATATTCCATATCTTTACCATCTCTGACAAATGATACGGCTAAGAAGTCTACTTGTAACATTGCTGCTATTTTAATATCTTCCTTATCTTTATCTGTAAGAGCAGGTGCCGTTAGTCCACCACCTTTTTTATTGATTCCTTTATTATTAGAAACTTTACCACCTACTACAACTTTAGTAACAGCTTTGTTTCCTTTTACAGAGTCAACTTCTAAAACGATCTTACCATCATCAACTAATAAAATGTCGCCTTTTTTTACATCTTGTATTAGCTCTTTATAATCAATGCTCACAGAATTCTCATCGCCATCTTCAAGACCCAGGTCCGCATCAAGAGTAAATTTCTGTCCTTTTTTTATCTCTACAGAACCTTTCTTAAATTTTGATAATCTAATTTTGGGACCTTGCAAATCAGCTAAAATACCAACATAAGTATCTTGTTCTTTTGCTATTTGACGAATCAAATCTACTCTTTTACGGTGATCTTCTGCAGAACCATGCGAAAAATTACATCTTACTGCATTAACGCCTGCTTTAATCATTTCTGTCAAAGCTTCTCTAGATTCACTTGCTGGACCAAGAGTGGCTAAGATTTTTGTTCTTCTCATATAATAAACCTTTACGTTACTTTTTTGCCTTTTGTATCAGCATCTCTACCGCAGGCAATTTCTTACCTTCTAAAAGCTCTAAAAATGCTCCACCAGCCGTAGATATATAGGAGACTTTATTCGTTATATCAAACTTCTCTATCGCAGCAATTGTATCACCGCCACCAGCGACTGAAAAAGCATCTGAGTCTGCTATAGCTAATGATAGAGCTTTAGTGCCTTCTGCAAAGTTATCAAATTCAAAAACTCCTACAGGACCATTCCAAAGAATAGTATTTGCTTGCTTTAAGCATTCTGTTATATATTCTTCTGACTTAGGACCAATATCTAAAATCATGTCATCATGAGCAATATCATGCACATCTTTTATTACAGCCTCAGCATTTTCATCAAATTTCTTGGCTACCCTAACATCTCTTGGTATTGGAATGATAATACCTTTTAAATTAGCTTCTGCTATAATTTCTTTAGCTTCAATAACAAGATCTTCCTCATATAATGAAGCACCAACATCATAACCTTGAGCTTTTAAAAAAGTATTTGCAATACCTCCGCCAACTACTAAGATCTTTACCTTTTTTAGTAAATTATGTAAAACCATTAGCTTAGTAGATACCTTAGAACCTCCAACTATAGCAGCCATTGGTTCTTTAGGAGCTTTGAGAACTTTTTCTAAAGCACTAATCTCTTTAGCTAAAAGCAACCCTGCACATGCTACCGGAATAAATTCAGCAACGCCATAGGTTGATGCTTGTGCTCTATGCGCCGTAGCAAAAGCATCCATAACAAAAACATCACCAAGACTTGCTATCTTTTGAGAGAGCTCTTCATTAGATTTTTTCTCACCTTTATTAAAGCGGACGTTATCACACATAACGATTTCACCAGCTTCAACATCAACACCTTTTAGCCAATCTTTAGCAAATTTAACTGGCTTATTAATAATTCCAGATAATGCTTCTGCTACAGGCTCTAATGAAAACTGAGGATCATATTCACCTTCAGTAGGACGACCAAGATGAGACATTAAAATAACAGCCCCACCTTTATCTAAAATATATTGAATTGTTGGGATCGCGGCCTCTATTCTAACTTTACTTGTAACTTTGCCATTTTTGACAGGTACATTAAAGTCTACTCGAACAAGAACTCTTTTACCCTTTAAATCAACATCTCTTAAAGTTAGAAAATTCATAACTTACTCCAGATTTATAAAGCTCCAAAATATTCTACGACTCTAACCATTTGGTTTGTATAAGACATTTCATTATCATACCAAGATACAATTTTAACCAATGACTTATCACCAAGTGAAGTAACTTTAGTTTGAGTAGCATCAAATAATGAACCTTCTGAAATACCTATAATATCGCTTGACACTAGCTCTTCTTCAGTATAACCAAATGAATCATTAGCAGCGGCTTTCATTGCAGCATTAACATCCTCTGCAGTAATATTTTTAGATACTACAGCAACAAGCTCAGTTAAAGAACCAGTAGGTACAGGAACACGTTGTGCAGCACCATCTAGCTTACCAGCTAACTCTGGAATAACTAAGCCAATAGCTTTAGCTGCACCAGTTGAATTAGGCACGATATTTGCAGCAGCAGCTCTTGCACGACGAAAATCATTTTTTGCGTGAGGAGCATCTAAAGTATTTTGATCACCTGTATAAGCATGGATAGTAGTCATGAAACCACTTTCAATTGTAGCTAAATCATGTAAACCTTTAGCCATAGGAGCTAAACAGTTAGTTGTACAAGATGCAGCAGATATGATTTTCTCATCAGAGTTTAATATATCATGGTTAACACCAAATACTACTGTTGGTAGATCATTTCCAGCAGGAGCAGAAATAACTACTTTTTTAGCACCAGCATCTATATGAGCTTGTGATTTTGCTTTTGACACATAAAAACCTGTACACTCTAGTACAACATCTACATTTAACTCACCCCATGGTAAGTTAGCTGCATCTTTCTCTGCATATATTTTAATTTCTTTACCATCTACAACTATAGAATCTTCTTTTGCTGATGTCACAGCCGCTTTTGAGAATCTACCTTGAGCAGAATCATACTTTAATAAATGTGCTAACATTTTTGGATTTGTTAAATCATTAATCGCAACAATTTCAATTCCGTCCTTATCAAACATTTGACGAAAAGCTAAACGACCAATTCTACCGAAACCATTAATTGCAACTCTCATATTAATCTCCTTAAGATATTATCTTGCGAAAGTTATTACACATATTTAGCAACAATGTTGCTGATATTTTCTACAGTAAAGCCAAAATGTTTAAATAAATCTGCAGCTGGCGCTGACTCACCAAAACTATAGATCCCTTTTACCTCACCCCCAGCTTTTGGCATATATTTATACCACATATCAGGCTGTGCCATTTCTACAAAAACAGCAGGGATGTCATCTTTGATTACTGATTTTTTATATTCTTGACTTTGTGAGTCAAATACTTCTACACAAGGTATAGAAGCTACATTTATCTTTATACCTTTATTCTCAAACTCTTTCGCTGTATTTATAGCTAATTCGACTTCCGATCCAGTAGCAACAATTGTTGCTTTCGCATCAGAATGCTCTTTAACTAAGTAGCCACCTTTTGAGACTTTTATAACTTGTTCTTGGTTTTCAACAGCAGGTTGTAATCCTTGACGAGTTAAAACCATCACACTTGGCGTATCTTTCGATTTAACTGCTTCTTGCCAAGCAATCATTGTCTCAATAGTATCTGCAGGTCTCCAAACGTTAAGATTTGGTATTAATCTTAGACTTGGTACATGCTCTATTGGCTGATGTGTTGGACCATCTTCCCCTAAACCGATAGAGTCATGTGACATAACATGAACTACTGGTTGCTTCATAAGCGCAGACATCCTAATAGCATTTCTAGAATAATCACTAAATACTAAGAATGTACCACCATAAGGCTTTAATCCACCATATAAGCTTAAGCCATTCATAATAGCAGCCATACCAAACTCTCTAACTCCATAAGAAAGATAGTTAGCCCCTTCATCAGTATTATTTAACCAAACAGAACCACTCCAGTTAGTATTATTTGATCCCGTTAAATCCGCTGATCCACCAAACATTTCTGGCATTTTACTGCATAATACTTCTAATGCCATTTGAGAAGCCTTACGTGTAGCTACTTTTACAGGGTTTGCTAACTGAGAGCTAATATATTCGTTAACAGCTGTACCCAATTCAAAAGGTAATTCTTTATTTAAAACTCTATTTAATTCTTCAAATTTAGGACTATCTTTATAGGAATCCCATATTTTTTGCCAATTTTCTTCTAAAACATGGCCCTTCTCTGTTGCATCCCAATATTTATATACATCTTCAGGTACTTCAAATGCTCCATAGCTCCATCCTAGCTCTTTTGCAGCAGAAGCTCTCTCTTGATCACTCAAAGGTGAACCATGAACTGAAGCTGTTCCTGCTTTTTCAGGGGAGCCAAAACCAATAACTGTTTTACAGCATATCAAAGTTGGTTTGTCCTGCTCAGCTTTTGCATCAATAATAGCTTGCTCTATAGAATCAAAATCATGGCCATCAACATCTTTGATAACATTCCAACCATAAGCCTCGAATCTTTCAACTGTATTATCTGTAAACCATCCTTTAGTATCTCCATCAATAGAAATACTGTTATCATCCCAAAAAGCTATTAGTTTATTTAAACCTAAAGTTCCAGCCAAAGAGCATGCCTCATGAGAAACACCTTCCATTAGACAACCATCACCTAAAAATACATAAGTGTGATGATCTATAATTTTAGTCTCAGACGTATTATATCTTTGCGATAAAAGCTTTTCTCCTAGAGCCATACCAACAGCATTTGCAACACCTTGACCTAACGGTCCAGTAGTTGTCTCAACACCTGCAGTATAACCATATTCTGGATGACCAGGAGTTTTCGAATGAAGTTGCCTAAAATCTTTTATATCATCAATTGATACATCATAACCAGATAAGTGTAATAATGAATATAAGAGCATTGAACCATGACCATTTGAAAGTACAAATCTATCACGATTTATCCAATTTGGATTTTTAGGATTATGTTTAAGATATTTTGTCCATAGAACTGTTGCGATATCAGCCATGCCCATAGGCATACCAGGATGTCCTGATTTAGCTTTTAAAGTTGCATCAATAGACAAAAATCTTATAGCGTTTGAAAATTCTTGCGAAATAGATAAAGACATTAGTATTTGACCCTTTATTAGTGATTGTTAAAAATACAAAAACATAATTATTACGATAATACAGTAGAGACTTTCATAAAACAAGAAATCACGCTAGAATATTGTAATTAAAGCTTATGATTTTAAAAAATGAAAGATAGTTTTTATAAAATAAATCACACCATATATTCTAAGCAAAAAAGGGAGTTAGAAAACTACAAAATAATAATCGATGATGTTAAACAAATTTCAGATCTAATATATGATGAAACTCATACTTTCATAGGCGATTTTTCTTTTTTTGAAGAGAAAAACTATCCTTGTATTAAATATACCATTAAGGGAACAATAAAACTTATTTGTCAAAATACTCTAGAACCTTTTGATTATGATTTTAAGGTGTCAAATAGTGTAATAATAGTTGAGGATGACAGATTAGCAGTAGATAGTCTTAACGAGCCTTTTATATGCGAAGATTCAGTCATTGATTTGCGCGGTATTCTGAAAGAAGAAATCATCTTAGATCTACCTTTAGTGCCAAAAAAAGATTCTAACACTTGTAAAAAAGTAAAAAAACATTCATACTATAGCGAACAAGAAAATGTTGTAAAAGAAAAAAGGAATCCTTTTGAGGTTCTTAAAAACTTAAAGTGACATATTTTTTCAATAAAATAAATATAAAATAAGAGGTTATCTAAAATGGCTGTACAACAGGTTAAAAAAAGCAGATCAAGAAGAGATATGAGAAGATCTCACGATTCTTTAACGGCTCCTACTTTATCTACTGATAAGTCAACTGGTGAGTTACACTTAAGACATCACGTATCACCTAACGGCTTTTACAAAGGTAAAAAAGTTGTAGACACAAAATCTGAAGACTAATATTTCGTAAATTACTTCATAATCCGTTTATTAGATTTAATATTTTAATAAGCAAGACTAATTATCTATATAGGAAATTTTATTTATCATGAGTTATAAAATATCTATAGATGCTATGGGTGGTGACAACGGTTTAAATACTACAATCCCTGCAGCTCTTGAAGCAGTAAAGAAAGACTCTAACCTACAGATTGTACTTGTTGGTGACCATCACAAAGTTAAAAGAGCTTTAGACAGATACTCAAAGGTAAAAAAAATAAAACTACCAGTTTTGCAAAGAGTAGCTATCCATCATGCCAGTGAAACAGTTGCCATGGATGAATCTCCTTCTATCGCTGTTAGAAAAAAGAAAGACTCATCAATGCGCGTAGCTATAAACCTTGTCAAAGATGGTACAGTTGATGCTTGTGTCAGCGCTGGAAATACTGGCGCTTTAATGGCTACATCAAAATTCGTTTTAAAAACTGTCAATGGTGTTGATCGTCCTGCTATCGTATATGCACTTCCTGCGTACAATAGAGAAACTGGACAACTAAGCAAAACTTATATGCTTGACCTTGGTGCTAATGTTGTTTGCTCTTCTGAGCAACTTTTCCAATTTGCGATCATGGGATCAATCTTAGCTGCCAGCTCAAAAGGAGTTGCTGAACCTAGAGTTTCACTATTAAATATTGGTGAAGAAGAAATGAAAGGTTTAGACAATATCAAAAATGCGGCTAAACTACTTCAAGGTTGCGACTTCATCAATTACCAAGGTTATATCGAAGGTAAATACATTTTTGATGACTCTACTGATGTTATTGTTTGTGACGGCTTCGTTGGTAACGTATCTTTAAAGACTATGGAAGGTAGCTTAAGGCTTATTGAATCTTTAATAAAAAAATCTATAAGAGAAACTTCTTGGTTAATGAAAGTTCCTGTAGTGATGGCATTACCATTATTTAAGAAAATGAAGACAGGCATGAATCTAGACAGCTTTAATGGGGCTTCATTATTAGGTTTAACAGGAATTGTTGTAAAGAGCCATGGTAGCGCTAGTGCAAATGCTTTTGAAACAGCAATTTATGAAGCAATCAAAGAAATCAAATATAATATTCCTAAAACAATTCAAGAATCTTTAGAAAAAGTTCTTTAATCTTTTTATTCATGATACAATAATTTTTAAGTCCTCAGCTATTAAAGTTTAGCTTTGGATGTTTTTTTTGTTATCAATCTAACTAAAGTAGGTATAACTATATAATGTTTTCACAAATACTAGGTACAGGAAGCTATTTACCTGAAAAAATCTTAACTAATGAAGATATAAGTAAATTTGTAGATACTTCAGATGAATGGATAAAACAAAGAGTTGGAATAGAAAGACGTCATTGTGCAAATGAAAAAGAAACCACCAGCTACATGGCTACTGAAGCTGCAAAGAGAGCTCTTGAGGCAGCAAACTTAGATGCCAATGAAATTGATACAATAATAGTTGCCACAAGCACGGGGGATTTTATAATGCCCTCAACGGCATCTATTGTTCAACAGAACCTAAAAATAACAAATTTCAAAGTTCGTTGTTTTGATGTTTCTGCGGCCTGCAGTGGTTTTGTTTATGCTCTTGATATTGCAAAACAGTATATAGAAAGTTCTAGTTCAAAAAATATATTAGTAATTGGCGCGGAAAAGATGACACGTGTTTTAGATTGGAGTGATCGCTCTACTTGTGTGCTTTTCGGTGATGGTGCTGGAGCTGTAGTTGTTTCAGCAAGCCAAGAAAATAAGATCCTCTCATCTTTATTATTTACAGATGGTTCTTGCCTAGATATGCTAAATGTACCAAATAATCTTCCAAGCTCTAGAGGTCAAAATATTGATATTGACCCATATTTAATTATGGAAGGTAATAAGGTTTTTAAATTTGCTGTATCAAGACTATCTTCTCTAGCTGATGAGCTTATAAAAGAAGCTGGTATAGAACCTAGTGATATTGATTGGCTAGTTCCTCACCAAGCAAATTTTAGAATATTAAATTCAACAGCAAAAAAAATAAATATGCCAATGTCTAAAGTTGTAACAACATTACAAGACCATGGTAATACATCAGCAGCATCTATCCCTTTAGCTTTAGATCATGCTGTAAAAAATAATCAAATTAAACCCGGAGATACGATAATTTCTGAAGCATTTGGTGCTGGATTCGTCTGGGGTGGTTTTATCGCAAAAATATAATCTAAGAGCATTTAATAACTTTTGTCTAACAAGGAGATTTTATTATGTCAAAAATAGCTATAGTTTTCCCAGGTCAAGGTTCACAGAAGCTAGGAATGCTTCAGGATTACTATGAAAAATTTGAAACTTTCAAAAACACTATAGATGAGGCAAAACAACATCTTGGCTACGATCTATGGGATATAGTTCAAAATGATCAAGATGCTTTAAATAAGACTGAATTTACACAGCCTGCATTATTAGCTACAAGCTACGCCATCTTCAAAGTTCTAAAAGAACAAAAACCTGATCTTAATGTAGAGTACTTCGCAGGACATAGCTTAGGCGAGTACACTGCCCTTCTGGCTGCTGGATGTATCTCATATAAGGATGCTTTACAGCTTGTATCTACAAGAGGTAAGCTAATGCAGAGCGCTGTAACTGACAAAGATTGTGCAATGAGTGCTATATTAGGGCTTGCAAATGAAGATGTAGTCCAAGCATGCCAAGAAGCTTCTGATATAGGAGTTGTTGAAGCAGCTAACTTTAATTCAACTGGCCAAGTAGTTATCTCAGGAGAGAAAGCTGCGGTAGAAAAAGCTAATGTGATAGCTAAAGAAAAAGGCGCTAAACGTGCTCAAATTTTAGCAGTTAGTGTTCCATCTCACTGCTCACTAATGAAAGATGCTGCTGATAAGTTTGAAACAGAACTAAATAAAGTAGAGTTCAAAGAGCCTACTACAGCTGTTGTACAAAATTTTGATGCAAAATCACACGATAATCCAGTAGAAATAAAATCAGCAGTTATTAAACAGCTATATAAGCCAGTACTATGGACACAATCAGTAGAAGAGCTAGTTAATCTTGGAGTTTCTGAAGTAATTGAATGTGGGCCAAATAAAGTATTATGTGGACTTATAAAAAGAATAGATAAATCATTAACTATCAAAGATACAAACACAGTAGACAGTTTAGAAAACATTTAAATAGGAGATATAAATGTCTTTAAATGAAAAAGTCGTATTAGTAACAGGTGCAAGCCGAGGAATTGGCTTTGAAATAGCTAATACTGTAGCAAGTAAAGGCGCTATGGTAATAGGAACAGCAACAACTCAAGCTTCTGCAGAAAAATTTGAGAAATCTATGACAGAAAAAGGCTACAGTGCTAAAGGTATGGTACTAAATATTTCTGATGCTGATAGCATCAAGGATTTTTTTGCTCAAATTAAAGCTGAAAAATTAGCCATAGATGTATTAGTAAATAATGCAGGTATTACTCGTGATAATCTAATGATGAGAATGTCAGAAGATGAGTGGAATGCTGTTATAAACACTAATCTTAGTTCTATCTTCCGTATGACAAAAGAGTGTATCCGCGGAATGATGAAAAAAAGATGGGGAAGAGTTATCTCTATTGGTTCTGTAGTTGCCTCTGCTGGTAACCCAGGACAATCAAACTACTGTGCAGCTAAAGCTGGTGTAATTGGTTTTTCAAAATCACTAGCTTATGAAGTTGCTAGTAGAAATATAACTGTCAATGTTGTAGCTCCAGGTTTTATCGCAACAGATATGACTGATAAGCTAACAGATGAGCAAAAATCGTTTATTGCAACAAAAATACCATCAGGTCAAATGGGGGCACCTAAAGATATAGCTGCCACTGTTGCTTTCTTAGCTTCAGAAGATGCTAGATATATCACAGGACAAACTCTTCATGTCAATGGTGGCATGTATATGGCTTAATTTTTGGAAAAATATTGCAAAAATGAATAAAAAATAATATTATTAGGAATGAATGTAAGTTTTTAATTTTTAAAACAAAAATAAGAAGGAAAAAAAGATGAGCGCGAACGAAGTATATGCTAAAGTAAACTCTATCATTGTTGAGCAACTAGGTGTTAAAGAAGAAGATCTTAAACCGGAAGCTTCTTTCATTGATGATTTAGGTGCAGACTCTCTAGATACAGTTGAATTAGTTATGGCTCTAGAAGAAGAATTTGATACTGAGATCCCTGACGAAGATGCTGAAAAAATCAGAACTGTTAAAGATGTTTACGACTATATCGACTCTAAAGTAAACTAATCTAAAATTATCCCATAGTCCGTACGGATTGAGTAATCCGTGCTTTTTCTAAAAGTATATAAACAGGTTAATTTAAATTATGAAATCTAATCGTAGAGTAGTTGTTACTGGCCTTGGTATGGTAACACCTTTAGGAAATGATGTCCCTACGACTTGGGCTAATATTCTAGCTGGTAAAAGTGGTGTAGAAACTATAACTGGTTTTGATACTCCAGCGCCAGATATTAGCGAGTTTAAAGTTAGATTTGCAGCAAGAATTAAAGATTTTGATGTAAATGCGCTTGTAGGAAAAAAAGATGCAAAAAGAGTGGATCCTTTCTGCTACTATGGTATCGCAGCAGCTAATGAAGCTTTAAAAGATGCTGGCATAGACAAAGTATCTGAAGAAGACTCTTATAAATTTGGAGTTTGTGTTAGTTCTGGGATCGGTGGTATAGAAACTTTAGAGGGTACTAAAGCAACTATTGATAAAAAAGGACCATCAAAGATTTCTCCTTTTTGTATACCTTCATCTATTATAAACATGCTTTCTGGAATTATTTCCATAAATCATGGTTTAAGAGGTCCTAACGTACCAATCGTTACTGCATGTACTACAGGTACTCATAATATTGGTATGGCAGCTAGATTGATTGCTAGTGGTGATGCTGATGCTATGCTAGCAGGTGGTTCTGAGAAAGCTAGTAATGCTATTGGTATGGGCGGTTTTGCTGCTGCTAGAGCATTATCTACTAGAAACGATGATCCTCAAGGTGCATCTCGTCCATGGGACAAAGATAGAGATGGATTTGTACTAGGTGACGGTGCAGGTGTTGTAGTACTAGAAGAATATGAAAAAGCAAAAGCACGTGGCGCTAAAATCTACGCAGAAGTTGTTGGCTTTGGTATGTCTGCTGATGGATATCATATGACTATGCCATATGCAGCTGGACAAGAAAGATGTGTACAAAATGCCCTAGCAGATGCTGATCTTGATAAAACTCCTGAGGCTATTGACTATGTTAATGCTCATGGTACATCAACTCCTCTAGGAGATGTTCAAGAAAGTCAAGTTGTTGAGAAAATGATTGGTCAATATAGAAAAGATCTTGTAATGAGTTCTACTAAATCTATGACTGGACATTTACTTGGTGCAGCTGGTGCAATTGAATCTATATTTAGTGTATTAGCAATTAAAGACCAAGTAGCTCCACCTACAATTAACCTAGAAAATCTAGATGAAGGTTGTAATTTAGATTATGCTGCTAATGCTGCTAAGAAAATGAAAATAGACTATGTACTAAATAATTCATTTGGATTTGGTGGTACAAATGGTTCTGTAATTTTCAAAAAAGTCTAATATTCAATTAATTTTTTGAACAATCTTTTAAAAGCCACCCTAGTGGCTTTTTTTATGCCCAGGAGAAAAATATGCAAATTCATATTATTGACCTACATTATCTAGTGAATGAAAATGAAGTAGCTAAAATTAGACCATCTCATAGAGATTTCTTAGATGTAGGTTATAAAAAAGGTATCCTTCTAGCATCAGGGCCTAAAATCCCTAAAACAGGAGGAGTTATTTTAGCAATAGGAGATATAGGAGAAATCAAAGAATTTATTAAAAATGATCCTTTTTATATAAATAACATTGCTAAATATAGTTTTAGTAGTTTTGATGCTGTTAAACATGCAATCAAGAATTAAAAAATCCATACATCATTTCTCTTTTTTTACCAAAACCACTATCTTTTTTAACTTTAAAGCCATATTTTTGCAATTGTTTTCTAACTTGAGAGCTAGCTGTAAAAGTTGCAAATGAAGAGCTTAGATTAGAACGTAAAGCCATATTCTTGAATAAATTATCACTCCACATTGTAATATTTCTAGCTGGAGCGAAACCATCTAGAAACCATGAATCTACTTTAGAAAAACTATATTGCTCAATACTATTAATATCATCTATTATCAATTTTAAAACTATATTATCAAAACTAATTTTATTTAGACCTTTTTGAGGTTTATATAACTCTAGAAATCTTTCATAATTATTTAACTGTTCAAAACTATTTAATACTTTTGTAATATCTTCTAAATCCATAGGATATTTTTCAAATGAAATAAACTCTAGCTGAGCATCTTTAGGAGCCACTTTTTGCCAAAGATTAAATGTTAAAGTGAAATTAAGTCCTGTGCCAAAACCAGTCTCACAAATACAAAACTTTTGTTTAGGATTTAAAGAACTGAACTTATCTTCTAAGAAATTATGTTCTAAAAAATTATATGTGCTCTCCTCTACTCCAGAATCACTAGAAAAATAAAAATCATCAAAAATATCTGATTTAGGTGTATTTTCTTGCCAAGTTACTTTTGCAAAATCCATAAAATATAACCTTATTTAAAATGTAAAAGAATTTCTATAACAGAATACCAAATAAGCCTCTTGCTAAAAATAATAGCATGTGTGAAAATAACGTTTTGATATCACCTTTCCTAGAAACCATAATGGAAAATACAATAAAGAATACAACACCTCTAAAAAATAAGCTATTAATAACTTTAATTTGCTATCTTTGTTACTTTTATACAGCTAATGTTGTTTTAGTAACAGGGTCAGTAATGCAACCACTATCAAAATATTTTCATGATAGCGATATTGGTTTTGCATTTACTTTTATTAATGTGGCAATGTGGTTTGCTATATTAGTAATTGGTTATTTAATGACTAAATTCTCTATAAAACTGCTACTTATAGCTGCCGTTGGCATTGGTGTTATATCATCATCAATTACAAGCATAGACCCTTCAATGTTTACCTTAAAAATACTTTTAACAAGTGTAGGTATCACTGGCGGTTTATTTATGGCTATTGGTAGTTACATGATCGTACGTATTTATAATGATCATAAAATAAGAGCTATGAATGTAATCTTTACAGACTTTTTCTTTAGTTTTGGTGGTGCCTTAACACCAATTTTTGCAGCCTATCTAATAACGCAAAACTTTCAATGGTATACAATATATTCTATTTTACAAATCACTGCTATCATTATACTTATTCTAGCTATGTTCGCTGATTTTACTATATTAAATAGACATAAAACAAATGAAAGTACTAAATCAAACTTAAGCTTTTCAACATGGAGCTTTAGTTTATATTGCATAGCTTTTGCAGCATTTTTATTTTTGCTAGCTCAGCTAACTATGACTAGTTATGCACAAACTTATTTCCAAGAAATCTTAGGTTGGGGAACTATTGATGCTAACAAACCATTATCTTACTTCTGGATGGCGCAATGTGTTGGCTTATTTATAAGTCCTCTTATAACAAGAGTTGTTCCTTTAAAATATATCCTGCCAACATTTATGCTAATTGGGTTGGTCGCTTTATCGTGTATCCTTTATATCCCTAGTATGGATATTGTATTAAAGTCTGCTATAGTATTTGGCCTATTTAACTGCTACATTTATGCAGGATTACTAGCTTATGGAACCTTCCAAATAGAAAATGCTCCTCCTACTTTGATTACAACAATTTTACTTTTTGGTACAACAGGTACTGCCCTTTCTACTACTACTGGTGCATTTATTAACAAATATTTTGGCCTGACAAGTGTAATGCATGCTGTAGTGACCTTCTATATAATATCTTTTATACTTGTAATATTGGCTGTTATCTTTTCTAAAGAGCAGAAAAAATCTATCTAAAAATATCAATCATTAATTTTCCTAATAAGACATATCAATTGTTTTAGTTATGAACTTCTATAAAAACATTGTATAGTTTATACAAGATTATCAACAATTATAGAGAAATAACTATGAAAAACTACTTTACACAAAATATGATATTTGGTGTGCTTTTAGTAGCAGCTCTTGCTGCTATAGCATACTTTATTGCTAAAATCCCAGTGATTGAAGATCTTGGAATTAGTCCTTTAATTATAGGTATTGTTTTAGGTATGGCTTTAACACATACTCCAGCAGCTAAAATAATACATCAATGGAAAGAAGGCATAGTTTTTAGTGCTAAAAAGATACTTAGATTTGCAATTATCTTTTATGGTTTTAACTTAACTTTTCAACTTATTGCTTCGGTAGGTTTAGCAGGACTATCTGTTTCAATAATTATGCTAGTCTCTACATTAATATTAGGTATTATTTTAGGAACTAAATTCTTTGGGCTAGATAGAGATAGTTCTATCTTAGTTGCAGCTGGAAGTGCTGTTTGTGGTGCTGCAGCTGTACTAGCGACAGAAGGCACACTAAAATCAGAACCATATAAAGCAGCTATGGCAGTTGGTACAGTAGTACTATTTGGTACAGCAGCTATGTTTCTATATCCTATTCTTATGAAAGCTGGTCTCTTAGGGCATATGACTGATGCTCAATATGGTATCTTTGCTGGAGGTTCTATACATGAAGTTGCCCAAGTTGTAGCTGCTGGTAGTGGTGTAAGTGCTCATGCTGAAGAAGTTGCTGTAACTGTTAAGATGATACGTGTTATGATGTTAGCTCCTATGTTAATAATCATAGGCATATGGTTAGCAAAATCTGCGGCTACTGCTACTGGAAAAATTGGTACTAAACCAGAAAAAGGATCTATCAAAAAAATAATCCCATGGTTTGCTATAGGATTTATTATTGTTGCTGGGTTTAACTCTTTAGATCTTTTACCTGTAACAACTGTAAATAGCATTAGACTAGCTGATCAATTTTTATTAGCTATGGCAATGACAGCTTTAGGATTAGAGACACATGTATCTAAATTCATCCAAGCTGGAATCAAACCTCTAGTGTTAGCTCTAATACTATTTGCATGGTTATTCTTTGGTGGTATAGCTATAACATATGGCATAACTAGCATAATATAACATCTTATTTACCTAAAGCTATCCTATTTTGTTCTTAAATAAGGTATCATATAAAAAAATAATTATTTTTACAAAATCTACACTATGAAACCCATTCTTAATGTTGTAACAACTATCGCTAGAAAAGCTGGAAAAATCATTCTTCAAGCCCAAAATGATCCTAGTACTATAAAAATTTCAAAAAAACCTGATAACTCTGTTGTATCAAATGTTGATGTTGCTGTAGAAAACTTTATTATTGATAATATTAAAAAATCTGGTTTTAATGATTACTTTATAACTGAAGAAAACGGTGAATTTGGTAATAAAGATAGTCGTTTCACTTGGATTATCGACCCTATTGATGGTACAAACAATTTTGTCCATGGATTACCACATTGCTGTATCTCTATAGGTGTAAAAAAGGATGATGATATTGTTCTTGGTGTTATTTATAACCCTTTCTTAGATCTAATGTTTTGTGCTTATAAGGGTCAAGGTGCTCTTTTAAATGGTAAGAAAATTCGTGTAGCACAAAGTCGAGACCTAACTGACACACTTATCTCAGCTTCTCTTAAATACTCACGTAGAATATTTAATGATAGCTATGTTGCCGAGATCATAAAATTACAACAAGTAATATCAGGATATAGATACTCAGGAAGTATCGCTATGGATATGGCGTATGTAGCTGCTGGTTATATTGATGGTTTATGGGCTTGTGGTAATGTAAAAATCTGGGATCTAGCTGCTGGTTATATCATCATGAAAGAAGCTGGTGCTATTGTTACAGATATCCATGGTACAAATAATCTAAGCTCTGGATTAATAGTTGCTGGTAATAAAAAAGTTCAACCTAAACTTATCAAACTGTTAGCAAAACATATTAAACAATAATGAATACTCGAGCTATAGCAGCTAAAGTTATCTTAGATATTCTAGATAAGCAATATTCTCTTTTAACTATCGAACATAAACTTTCAAACTTAGATATATCTGATCAAGATAAGTCTTTTGTTAAGCTTCTATGCTATGAATTCTTTAGAAATTACTTTTCCTTAGAGAAAATTCTAAAGTCCTATATTTCAGAGAAAACTAAACAAAAAGCTAAGATTTTAATAATGCTTGGGATTCTCCAGATTTTTGAGATTAATCAACCACATTATGCAAGCATTAATGAAACAGTTTCAGCGTGCCAAAAACTAAAAATAGTTTGGGCGAAGAAATTAGTTAATGGAGTTCTTAGAAAAGTCCTTAGAAATATAGATAGTCTAACTGAAGAATATAATAACCATAAGAAATATGATATGCCCGAATGGCTTATTAATACACTAAAACAACAGTATCCTAATAGCTATCTAGATATTATACAAGCTAGTAATTCAAAAGCAGATATGTTTGTGCGTTTAAATAGCTCAAAAGACCCTACTAAAGTTATAGAACACTTTAATGAAAGTAATATCCCTTATGTGTCACAGAATGAACTTAAAAACTCAATAAAACTTAAAAAACCAATAGCTGTAGAAAGTAATACACTTTTTCAAAAAGGTTATTTTACAGTTCAAGATTTATCTGCTCAATATGCAGGCTGGATAATTAACCCTCAAAATGAAGACAAAATCTTAGATGCATGTGCTGCCCCAGGAGGGAAAACTTCACATATTTCAGAGCTGGCTCCTAAGGCAGATATTACAGCTATAGATATATTAGATAGGCGCTTAGAGCTTCTTAAAGAAAACTTAAATAGAATATCTCCTAATAATAGTGTAAGAATTGTTAAGCAAGATCTTACAAAAACATTTCATGGTAAATTTAATAAAATAATTCTTGATGCTCCCTGTACAGCTTTAGGAACAATAAGAAGAAATCCTGATATTAAATTACTAAGAAGTAATAATGATGTAAATGATATTACAAAGCTACAAGCTCAGATTTTACAAAATATATGGGATAATAATTTAGAAGATAATGGCTTACTTCTATATGTAACTTGCTCAATTTTAAAGCAAGAAAATCAAGATCAAATAAAAGACTTCTTAGCGAAAAATCATAATGCTCAAATTGTCGAAATAAGCATGCTTGAAGAATATAAAACTGAATATGGTTATCAAATATTGCCAAGTATTGAAAAATGTGACGGTTTCTACTATTGCTTAATTACAAAGACTTCTTCTTTTTAGCAGCTATTTTTTCAGCTGCTTCTTTAGGAGATACAGTTAGTTTTAATTTATTTAGTTGATAGCCATTATCAAAGAAAATATCTTCTATTTTATCTTCAATAGCAAATCCTAGAGCTGTATAAAATGCTAAAGAATGCATATCGTTTGAATATACATAGGCTGTTTCAATACCATATTTTTCAAATAAGTATTTAACTACAGTTTCACCAATACCTTTACCAAAGTATCTAGGGTCTATCGGAGTAAATAGAAGTTCTTTCTCACGAATGCATGAAAAACCAACTATCTCATCATCTATAACTTGTACAAAAGATTTAACATTAGGATCTTTAAAATATTTTTCTTCTAACGTTTCTACTTCTTTGTTAATCTCACTAGTTGTAAGAAATTGACAAGTTTTAGATATACACTCTTCCCAGATAATTAGCATATCTTTAAAATCTTTTGAGGTTGCCTTTCTTATTTGCATTTCAATCCTTTAGCTAAGTAGTTTTATTAAATATAATTTCGAAGTAATTCTACGATAAAGTACAGAGGTTGTAAACTATTATTACGGTTCTAAGAAAAATCGTTTGTAGAAGCTTTTGTCTAAAGATAAATTATTTGGATGAGATCCTGGTTGGCCTTGTGGAACTTTAAGGCCATACTGATTATAAAATTCTATCCAATATTGTGAAACACTAAAGTCTCTTTCAGAAATATAATTAAGTTTATGCTGCGTGAAATATTGTTGTTTGCTTGCTAAGTTAAACGCTTCATGAATTAACTCTGAACAATAAAGCTTTCTTTTTATGTTTGGCAAAAATAAATCATTATAGCTAAAACCTATAAAGTCTTTTGCTTGTGAAATAACTTTATCTAAAAAACTATCACCTTCATTTACTCGTGCAACAAGAATCTTTTTATTTAAATATTTAGATATATTAGCCTTAATTACCCCACCAACCTTTACAGCTTCAATAATTTCTCCAGATCCTATATACAAAGCACAATGATAATAGCTATGTTGAGCATAGCCTCTTGATAATTCAGATATATTTTTCTCAGAACTATCAGAAATAAATAGTACATCACCTTTTCTAAGCATTCTTTAACTCTAAGTATAAAATTGGAAACGGATTACCCTGATGATCAACCTTTGATCGAGATTTAATCACAAAACCATACTTTTTATAAAAGCTTATAGCTCTAGGATTTTGCTCATTTACCTCAACTTTTGTACATTTTCTGTCATTAATAGCGTAATCAAGTAAATATTTACCGATTCTTTTGCCAAAATAGCTTGGAGCTATAAATAACATTTCTATATTATCATTTGCTGTACCAATAAACCCAAGTATTTCATCGCCCTTCTCAAGTACTTTTATATTAATACTATCTAAATAAAAAATCTCTGACCTTATTAGTTTCTTTAAACTCAATATATCATTTTCTGTTAAAAAATCATGCGTTGCTCGAACTGATGCTTCCCATATTTCTATCATCTGATCAAAGTCTTTTTCATAAGCTTCTCGAAGTATCATTTTATAATAATTCCTTTAAATCTTCTTCAAGAATAACATCAACACCTAAATCTTGTGCCTTTGTAAGTTTGCTACCAGCATTATCACCACAAATTATCATATCTGTTTTTTTAGAAACACTTGAAGTGACTTTTGCGCCGATTGATTTTAGAAGCTGAGTAAGTTCGGTGCGATTATAATTTTCAAAAGTACCTGTAATAACTACAGTTTTACCTGCAAAATTATCATTATTCTCTAACTCTACTTTCTCAGGATTTTGTATATCAATTCCAACACTTAGAAGATCATCAACAATATTTATATTCAGTGAATCTTGCCAAAAAGAAACGATATTATTAGCCATAATCTCACCGATATCACTAATTTCCACTAGCTCTTCAATAGTTGAGTTTTTGAAACTATCTAAACTACCAAAATGATTTGCTAATGCTTCTGATGAGACTTCACCAATATCTTTGATTCCTATAGAGAAAATAAATCTTGCTAAACTTGGAGTCTTACTTTTAGCAATAGAATCTAAAACATTCTGTGATGATTTAGCTCCCATTCTTTCTAAGTTAATTAGTTGTTCAAAATTAAGCTTATAGATATCAGCAGGATATTTAATCAAATCTGCAGCAACTAGCTGTTCTATTAATTTTGCTCCTAGCTTATCAATATCCATAGCTTTACGTGATACAAAGTGCTTTAATCGTTCTGTAGTTTGCGCTTGGCAATGCCAACCACCTGTACAACGATATATAGCTTGATCATTGATATTCTCTATCGATGAGTTACATACTGGGCAACATAATGGCATTTCTACTACTTTAGCATCTGATTTACGATATTGCACTAATGATTTAACAATTTCAGGGATAACATCCCCTGCTCTACGCACTATTACCCTATCACCTACACGAATATCTTTACGTCTAATCTCATTGATATTGTGCAAGGTTGCATTTGAGACTATCACACCACCTACAGCAACTGGTTTAAGTCTAGCTACAGGAGTAATAGCCCCTGTTCTACCAACTTGAAACTCTACATTTAAAATCTCTGACTCAACCTCTTCTGCTGGAAATTTGTAAGCAATAGCCCACTTAGGACCTCTTGCGGTATAACCAATAGCATCTTGTAATTTAATATTATTTACTTTAAAAACTAAGCCATCAATATCATAAGCTAAATCCGCACGTTGATGACTCATTTTGTGATGATACTCTTCAAGCTCTGCAAAATTTTTTGCTAAAAACATATTATCACTAATAGTAAAGCCAAAATCTTTTAACTGATTCATTAAATCAAACTGTGTTTCTGGATGGGTAAAGTCATTTGAGAAATAACCTATGCCATAGCTATATAGTTTTAATGGTCGCTTTGCTACAACTCTAGAATCTAACATCCGAATACTACCAGCAGCAGCATTACGTGGATTTGCAAAAGTTTTATTTTCATTAACCTGCATATACTCATTAAGAGCTAAGAAACTTTGCTTATCTAATATAATCTCACCTCGAACCTCTAACTCTTCAGGTGGATTTGCTGTATTTAGTTTAAGTGGAATATTTCTAATGGTTTTAACATTTTCAGAGACCTTCTCACCTTGAATACCATCGCCACGCGTTACAGCGTAATCAAACTCACCATTTTTATAAAAAATGCTAATAGCTAAACCATCCATTTTAGGTTCGCACTCAAGCTCAACGTCATACTCAATTTTCTCATAGAAATCTTTAAGTTCTTCAAGACTAAAAACATTGGCTAAAGAAGTCATCTTCTTTTTATGTTTAATAGTTTCAAAACCAGCTAACACCTCGCCACCAACTCGATCAAGGACTGAATTTATAGGTTTAAGCTGAGGATTCTCATCAACTAAATCTTGAAGCAATTTAAAAAGCTTGTCATAATCAGAATCAGAAATTATCGGCTTATCCAAAGTATGATACAGATAGCTTTGATGATTAAGAAAATCTGCAAGTTTATCAATATTTACTTTTAATTCTGCCTGACTAAGGTCACTATATTTTATAGAAAGAAAATCATTAACATTCATATAAATAAGAATGGTCTATAAGTTATTTTATAAGGGATATTTTATACTATTTAATTACTTTGCATAAGGCAAAATCAATCAAATATTTTAGATAAAATAAAATATAAATCTCTTATTGTTGGTATTAAAAACATTGTCATCAAACTAACCATATGATATAAATTCACGTTGTGAAAATGAGACTGTATACATTATCAGGTAACAGTACTTATGATTAGCATCGATATTGACCTAATTTTATAGGCAATAATAGTTAAAGAATTAATTTAAAAAAATGGACTTGATTTATGCAACAGGTACCTAAGTATGTAATTGTCGGCGACGGCAATGTAGCATCTCACATATGCTACTATTTCGAATGTTTAAAATTAGATTTTGAACAATGGTCTCGTAAAGAAGATATATCTAGATTAAATAATCTACTCGATAGAGCTACTCATGTTTTAGTTTTAATTAAAGATGATCAAATAGAGAGTTTCATAGAAAATAATCTTTCTAACAACTTAGACTCTTTAATTATCGTCCATTTCTCTGGCGCGCTAAGCATTGAGAATGCAATTGGTGCTCATCCACTACAGAGCTTTCCTGATAAATGCTTATACACACTAGAAGTATATAAATCTGTCCCATTTATTATAGATAATAAAGATATAAAGTTTAGTAAACTTTTACCTGGACTACCTAATCCGTCTTTCTCTATAGATAAAGAAGAAAAGCCTTATTATCACGCAATGTGTGTTCTAGCGAATAATGTTACAGCTTTAATCTGGAAAAAGTTTTGTACTGAAATGGAGTCTCGCTTCAACATTAACAAAACTCATCTAATTCCTTACTTAGATAGGACATTTAAAAACATCAAGCAAGATCATCATGCCATATCTGGACCGATTTCAAGAGGAGATAAGGTAACTTTACAAAAAGATCTTGAAGCTCTGAAAGATGATGATTTTTATAACTTCTTTAAGACTATTGTTAATCAATTTACAACTAAGGATAAAATATGAAATCAATTTTAGACTTCGAAAAAGCTAAAATAAAGCAGCAAAAAATATCCATGATTACATGTTATGATTACTCTTTTGCGAATATTATCAACAATACTGACATTGATTGTATTCTTGTTGGTGATAGTGGTGGTATGGTTTTGCTTGGTAAAGAAAATACTACTCATACTACTTTATCTGATATGCAATTTATGACAAAAGCAGTAGCTCAAGGAGCTAAAAATAAGCTTATAATTGCTGATTTACCATTTATAAGCTATAGACAGTCACTTGAGATAACAATACAATCTGTAGCAACTCTGATACACTCAGGTGCCCAAGCAGTCAAATTAGAGGGTGCAGCTGGTAATTTAGATACTATAAGATATATTGTTGATTCTGGTGTTCCTGTAATGGGTCATATTGGCTTAACTCCACAATTCATAAATGGTTTAGGTGGATTTAAAGTCCAAGGTAAAACTGAAGTTGCTGCTATAAAACTACTAAATGAGGCAAAACAACTAGAAGAAGCTGGATGTTTTTCAATAGTATTAGAATGTATCCCTGCTAAAGTTGCTAAGAAAATAACACAAGCTTTAAATATCCCAACAATAGGTATAGGCGCTGGTTCAGATACTGATGGTCAAGTTATTGTCTTGCAGGATATGCTAGGAATGAACAATGATTTTCAACCTAAATTTGTAAAGAAATATATGGATGCATCTCAAGCTTTTAATAAAGCGATTAACTCTTATGTTGAAGAAACAAAAGCAGGTATTTTCCCAAGTAAGGAGCACACTTATGATTATAGCTAATAATATTGAAAATTTTCAGCTAGTAAGGTCTAGCTTTAGTAGCGAGAAAAAGATTGGTTTTGTTCCTACTATGGGTACTTTACATAGTGGTCATATTAGCTTAATTAAAAAAGCTCAAGCAGAAAATGATTTAGTTATAGTTAGTATTTTTGTAAATCCGACACAATTTAATAATGAGTATGATTTTCAAACTTACCCTAATAATTTAGAGCAAGATATAAAAATACTAGAGTCTCTAGAGGTAGATATATTATTTAATCCTAATCAAAAAGATATCTATCCAGATGGCGATTCTCTTAAGATACTACCTAATATTGAAATAGCTGATATTTTAGAGGGTAAAGCACGCCCTGGACATTTTAGTGGTATGTTAACTGTAGTTCTAAAACTTTTACAAATAGTTAAGCCGAATAATTTATATTTAGGTGAAAAAGACTATCAGCAACTAGCTTTAATTAGGCAACTTATAAAAGATTTTTTTATTGATACTAAGGTAATTGGTTGTTCAATAGTTAGAGAAGACTTTGGACTGCCTCTTAGCTCAAGAAACAAAAACCTATCAACCTCGGATATCGAGATTACTAAAGTGATCTACAACATCATAAAACAAGATAATTTTTCTAACTTAGAAGATCTCAGTAAGAAAATTGAAGCTACAGGAGCAAGACCAGAATATATAAAAGAAGTAGATAAAAGAATCTTTTTAGCATTTTATGTCAATAAAGTACGTTTAATTGATAATTTTTTAAAGGAGACAGGACCATCATGCTAATTTCAATGTTAAAATCAAAAATCTCATATGCTACAGTAACAGGTAAAGATCTATTTTATGTTGGAAGTATAACTATCGATAGTGAGATAATGAAACAAGCTGATATTGTAGAAAATGAGAAGGTTCAGGTTGTAAATCTAAACAATGGTGAACGCCTAGAAACATATGTAATAAAAGGACAAGCTAATAGTAAAACTATCGCGCTAAACGGCCCAGCTGCGAGAAAATGTGAAATAGGAGATCAACTTTTTATAATCTCATATGCACAGATTAATCCTAGCAAAGAAACACTTGAGCCAAGGCTAGTTGATTTAAAACACGGAGAATAAAATATGATAGTATGCATTGATATCGGAAATACACATATATTTGGTGGAGTTTTTATAGGTGATGAGATCAAATATAACTTTAGATATCCCTCAACTACACCATGTACTTCTGATACTTTAGGCATATTTTTACTTTCATTTTTTGAAAGAAAAAAGCTAGATATCGAAGATATTGAAGCAGTTGTGCTATCTTCAGTAGTTCCTCATTTAGAGTATTCTGTTAACTCTGCATGCAAAAAGTATTTAGGAATCACTCCTCTTGAGCTAAAACCTGGAATAAAAACAGGACTCAAACTTAGTATTAAAAACCCGCTAGATTTAGGTGCAGACCGTGTAGCAAATTCAGTTGCAGCAATGTCGCATTTTCCTGCAAAAAATATTATTATCGTTGATTTTGGTACTGCTACTACTATCTGTGCTATCTCAGATAACAAAGCTTATATTGGTGGTGCGATCTTACCTGGAATTAGCCTATCAATGGATAGCTTATCTAGAAAGACAGCAAAACTATCTGATGTCACAATATCAAAACCTGACTCTGCTCTTGGTAAGACAACTATCTCACAAATCCAATCTGGTTTAGTCTATGGACAATTGGGTGCCATCAAAGAAATAGTTAGTCGTATATCTAATGAAAGTTTTTCCAAAAGCTCTCCTGTATTAATAGCTACAGGTGGTTATGCTCACTTATTTGAAAGCGAAAAATACTTTGATCTGATTATCTCAGACTTATTACTTCATGGTTTAAAAATAATTTACAAGATGAATAAGTAAATTCTCACTCTATTAGATGTTGTATATTTGAATTTCTAGTTACTGATTTTTTTATAACTTTATTGAATATCTTTAATTGGCTAACTATGTCCGATTTTCTCTTAGCTCTAGTTATCGCTGTGTATATAAGTTGCTTTGTTAAAGCTTCATTATCATTATCAGGTAATATAATAGCTACCTCATCGAACTCTGAGCCTTGAGTTTTATGAATTGTCATTGCATATACTGTTTCATAATTAGGAAGCATATTCAAAGAAAACACCCTATCATCTTTACCATCAAAATATGCTCGAAGCTTACCACTTGAGTCTGGCCAAATAATGCCAATATCTCCATTAAACAAACCTAATGAATAGCTATTTTGCGTTATCATAATAGGTCTGGCTTTATAGTTAGAATCTATTGTTTTACCTAATAATTTTTCAATCTTCTGGTTTAGCCTATCTGTACCAATATCTAGATTTTTATTTGCTACTAATATTCTAAATTTACTTAAAATTCCTAAAGCTTCTTTGTAACCGCTACATTTCTCTAAAGCTTTATATTTATTTGCATAACTTTTGAGGAGCTTATCCATATCTTTTGAATCATAAAAGTTAATATTTTCACCTTCATGCTCTGCTTGTAAAACCTCACCCATCAATACACTATTTGCAAGGTTATTTATATTTTGCTGTGAACGATAGTTCTTTAGAAGCTTGGTTGTATATTTTGGTATATTTCCAGTTATATCAATAGTTAAGCTTGCTAAAAGGCTTCCTACTTCTACTGATGGTAATTGATTAATATCACCTAATAATATTAATTTAGTATTTTCACTAATGACTCGTATAAGTTTGATGAAAATATTTATATCTAGCATAGATGCTTCATCGACAATAATCACATCATAAGGAGCTTTTGCTTCTTTATGATACTTAATATATTTTGAATTTGGTCGTAAGCCTAAAAAGCGATGTATTGTTTGGGCTTCTAATTCTTTTAAATAGCTAAGAGAATCCTGACTAAATTCGGGAATAACTGAAAGATCTAAACCACTAGCCAAAGTTTTCCTTAACGATTCTGTCATCCGCTGTGCTGCTTTACCTGTCGGTGCTAAAAGCGCTATTTTCTGCTGTTTATCATTAAACATTTGCATAGCTAATAGTAACTTTGCTACAGTAGTTGTTTTACCTGTTCCAGGTCCTCCAGAAATTATGCTAAAGTCATAGTTAAAGCTATTTAAAACAGCTTGTTTTTGATAATCTATCTCTTCAGTAGTTTCAAACAGTCTAGATACAATCTCATTAAGTTTAACATTATCACAGCAAGCTATGTTTTTACTAGTTTTTTGTCTAATAAATTCTGCAATTTCTTTCTCATAACACCAGAGTCTTTTGATATATAAAGAATCAAACTCTTTAGCAAAATAAATAGGTAGCTTGGTATAATCTATAGAGTCCAAAATATCTATAAGCTCTTTATAACTAGGTAGCTTATACCCTTCTTTTAACTCTTCATCACCTTCCTCAGAAGCAAAAATAGTTTTATCTGCTAAGTCTTTTATCTTAATACAACTATGTCCATAACTATAAGCTGACATAAGCTCCATTAGTAAATGAAATAGCACCATATCTAATGAATTATTATCAATACACCAACTGTCATCCTGAACTTGTTTCAGGATCTTATTACTTTTCTGATCTTGACTATCTTTTAAAGATTCCGGATCAAGTCCGGAATGACGATTAATTTTTATTTGCTGACCTAAATTTTGTTTCCTAAATAAAGCCAATACATCCTTAGCAAAGAAAAAATCTACAGCTTGTATATTTGCTAACCTCTCTTTAGCTTTATGGAAAGTCTTATACATTAGGACCTCCATCTAATAAATTAGATAATTTACTAATAATTTTAAAAGATGGACTAGCTTGGTATATTCCATAACCATTTTTCATACCACGTAAATAGAAATAATATACACCACCAAAATGTTTCTCAAAATTATAATTTGGAATATTTTGTTTTAAATATTTATTTAATGCAACACTATATATTAGATACTGTAAATCATAAAAACTACTTTGGTTTTTCTCCTGCATAGCTTGTTGATTATAGTCTTCTAATTTATCTCCAAGATAATTTGATTTATAATCGGCAACGTAAAACTTACCATCATATTCAAAAATCAAATCTATAAAACCATGTAGCATACCAAAGATTTTATAATTACTTAATTCATCAACCATTATTGAGCTATTACGATATTCTTCTAAGATCTTAATAATATTATTTTTATAGAGTTGCTCATTAGTAATAGGAAAGTAGAATTCTGCTTCTTTGAGAGTTTTTGAGTTTGGAATATCTTTTAAGCAAAAGCTTTTATCATAGGCATTATACTTTGATTGTTTTGGCACCT